>SLIG01000168.1 GCA_007135755.1 Cyanobium sp.
GGCCACCGCCCTGGGCGTGCGCACGTCGCACCTCAACCAGCCGGTGGAGGTTGCCTCGATTCGTGCCGACTTCGCCCGGTTTCTCGGTCTGGCAGGGGGCCGGCCGGATCTGGTGATCCGCTTCGGCCGCGGGCCGGAGATGCCGCGATCCCTGCGCCGTCCCATCGATGCGGTGGTGATGTAGCCCCGTCACCCCGGGGCCTCGGCCTCCAGCCTGAGCCGGTCGAGCTCGGCCTGCATGTGGGCCACCACCTGCACGTAGCAGGCCTGCACGTAGGCACGGTCGCGGCTGGCGGCGTAGCCCGTGCGCTCGAACAGCACCGGCGCGCACACCCGGGTGTGGATGCGGGCGGGCAGCGGCAGGTTGGGGAGCGGCCCGAAGGCCAGCCCCCAGGGCAGCCCCAGGTAGACGGGAAACACCTCCGGGTCGATGCCCAGCAGCCAGGGCATCCCCAGCTCGTGCAGCCGCCGGGCCTGGGCGGTGCAGTCCTCGAGCACCACCAGGGTGTCGTGGCCGCCCCAGGAGATCAGGGGGATCACCGGCAGCTCGTGCCAGAGGGCGAGGCGGATGAAGCCGGTGCGGCCGGCGAACTCGATGCGGTCGCGCCGCCGGTGGGGCCGGAAGGCGTCCTCGCCGCCGCCGGGATACACCAGCAGGCTGTGGCCCTGCTGCAGCAGCGCGATGGCCTGGCGGGCATGGAAGGGCACCGCGCCCACCCGTGCCGCCAGATCGGCGGCGGCGGGAAAGGCCTTCCACACCTTGGCGTGGGTGAGGCCATAGACCTGCCGGTCGGTGCCGAAGCGCCGCACCCAGTCCACCAGGAACATGGGCAGGTCTGGGGTGGCCAGGCCACCGTTGTGGGAGCCCACCAGCAGCACCTGGCCGTGGCCGGGCATGTGCTCCCAGCCACTGGTGCGCACCCGGAAGTAGTGGCGGTAGAACCACTCCCATAGGGGCATCAGCCGGCGGATCACCCGCGGATCGCGCCGGATCGCCGGCAGGGGAAGGTTGGGCGGTGTCGGCGAGTTGACGGGGCTACTCCGCGGAATGGGGGAGTTCAGCTGTGGCACGGATGATGATTCCGGGTCGCAGGGATGCACCGGAGAGCAGCAGCAATGTGTTCTCCTCCTGATGGAACTGGGTGCTGCGCAGGCGTCCGTTCAGCGGTGGACCGGGATGGGGCTCTTTGAGTACGAACCGTTGGCCGCCGCTGCCCAGGGGGTTGAGCTCGCGGTCGATTTCCACATAGCGAATGCTGCCTCCCCTGTGGCTGCTGGCATCATTGTAAGCAATGAACACCCTGTCGTCGAAGAGCACCAGAGCCGGGTCGTAGATGGCGGCGGTTTCGTGTTCAGCGGGCTCCACCAGAGGGGTGGGCAGCTGGGTCCAGGTTTCGGCGTCGTTGGAGATGGCCAGCCAGATCGCGCGCACCCCCCGCTCCTCGAGCAAGCCGGAGTAGAGCATGACGTAGCTGGAGCCGAACCGCTCCAGCGGGTAGGCGTAGGTGCGGGTGTAGGTGGCGTTGCGGGTGTTGATGGTGGCGGCGTGAATGCTGGTGCTGTGGCGTTGAAAGTTGATGCCGTCGCTGCTGGTCCACAATTCGGTGCGTGCGTTGGTTCCGTGGGCCCACAGATGCAGCGTTTTGCTCTCGTCGATCCAGAGCACATCCGGAATCGCCACGTTCGGGATCACGGGGTTGCCGGGAACCTCGATCCAGGGACCGTCCAGGCTGTCGGCAATCGCCAGGCCGATGCCGGAATGGCTGTGGGCCGAGTAGTAGAGGTAATACCTGCCGAGGGGGTTGGCGAGGCGGCCTTCCATCCGGATCAGTGCCGGCCGCTCGAGGCCATTGCGCGGTGCAAACCGCAGGCTGCTGGGCTCCAGGGCAACGCCGTCGAGGTGGAAGCGAGGCAGGGGGCCGCTCTGGGCACGGCCTGCGGCGGCACCGAGCAGGCAGACGGCAGCACAGGCGAGGGCGAGCAGCGGCGGCCGGACAGTGCTCATCGCTGGCCGCTCTCCTCAGCAGCGTCGTCGTCTGTCAGCCGCTCCAGTGCCAGCTGCAGGGCGAGGGCCAGGGGTCGCCGTTCCCCGAGCCGCGGGCTCCAGGCGCTGCCGCGTCTCAGCTCGCTGAGCTCGGCCAGCTTCATGTCCTGACCCTCGGCGAGCTGCAGCCGCTCCAGGGGCACGGTGAGGGAGCCGCGGAAGAAATGGGCCATCCGCACGTCGCCGGTGCGGCTGAACCAGGGCGTGAGATCCGTGGCCTGCCAGCCGATCTCCTCCTGCAGTTCCCGGCGCAGGGCCTGGGCGGGGGTTTCACCCGGCTCCAGGTGACCCCCGAACAGCCCCCAGGTGCCTGGCGCCACGATGCCGGGGATGTCGTCGCGCAGCTGAATCAACCAACGACCCTGCCGCTCCAGCATCGCCAGAGCCACTGCGGCTGGCGCCATGCCAACGCCGCTGCTCCAGGCCGCGGAGTACGGAGCCCCGTTCACCACGCCAGATCGGGGAGATCCCGGAAGGCCTGGCGCACGCCGGCGCTCCAGCCCTGACTGAGGTTTGTGAAGTAGCTGTCGCCTTCCGGGAAGCGGCGTTTCTTGCTGATCACCAGGCTGTCTCGCTCATAACAGAGCAGGTCGATCGGCATCCCCACCGACAGGTTGCTGCGCATGGTGGAATCAAAGGACACCAGCACGCATTTGGTGGCTTCCGTCATCGACGTGGCGGGCGTGATCACACGGTCGATCAGCGGTTTTCCATATTTGGCTTCACCGGTCTGGAGGAACGGTGTCTCATCGCCGGCCTCGATGAAGTTGCCCTCCGCATAGATCCGGAACAGCCGGGGTGCTTCACCCTCAATCTGTCCGCCAAGGATGAAGGAGGCGTTGAACTTCATGCCCGTGCCCTCCAGAAAGGGCGCATCGCGTTTTTCGATATCCCGCATCGCATCCGACACGAGCAAGGCCACATCGAACAGCGTGCGCACTGTCCAGATCGTGCTGACACCATCACTCAGGCTCGCCCGTTGCTTGAGCAGGCTCACCACGGCCTGGGTGCCGGCCAGGCTGCCGGAGCTGAGCAGCACGATCACACGATCGCCGGCCCGCTCGAAGGTGGTCATCTTGCAGAACTGGGCGAAGTTGTCGACACCGGCGTTGGTGCGCGAATCAGACGCCATCACCAACCCCTCCTCCAGCAGAACCCCCACGCAGTACGTCATCGCTGTTCGGAAGTCTCGCTTGCGCCATCTTGGCTGCCGCTGAGCTCATCAGTCCACACCTTGAAGGATTCGAGCGTGGAGGGCCCGAAGCTGGTGGTGAGGGCGACATCGGCGGCATCGCGCCCACGGGCAATGAGGATGCGACCGATCCGGGGTTTGTTGTTGCGGGGATCGAAGGTGTGCCAGCCATCCCCCAGGTAGGCTTCAAACCAGGCGGCGAAGTCCATCTCTGCATAGGGGGGTGGCTCGCCGATGTCGCTTACATAGCCCGTGCAGTAACGGGCCGGAATGTTCATGCAGCGGCAGAAGGCCACGGCGAGATGGGCGAAGTCGCGGCACACCCCCTCACAGTCGTGGAACACCTGATACGCAGATTTGGTGGAGCTGGCATGGTCATAGCCGAAACGGATGTGCTGATGCACGTAGTCGCAGATCGCCTGCACCCGACCCCAGCCCGGGGGTGTGTTGCCGAACAGATCCCAGGCGATGTTGGTGAGCAGGTCGGTTTCGCAGTAGCGGCTGCCGAGCAGAAACAGCAGCGTCTCCTCCGGCAGGGCATCGAGGGGCCGTTCCTCCAGCCAGGGGAGCACGGGATCGCTCAGGCCGCTGTCAAGCACCACCCCGCTGGCGCTCAGCTTGGTCAGCCCAGCCGGCGCCACGATGCGGTTGCACCAGTTGCCGTAGGAGTCTCGATAAGCCCGCACCGGCAGCGAGGGTGTGATCACCAGATGGTCGGGCTCGATGACATCGGAGATTCGGCTGTAGTTGACGTTGAGGGTTACGATCATCGGCGTTGGTGCCGGACAGTGATACACCAACTCGTAACCAATTCTGATCTTCAGCATTGAGGCCTCCTGAGTAGCAGCGCTGGGCTCGCCAGGCTGAAGCTGTGCAGCAGGGCCTGAAGGTGATGGCCTGAATCTGTAGCGAGATCGCTCAAGCCCATCCCATTCACTTTAGGGGTCAGCCAGCATCTGCGCTCGTTCAGTTGTCGATCACCAACGGGAGGGTGGCTTCCAGGGCCTGCGCCAGTCGCTCGCTCCAGTGGTCGAGACCGGAGTCTTGCAGGAGAAGATCCTGGCGGATTTCCAGTTCCACATGGGGGATGTTGCGCTGTTCCCCATGCACCACAACGGTGTAATCGGTGTCATCACTCACCGCATAGGGCATGTTCTCTCCCACACACAGGTCGCTGTCCTCGCTGAGCCGGGAGTGCAGCAGCCTCCCCAGACGCCCATCCCGCCCGTACAGCACGCCGGCATGCCAGGGCCGCTGTTCTCCGTGGTAGGTGGGGGTGAAGCTGTGCAGGGCCACCAGCACGCAGGGACTGCCGCGGCGGCTGCGTCGGTCGAGCTCGCTGCTGATGCGGCGGTGGTAGGGAATGAACAGCTCCTCCAGCCGCTGGCGCCGGTGCTCCTCGCACAGCCCTTCGTTGGCGGTGATCTCGGTGCGTTCGCTTCGCACGGCGATGGAGTCCGCCGCGTGCGGGGGGCGGTTGGCGTCGATCACCAGACGCGAGTAGTTGTGCTGGATCAGAAAGGCATCCAACCGCCCCGAGAGGCGCCGCCCCAGGTCGGCGATGCCCAGATCCCAGGCCACATGGCTGGACAGGGTTTCGTGCGACAGCGCAAGCTGGTTGAGCCGGCGGGGGATCGCCCTGCCGGCATGGTCACAGGTGATCAGCACGGCCGAGCCGCCATCGGGGCGCTCAACGCTGAACACCGGCGGATCGCCGTCGCTCAGGAGCCGGTCAAGGGCGCGGCTCATGCCCATGGCTCAGTGCTTGTAGCTCTGGCCGCGGTAGGCGAGTTCCTTGGGGCTGTCCTCCGGGATGGGGTCGTGTTCGTGTGCATTCTTGTAATGCACCCCGCGATAGGTGTGGTCGCTGTCCCTGGTGTCTGGCGTGGGAGCGTCGTGGTGGGCGTCCACATAGGGCACCCCCCGATAGGCTTTGGCCATCATGTTCTGAGCGTCATTCAGACGCTGTTTCTTGAGCATTTTTGTTCGAATCAGGTCGAGAACGTTCATCAGTGTCTCCACAGCGCCCGCCTCCCCGTTGCTTGAGGCGAATCTGACTGCGTCCACCTGAGGCCAGGGGGATCAACGTGCTATTAATCTACCGGCTTCTACGGTGTACTGGAGCGGTTTTCCACGATCGGTTTCCCGAATGAGTATCCCTACGTGTTCGCTCATTGGGGCCTGTTCGCTCATGGATGCGCGCATTGAAAAGGCGCCCTGTTCAGGGCGCCTTTGGGCCGGTTGCCGGGCTTTGGACCTACACCGTCCGGGTCGTGGCCTCTGATTCATTTATACAGCTGCCGGCCTTCGGGAGGCTGGGTATCGCCGGCCTTGAGACCGATCGTTAACCTTCCACACCTTCCGTATCGTTTGCCGCCGGAGGCTGCTCCAGTTGCTGGGCGAGCAGATCCTGGCTCAGCAACAGCAGGGCCACGCCCATCAACGCCAGAGCCGTGCCTCGCTGCTCATCTCCGCTGAGCTCAAGCGCGCGGGCTGTCTGCAGATGCTCAGGCCAGCTCAGGCGCATGTCGCTGTTTTGCCAGTCTGATGATTTTGATTGGCTGCGCTGATCGCTGCGAGCGCCGTTACAACGCGAAACACTGACAAGGGCGCCCATCGGGTAGTCCTTGCTACGCCCACTCGGTATCCACCCGATACCGTTTCGCCAGTCACCGGCGCAGGACCAATGGGTCAGTCGATCGAGCTCAGTGTGAGCCAGCGTTTCGAGATCGAGCGTTTCAGCCGCGCCATCGATGGCACTGCCGATGCCGAGGCCCTGCGCAGCATCGCCAAGCAGTTGCTGCAGGCCTGGCACACCCAGAAGGCCGCCACCACCTGGGCCATGAGCCAGCAGCTGGGCGGGATGCCGTTCGCCCGCCCCGACGCCTGAGGTCCCTGCGGCTCCTCCAGCGATGAAGCCATTCGGCCCCAGACGCGCCGCCAGATTTGTGCTGGCTCTGACTTGGCTGTTCACAGCCACCACGCCGTCCACCCGCCGCACGATCTGGTAGAGACGCTGCACGGCCGCCCCGGCCAGCGCCACCAGGTGAAACGCTGTAGAAGGACCCTGGGTCGAACCCCCAGCGGCCATCACCAACAGCGCTCCCCAGCACCATGGCGCAACCCATCTGGATGCTGCTCCCCTGGACGATCTTCGCGCTGGCGGCGGGTGTGAAGTTCTGGCGCTTCGCGCGGTTGGTGCGCCAGCACCGCCCGGGCCCAGGTTCAGGTTCAGAGCTGGAGAGGATGAGAGCGTCGCTGGAGCGGATCTGGCGCAGGGATCAGCAGCGGTCCTGACGTTCCGGCCGCAGGAGTCGCGCCGGCGCCCCTACCGGCTGATCGCCTTCCAGATCCACCAGGCGGCAATGGCGGCCAGCACCCAGGGCACCAGCCCTCGGAAGATCAGCAGCACCACCAGCAGCACCAGGGCGGACACGGCGGTGCGCTTGGTGAGCGCCTTGGCCTCATCGGTCATGTAACGCCAGCGAGGAACGAGCGGCATCGGCAGGGCCTCTGAAGGCGGAGGGGCGAACCGGGTGATTCTGGGGGGCAAGCTGCTCCTGCCCGGCCGAGAGCGAGAGCGGCAACAGGAGCTGGCAGTGCCGTGCGCGCGCGGCTCAAAGCACCTGCCAGTGGCCTGCCCGGGCGGACCCTATGCGGCGAAGGCGGCCCGATGCCTGCAGCGAGGCCAGCTGCTTCTCCACGGCGCGGGAGCTGAGATCGAGGCGCTGGGCCAGCAGACGGGCCGAGAGGCGGGGCTCTGCGGCCAGGAGCTCCAGGACCCGCTCGGCTGTCGGGGTCGGGGACCCGCCGATCTCCGAACCGATCTCCGAACTTTTCTCCGAACCTGGCGGGGCGCTGCCGGCCTGCTGCTGGATCGCCTGATCCAGGGCTGAGCCGATCGCCGCGAGCATGAAGGCCACGAAGGGTGTGAGATCGCCGGACTGATCGGCGGCACCGAGGCTGGTGTAGTAGGCCTCCTGGCGGTCGCGCACCACCTCCTCGATCGGCAGCCAGGCGAGCAGGGGTTGCCAGCGGCTGAGGATCAGGGTCTGCCAGAGGCGCCCCAGGCGGCCGTTGCCGTCGCTGAAGGGATGGATGAACTCCAGCTCGTAATGCACCACGCTGCTGGTGAGCAGGGGATGCCAGTCTGTGGCGGCCAGCCAGGCCAGCAGATCGTCCACCAGTGCTGGCACGCGAGCGGCCGGGGGTGCCATGTGCGCCAGATCGGAGCCGCGGTAGATGCCAACCCCGGCATCGCGAAACCGACCGGCGCGCTCGATCAACCCGGCCATCAACAGGCTGTGGGCTTCCAGCAGGTGACGACGATCGGCGGGATCCCAGCGGGGCAGGGCCTCGTAGGCGGCGATGGCGTTGCGCACCTCCTGGATGTCGCGCGCCGGCCCGATCACGGGCTTGCCATCGACGATGGCGCTCACCTGCTCCACCGTGAGGCTGTTTTGCTCGATGGCGAGCGAGGCCTGGATCGTGTGGATGCGGTTCTCCCGCCGCAGGCGTGGCGACGGTGCCGCTTCCTCCCGGGCCCTCCAGCGGCCCAGGGCGTCGCAGATGGCAGCAACCTGATGGAGCAACGCCTGGCTGAGCGGCAGCGGCGGGGCGTAAGGCGCGTCGCCACACTGCTCGGTGTTGTGGGTGATCCGCACTGAAGCCCCCTTGACCGAGCCTCAGTAATAGCGCTGCGGATTCTGGCGAATCGCCAGCTGCACCTCCAGCAGGAAGAACACGAGCCCAAGGATCAGGAAGACCATCGCCAGCACGAACACCGGCACCACGATCACCGCCAGATCGAGGGCCGCCACCGCGCTGATGAACAGCACGGCCACCACGCCGGCGACCAACAGCGCCGTGATGCCGGTGCAGAGAATGGCGCGGTTGATCAGAAAGGTGCGGCGGCGCTGCACCGTCAACGCCCGCTCCAGGTCCTCGGACAGGGATGGCTCCACCCGATCCTGCGCGTCCTGCAGAACACGCACGCGATCGATGATGCGCGACAGCCGCCCGGTGAAGATGTTGAGCAGGCCTGAGATGCCGGTGAGCAGGAACACCGGGGCCACGGACAGCTGAATGGCGCGGGCCAGGCCGGTGACGGAAGCGTTCGGATCCACCGCACACCACCAGCAATCCCCGTAGTTTCCCACGCTCGAACCGGCTCCGGCAGGCGGCGTTTTCAGCGCACCTGGGTGCCCGCCTGGGTTCCAGCAGATCCCCATTAGGGTCCGCACACTCGCTGCCGACCGCGATGGGCCTGCTGGTGGATGGGGTCTGGACCGACCAGTGGTACGACACCAGCAGCACCGGCGGGCGGTTCGAGCGTTCCCGCGCCGCCTTCCGCAACTGGATCACCCCGGACGGCTCGCCCGGGCCGAGTGGTGTGGGCGGCTTTGCGGCAGAAGCCGGCCGCTATCACCTCTATGTGTCGCTGGCTTGCCCCTGGGCCCACCGCACCCTGATCTTCCGTGTGCTCAAGGGCCTTCAGGATCTGATCGGGGTGTCGGTGGTGCACTGGTTCATGGGGGAGGAGGGCTGGACCTTCCGCGAGGGGGAGGGGGTGGTGCCGGATCCCAATGAGGGGGTTGCGGTGCTGCACGAGCTCTACACCCGGGCCGATCCTCACTACAGCGGCCGCGTCACGGTGCCGGTGCTTTGGGATAAGGAACGGCGCACGATCGTGAGCAATGAATCCTCCGAGATCATCCGGATGTTCAACAGCGCCTTCGATCACCTCGGTGCCCGGGTGGGCGACTTCTATCCGCCGCCGCTGCGTGAGGAGATCGATGGCCTGAATGAGCGGATCTACAACACGGTGAACAACGGCGTGTACCGCTGCGGGTTCGCCACCAGCCAGCAGGCCTACGAGGAGGCTGTGGCTCCGCTGTTCGCCACCCTCGATGCGCTGGAGGAACGCCTGGCCAGCCGGCGCTATCTCACGGGCTCAGCCCTCACCGAGGCGGACTGGCGCCTGTTCACCACCCTGGTGCGCTTTGATCCAGTGTATGTGGGGCACTTCAAGTGCAACATCAGGCGGCTGGTGGATTACCCCCACCTGTTTGCCTACACCCGCGATCTGTTTCAGGTGCCCGGTGTGGCAGACACGGTGAACTTCGATCACATCAAGCGGCATTACTACCAGAGCCACGCCACCATCAACCCCACCGGGGTGGTGCCGGTGGGTCCGGAGATCGACTTCCTCACGCCCCATGGCCGGGAGGAACTGCGTGGTTGATTCCTGTGGGGATCAGTGGCGGTCTGTGCCGGTGGATGTGATCAACTGATCAATCGGCTCGGTCTCATCGAAGCGGCTGAAATCCAGGCAGATGCTGTCCTGGCCATCCATCCGCACCATGTCGCGGAAGCGCTCCTCGAAGCGGATGTCGCCGGCGCCGTAGCTGCAGCGGAAGTGCACCGGCGCCAGCAGGATCTCGTCGATCCCCTGGAAGGCCACCACGATTTCGCCGTGGCGACGCTCCAGATCCTCTCGGCTCAGCCCGTGGAGGGGGCTGTTGGCGTCGATGCGGTGCATCACCGTCCACATCAGCTGGAGGGTGATCGACTGGTCGCGCACCAGGGGCAAGGGCACGATGCGGCGCATGGTGCGGCCGTCGGGGCAGTCCTCGTCGATGGCCAGCGAGGCCTTGATGCGGCCATCCACCAGGCTGTTCTGGCGCACGCTGGCCACGCGGAAGGTAAGGGTGGGGCAGCCCTGCCAGGGTTCGATCGTGGCCAGACGGCTGAACAGCAGCCGTGCGCGGCTGCGCGAGAAGCGCGCGAAGGCCAGCCCGGTGGTGACGGCCATGAACAACAGCCCCACGAAGGCTTCCACCGTCACCACCAGATTCACCCAGAGGCTGGTGGGGTGGAGCAGGCCGTAGCCGATGGTGCTGAGCGTCTGCACGCTGAAGAAGAAGGCATCCAGCAGCGTCAGCGTTGGCCCCATCGGCGTGCCGCCGATGCCGCCGAGATCCAGGGCATACAGCAGGGTGAAGGCCAGATTCAGGAGCAGAAAGCTGGCGGCGATGGCCAGCAGGAAACCCGGCCAGGGGATCGCCAGCATGAAGCGGTAGGGCTCCCGCCAGTGCCGATGCCAGCGCTGGAAGTGCTCGGCCTGAAGCACCCCGCCCTGCCGTTGCAGCCGCACCGAGCGGATCTGCCGGCGACGCTCAGCCGGATAGCGCATGGTTGCACTGGCCCGAATTGCAATCGATGCCAGGATAATTAGTGTGGCCCCATGAGGGGCGCCGGGTCGATGCCCCGGCCTGCTCCAGAGGAAAGGGCTTCAGGTTTCTCTTCGCCAGTCACACAGCTGTTGTGTGAGCACCGGTAGATCGTGTTTAACGATGGCCCAGATCACTGAGAGGCTGAGGCCGAAGTACTCATGCACAATGCGATTCCGCAAACCTTTGATCGCGGCCCAGTCGATCTCAGGGTTCAGCAGTTTGATCTCTAGGGGATTTCCAGTGGAGGCCTCACCGATGATGTCCAAATTGCGAATAACGGCATCCACCGTGCGCGTGTCAGCAACAAGGAGAGTCCAATCACGGCGCGACATCAACCAGGTTGCTCAGGATGAAAGGGCGGCGATTCTCCTTGATCCCGTCGGCAGCCACGAGATCCACCTTGCGACCGAGCAGGGCCTCCAGGCGATCGGCCAGGTGGATGAAACCTAAGCCGATCGGTTCGCTGAAGCTGGCCAGGAGATGCACATCGCTGTTGGCCGTCTGCTCGTCGGTGGCAAAGGAGCCGAACAGCTGCAGGCTGCCGAGCTTGAACTCGTCAGCCAGAGCCGGGACATGCTCGCGCAGCACTGACACCACCTCCGTACGGTTCGAGCAAGGTGGAGCGACGGAAGCCGTCATGGCGCTGACATGACAGGAGAATTCACCGTAGGCGCGATGAAGCTCTCTCCCACGGGCTGATTAGATCCGGATCTGGCCGATGCCGGCGATTGAGCGGCTGGCCTGGATGGCTGCAGCCTTGCATTCGGGGCTGTGCAGAACAACCAGACCACCTCGCTTCCGGTCACAGCGATTCCAGGGTTGCCACCAGCTCGGCGAATCGGGGGCGGCTCTGCGCAACTGGCGCCATGCAGCGGAGTTGCAGTGCTTGTAGCGATGGCAGGAGCAGGTGATGGCCGGGTTCAAGGCGCTCCAGCAATTCGCCCAGCAAACAGCCGAAGGCGCGCACTTCCAGCGCCTCGAATGGATTGGCGCCTCCACTTGCCTGCGGCGGGTAGAAGGAGGCCGCGCCGAAGTCGCCCAGGTAGCAGCCGCCTTCGGGGCGATACAGCACGTTGTGCGCATAGAAATCCCCGTGCAGGATTCCTCGGGCGTGCAGGTGCTCGCCAACAGCAGCCAGGCCCTTCGCCAGATCCAGCACCAAGTCCAGGGAGAAACGCTGGCCGTCGTCGTAGATGTCCCTGGTGCAGGACGCCAGGCTGGGCGGGCCGGCCAGATTCCGAAATCCCGGCTCGACCCACGGCATCACCAGGCCGCTGCTGCCGTTTGGGTGCCCGCTGAGTTCGCCCATCACCCCGATCAGGTGCGGGTGATTGCCCGCCGCCAGACAGGCGGCAAGTTCGACTGCTGGAAACCCGTCACTGGTGACCGCCCCCTTGAAGAGTTTCACCGCCACGGGATGGCCGGCTTCCTGCGGCGACGGCTGCCAGTGCGCCTTGTGGATCACTCCCGAGGCGCCTTCGCCGAGCTGTTCAGCCAACACCAGATCCCCCCAATGGAGACGGCCCGCGGCCGAATTCGGGGCATGAGGCACCGCTGAAACCGGATTTCCGCCAAAGGCCAACCAGGTCAAGCGGGGCAAGTGCAGCAGCCACTCCGGCAACGCCTCGAACCGGTTGGCCGCAATCCGCAGCAGCTCAAGCCCCACGCAGCCGCGCATCGCCTCCGGCAACTCTTCCAGTTGATTGCCGGCCAGCATCAGTTTCTGCAGGCGCGCGCAGGTGCCGATGGAGTCGGGAAGCACCGAAATCTGATTGTCCGTGAGGATCAACCAGCGCCACTCGGGGGAGAGGGCGGCTGGCGCCACTTCCTGGATGGCGTTCGCCTTGAACCCCACCATCTCCAGCTGTGCGCAGGAGGCCAGCACCTCGGGCAGCCGGGTAAAGCGATTTTCAGAGCAGAAGATCACCCTCAACTTGCCCAGCCGCGGCAAGTCGTCCGGGAGTTCGGATAACAGGTTGCCCGAGAGATTGAGGATCTCCAGGGTGTCGGCCAGCTCGAAGATCTCCCGCGGGAATTCCTCCAGGCCACAGGAAAGATCCAGCCGCGTGATCCCCTTGAGCTCACCGGAGCGCAGGGCGTCAAGGGTGGCGGTGGGTGTGGTCATGGGTGGGATGGCAGACCTGGTCAGCGCGGAGGAAGCAAACGGTACGACAGCCAAACGCGATCACTGGTGTTGCCTGGCCCCCTGAGGGAACAGGTGCGCAACGGCAGCGCAACGCCGCAATGGTTGGCCAGGCTGTACTGCTCACACCATGAGTTCACCAAACCTTGATCCCTTGATGATGGGTTGGCCCACACGACTCAACGAACCTCAAAGCGCAAACCATGGCTGTATCTCTCCCTGGGACTGCCACTCCAAGCAGGCATCGATACTCGAATCCCGCTCGGGATAGCTCATCGAGAAGTGCTCAACGATCGCTTTGCATTTCTGTTGATGCCGCACTGGTGCAGTAGCGGCCCAGCAGGAACTCCACCACGTCAGTGGGCACCGGGTACTGGCGGGAGTAGTTGCGCACTAGGTGCTTGCGGACCAGGAAGCCATCGAAGGCCTTGGCCCCGAGCTGGTCGAGATGGTCCATCTCGCTGGTGATCGTGGGCACCTGCGTCACTGGAGAACCTCCAGCTGAAGCAACTGGGCGGCCAGGTTGAGGCGACGGTCGTAACTGGCAAAGATGACTGGCTGTTCAGCCTTGAGCTGCAGTTCATGGGCGGCGGCCAGCTGCACGCTGTCGTAGCCGCGAAGGGCAAACACGTCGGCAAATCGTCCAGCTGACTCCACCAATGGTTGGCTGACCTCAACAATGGTGAACGTTCGCCAAGACTGGATCAGGTGCTGCCGAGCCTGTTCCAGTTCATCGCTGCTGATCGGATCCTCCCGTTGGCGACGGGCCAGAGCCGCCATTGTTTCGGCCCAGCTGATTCGGCAGACCCCGATGGCCTCGACAGTGGTGCTGACCTGCTGCATCTGATCCGATTGATCTTCGTCAACGAGCAACTTCATCAGTGCACTGGTGTCACAGAAGAGGATCACCAGCTCAACCCCGATCCTCAATCACGATCTCACTCAGCAGCTTTCCCTTCCCCCGCAGCTTGACGGGTGGGGGCAAGTTGGGCTTTTGCCCGTTCCAGCTGATCAATCCCGCATCAATCGCCTTCTGCAGCGGGCTGCTGGATGATGACTCCGCTGAATTGACCGCCGTGATGCGGGCGATGGGCTTGCGATGGGAGGTGACCTCCACCACCTCACCGGCCTGCACCCGGCCGAGCCATTCGGAGAGGTGGGTTTTGAGATCCCGCACCGACACCTGGCTTGCGACTACTTCAGACATGACGACCCTTCCATTTGTGACTACTTTAGTCGCCTCCCGCCAGCGGGATCGCGGCGCAGGTCGGCTGTCATGCCGGCTGCCCCACCGCTCACCTCCAGGTTGCAGCGCAAGCCCTTCCCGCTGATCTCGGTGATGGCCGCCGCAGGGGCGTTGCTTGCACCACCGGAGACCACCAACGCGGGGGTGAGGCACTCCTGCAGGCTGATGCCGCCGTGGTCGGTGACGATCTGCACCGCCAGGCGTTCGATCTCAGGTCCAATGACGCTGAGCAGCCGACATCCCCATGGCGGCTTGCTCCACGAGCTGGACTTCGCTGAAGGGGTGGTGGGTCATGGCACCGGAGCCGCTCCGGCCAGCGAAGGCATCGCCTGGATCATCAGACGATGCCAGAATTGGTGCAAGCCCTGGACAGAGCCATGCGCACCACCGTGACGCTCGACGATGTGCTGCTGGCCCGGGCCGAGCAGCTGTGCGAGGGGCTGGAGCGCAGCGCTCTGCTCAAGGAAGCCCTGCGAGCCCTGGTGCAGCGCGAAAGCGCGAAGCGCCTGGCGGCCCTGGGCGGCAGTGAACCCGCTCTGGAGCCGATCCCCCGTCGCCAGAGCGCGGCGTGATTCTGGTGGATACCTCGGTGTGGGTGGAGCACCTGCGCCGCGGCCTGCCCCGCCTCGTCACGCTCCTGCAGGAGGGGGAGGTGTTGATCCATCCCTGGGTGATCGGCGAACTGGCCTGCGGCCATCTGCGCAATCGCCAGCAGGTGCTGCAGCTGCTGCAGGGCCTGCCGCTGGCAACGGTCGCCAACGACGCCGAAGTGTTGCTGCTGATCGAGCGCCAGCGGCTGATGGGCCGAGGGATCGGGTACGTGGATGCGCACCTGTTGGCTTCGGCCCGGTTGAGCCACTGCCGGCTGTGGACCCAGGATCGTCGCCTGGCCGCCGTGGCGCTGGAGCAAGGAGTGGCTGCGCAGGAAATCCAAGCGCAGAAAGCCACCACGGACGGAGAGCCTCCAGAGGGTTAGGGAGACTCTGGAAAACCCAGGCCATTCGCGGGACAATGGCCCTGTGATCGCTGGCTAGGACTGGGTTGATGGGCGGCAAACAGCTCGGCTTCTCGGATTACGAGCTCACCACAGCCAAAA
>SLIG01000121.1 GCA_007135755.1 Cyanobium sp.
CCCGTCCGCGCGCACGGCCTCGGCCGCGCCGGCGGCCCGCGTCTCCCAGGGGTCCGATGAGGACCGCTTCGGCATGGGCTCCCTCGAGGGGCTGACCATGGCCGATCTGCTTGGCCCAGACCCCGGCAGTGGCCGCTCCCGTGCCTCCGGCGCCCCCCGCAGCGCCGCCGCCAGTCCCGCCGCTGTGGTGTCCCGCAGCGTCGACGACTTCGACTTCGACGAGGAGGCCTTTCTGGCCGCCCTGGATGAGCAGGATTTCGTGGGCAGCGCCGGCGAGGTGGTGCGCGGCACGGTGGTGGGCCTGGAGGGGGATGGGGTGTATGTGGACATCGGCGGCAAGGCTCCTGGCTTCATGCCCAAGAAGGAGAGCGGGCTGGGGGTGATCACCAACCTCAAGGAGCGCTTCCCGCTGGGGCTGGAGGTGGAGGTGCTCGTCACCCGCGAGCAGAACGCCGACGGCATGGTGACCGTGAGTGCCCGCGCCCTGGCCCTGCGCCAGAGCTGGGAGACGGTGCGGGCCATGGAGAAGGAGGGCCGGGTGGTGCAGGTGAAGGTGAATGGCTTCAACCGCGGCGGTGTGACCTGCGATCTGGAGGGGCTGCGCGGATTCGTGCCCCGCTCCCAGCTGCTGGAGGGCGACAACCACGAGGCCCTCGTGGGCCGCACCCTCGGCGTCACCTTCCTGGAAGTGAATCCGGAAACCCGCAAGCTCGTGCTCTCCGAGAAGCGCGCCGCCACCGCCGCCCGCTTCTCGGAGCTGGAAGTGGGTCAGCTGGTGGAGGGCGTGGTGGCGTCGGTCAAGCCCTACGGCCTCTTCGTGGATCTGGGGGGCGTGAGCGGCCTGTTGCACCAGAGCTCCATCACCGGCGGCCAGCTGCGCTCCCTGCGCGAGGTGTTCGACCAGGGGGATCATCTCAAGGCCCTGGTCACCAGCCTCGATCCGGGCCGGGGCCGCATCGCCCTGAACACCGCCCTGCTGGAGGGCGAACCCGGCGAGCTGCTGGTGGACCGCCAGAGGGTGATGGCGGAGGCCGAGGACCGTGCCCACCGTGCTCGCTCATTGCTGCGTCAGCAGGAGCAGCAGGCCGGATGATGGCGATCCCCGTGCCGAACCGGGTGCTGGCACCGGACTGGGAGCTCGACTTCTATTCCCGCCCCATCCTCGAACCCGATGGCAAGAAACGCTGGGAGCTGCTGATCTGCTCCACCCCTGACGTCGGCCCGGACGGCCGCCAGCTGGGGCCGGAGTTCCGCTGGCTGCGCGCCTGCCCGGCGGCCAGTGTCAATTCCATCTGGCTGCGCGAGGCCCTCGAGCAGGCCCTTGCCGAAGCCGAGGCCAGCGGCCTGGGGATGCCCCGCCGCCTGCGCTGCTGGCGGGCTTCGATGCGCACCATGGTGCAGCGGGCGGCCGAGGGCCTGGGTCTGGAGCTGGTGCCCAGCCGCCGCACCTACGCCCTGGTGAACTGGCTGCAGGAGCGGGAACGGGAGGTGTATCCCGGCGAAGACGGCTACATGGCCGGTCCCCTGGCTCCGCCGGCGGCGGCGATCCGGCCGGTGCCCGTGCCCCTGCCGGAAGCGGCCCGGGGGCAGAGCTGGTCATGGGCCAGCCTGCCCCTGGAGGTGCTGGCGGGAGCCGCCGGCTGGGACGCGGCCTTCGCCTCGCTGGTGCCCCTGCCGGAGGGCGCCGATCCCGAGGCTGCCGTGCCGGGCATCCGCCTGTTCGGGGCTGCCCGGGCCCTCGCCATTGCCGGCTGGCTGGCGGGGCTGGAGCCGGTGCGGCTGGAGATCGAGGCCGACAAGCTGGTGCTGGAAGCGGGTCTGGAGGACCGCTGGCTGCTCGGTTCCCTGGCCGCCGATGAAGCGGAAGCTGCCAGGGCCGCCTTTGCCAGGGCCCGTGAGCAGGCGGGGGGCCTGCAGTTCCTCGCCGTGCAGGGCCGCGACAGCGACCAGCGCTTCGAGGGCTTCTGGCTGCTGCGCGATCTCCCCGACGCCTGACATGGCCGAGGCCGTTGATCCCCCCTTCGACCGGCCCGACGTGGGCTTCAACGACCTGCCCGGCTGGACCTGGGTGGGCTGCTACGGCGGCTACTACCTGCAGGCCGATCTGCTGGCCGACTTTGAACACGGCTTCTTCACCCGCCAGTGGCAGGGACGGGAGCCGGAGGTGCTGGCCGGCTACCTCAGTGCCGGGGTGAGCGTGCACCGGCCCCGGCAGGTGCATGGCAATGCCGTGCTGCCGGCCTCAGCGGCCAGCCAGGCCCCCTGGCCCGAGGCCGATGGCCTCCACAGCGACGGCGGCGGCCAGAGCCTGTGGGTGTGCGGGGCTGATTGCACGCCGGTGCTGCTGGCCGACCCGGTGCGCGGGGCCGTGGCCGCCTGCCACGCGGGCTGGCGCGGGGTTGCGGGCGCCATCCTGGCGAAGGCGGTGGAGGGCCTCGAGGCGGCGGGTAGCCGCCGCGCCGATCTGCGTGCGGCCCTGGGTCCGGCCGTGAGCGGCGAGCGCTACCAGGTGGAGCCGGCGGTGAGCGCCCAGGTGGCCGCTGGGCTGCCCGGCGGCGATGGCGAGGCCGCTCTGGTGGCCCTGCGCCAGGCCGGCGCCATCCTCGATGACCCCGATCCGGGGCGGGAGCGACTCGACATCCGTGCCGCAGCCCGCCTGCAGCTGCTGCAGCTGGGGGTGGCCGACGAGCAGATCAGCGTCTGTCCCCTGTGCACCGTGGCCGAACCTGAGCTGTTCCACTCCTGGCGGCGCGATCAGGTGAAGGCGGTGCAGTGGAGCGGCATCGTCTCCCAGGCCTGAGGGTCCGCCGGCTCAGCTCCACAGCTCCAGTTGGGTGGCGCCATCCCTGCTGGAGCGGCGCCGCCCCCTCCCGCCGCCACTGGTGCGGGCTGGTGGCCGATTGGCCCGGGGCTGGAGGCTGCGGCTGGGGCCGAACCAGCTGGCCAGATCCCGCAGGGCCGGGCCATCCAGCTGCTCCAGCGGCAGGGCGGCGGGATAGAGTTGGGGGGCGTGCTGCCGGGCCCAGTCCACGGCACTGCCCTCGATCCGCTCGGCAGCGAAAGGGGTGAGATCGGCGGGCAGGGGGCTGAAGCCATGGGGGCGCCAGTGTTGCCGCTGGGCGTTGAGCCGGGCCAGGCAGCGGCGCCGGGCACGGTCGTAGTCGAGCAGGGGGCGGGGATAGGCGGCCATGGGGGGAGGGCTGCCCAGCTGGTCGTTGGTGAGATCGGCCAGCTCCGGCAGCCAGCGGCGGATGAACACGCCCTGGGGATCGCAGCGTTCCACCGCCGTCTGGCCCGGGTGATAGATGCGGCTCCAGCCCCCACCCCGGCCGCCGCCCGGTGCGGTGACACCGGCCTGCATGGCCCACTGGTAGTGGTCGATGCAGCAGTCGCCATCGATCAGGTGGCGCATGTAGTGCAGGGCGCCGTAGCGCCAGTCGATGCCGCAGAGGTTGGTGAGGAAGCTGGCGTGGATGGCCCGGCTGCGGAAGTTCAGATCCAGCCAGCCGCCGCCGGTGAGCAGGCAGCGGCTGCCGGCATCCACGATCGGAAAGCCGGTGTGGCCGCTCTGCCAGGCCGCATACAGCTCCTCCTGCTCGGCGCTGAGGCTGACGCCGGCGCTCCCGTAGCACTGCCAGAGGGGGGTGAGTTCCAGCTGGGGCAGGTAGCGGAAGCGCTGGGCCATGCCGGCGCCCCAGCGCAGGCGGCTCACCAGCTGCCGCCAGCTGCGCCGCTCGCCGGCGCCGCCCTGGCGCAGGCCGGCGATGGTGTGCAGTACCCGGCGATGGCTGATCACGCCGAATTTCAGGTAGGGCCCAAGGCCGGTGGTGATCCGCGCCGAGGGCTGGCTCAGCTGCCAGAAGTAGCGGTCGGCGGCACCGCTGGCGCAGAACTGCTGCAGCCGCTCCAGGGCCGCGGCGGTACCGGCGGCGGGGATCGGTTTGCCGTCGCCGCGCAGTCCCAGGTCCACCAGCTCCAGCGGGGCGCCAGGGGCGTGGTCCCGGTCCGTCCCGGTCGGGGGCGGCGTGGGGATGTGGCCGGGGGCGGGGAGCGGTTCGAGGGCCATCTGGCCGTGCCAGAAGCGGCGGTAGTCGGGGTAGGCCAGCAGCTCAGGGCAGGCCCCCGGTGGTTCCACCCAGCGCAGGGGAATGCCGGCGGCGGCCAGAGCCCGCTCCACACGGCCATCGCGCACCCGGCCCACCAGCCGCTCGCTGTCCACATGGGCCACCACCCCGCTGGCCCCCATCTGCCGCACCAGCGCCGTGAGCACCGCGGCCGGTTCACCGTGCCGAACCAGCAGCCGCGAGCCGCGGCCGCGCAGGTCGCTGTCCAGGGCCCGCAGGCAGGCGAGCATGAAGGCCACCCGGGCCGGGGCCGTTTCCGGGTGATGAAGCAGGTGGGGGTCGAGGATGAACAGGGGCAGCACCGCTCCACGGCTGCAGGCCTCGATCAGGGCCGGGTGGTCGTCGAGGCGCAGGTCACGCCGGAACCACAGCACCTGCACGGCGTGCTGTCATCGCTCAGGATCTCCAGTGTGGCCAGGGGCCACGTCCCACTGCGCCACCCACTGCGCCACCCGCTCGGCCACCTTGATGCCGTCGATTGCCGCCGAGAGGATGCCGCCGGCGTAGCCGGCTCCCTCGCCGGCTGGGAACAGTCCTGGTGTGTTCAGTGACTGCAGGCTGGTGGCGTCGCGCGGCAGCCGGACCGGCGAGGAGGTGCGCGTCTCCACGCCGGTGAGCACCGCATCGCCGTGGCAGAAGCCGGGGATCCGCCGCTCGAAGGCGGGCAGGGCCTCCCGCAGGGCCGCCAGCACGAAGGGGGGCAGGCAGGCCCCCAGATCGGTGAACACCACCCCCGGTTGGTAGGAGGGCACCACACTGGCCGCGCCGCCCACGCTGGGCCGGCCGGCCAGGAAGTCGTCTAGCCGCTGGGCCGGGGCCCGCAGGCTGCGCCCTCCGGCCGCGAAGGCCTTCGCCTCCCAGTGGCGCTGGAACGCCACCCCCGCCAGGGGATCGCCGGGTCCTGACCCGTAGGGCTCCAGGTCGGCCAGCTCCACGTTGACCACCAGGCCGCTGTTGGCGTTGCGCTCGTTGCGCGAGTGCTGGCTCATGCCGTTGGTCACCACCGCCCCCGCCTCCGAGGTGGCCCCCACCACCAGGCCTCCTGGGCACATGCAGAAGCTGTAGGCCGTGCGCCCGGCCAGTTCCGGCGCCCGGCAGTGGTGCACCAGCTTGTATTCGGCCGCCCCCAGCCGGGGGTGGCCCGCCTGCTCGCCCCAGCGGGCGCGATCGATCAGCTGCTGGGGGTGCTCGATGCGCAGCCCCACCGCGAACGGCTTGGCCTCCATCGCCACGCCCGCCTGCCGCAGCCAGGCGAAGGTGTCGCGGGCGCTGTGGCCCACGGCCAGCACCACCGCCCGGGCGATCAGGCGCCGGCCATCGGCCAGCAGCACCGCCTCCACCTGGCGGCCGGCGGGATCGAGCTCCAGGCCGCTCACGCGGCAGCCGAACCACACCGCGCCGCCGAGGCTCTCGATGGCACCGCGGAGGCCGCGCACCACCGTGGCCAGCTTGAAGGTGCCGATGTGGGGCCGGTGCAGGGTGAGGATCTCGGGGTTGGCCCCGGCCGCCACCAGCTCCTCCAGCACCCGGCGCACGATCGCCCTCGACTCGCTCACCTGGCTGTACAGCTTGCCGTCGGAGAAGGTGCCGGCTCCCCCCTCGCCGAACTGGGCGTTCGACTCCGGATCGAACGGGCGCACACCCTTCCAGAAGCCGAAGGTGTCGGCGCTGCGCTGCTTCACCGGCTGCCCCCGCTCCAGCAGCAGGGGGCGCAGGCCCATGCGGGCCAGCATCAGGGCGGCGAAATAACCGCAGGGGCCGGCCCCCACCACCACCGGCCGGGGCTCCGGCGCCTCCCCCGGCCCCAGCTCCAGGGGCAGCCGGTAGCGCTCGTCGGGGCTGGGGCGCAGGTGGGGGTCGCTGCCGCAGCGCCGCCGCAGCCGGGCTTCGGCGGCGGGGTCGAGGTCCAGATCGAGGCTGTACACCAGTTGGATCGCCCCGGCCTTGCGGGCATCCACGCTGCGCTTCACCAACCGGTGGCGGTGCAGCTGCTCGGGCCGCAGGCGCAACCGCCGGCAGATCGCCGCGGCCAGGTCGGCGTCGGCGTGGTCGAGGGGCAGCTTCAGTTCGCTCAGCCGCAGCACAGGGGGTCTCCAACGGTGGGCTGCCCACCCGGGCCCGGGACCCGGCGGCGGTGCGCGCTTCATTTCAGCAGCCGCCGTTGCCACCCCAGCTCTGCCAGGGTTGGTGGGCCACCCCCGGGGCCCTGATGTCTCTCACCCACTGCCCCCTCTGCATGGCCCTGGCGGCTGTGAGCGCTGCCCGCGGCCTCAGTTACGTGTTGCTGCTCTGGCAGCTGCTGGCCGGCCGCCGCCGTCTCGCCCCGGCAACCGCCTGAGGCCGAACCCTGCCGATGCCCCCCGCTCCTTCCCGTTCTGGTTCTGCCATGGTTGCCGCCACCTACTTCGGTGCCAACGGCTGGCTGCTCGACTTCGACGGCCTGCGCGTGCTGGTGGATCCCTGGCTCTGCGGCGAGCTGGTGTTCCCGCCCGGCCGCTGGCTGTTCGCCGGCAGCCTGCCCAGACCCTGGCCCGTCCCTCGCGACCTCGACCTGCTGCTGCTTACCCAGGGGCTGCCCGACCACTGCCATCCCCCCAGCCTGGCCCTGCTTGATCCGGCCCTGCCGGTGGTGGGCTCTGCCAGCGCCGCCCGGCGGGTCCGCCAGCTCGGCTTCGCGAATGTCACGGCCCTGGCGCCGGGCCAGGCTCACCTGCTGGGGGAATTGAACATCCGGGCGACGGCGGGCGCTCCCGTGCCCCAGGTGGAGAACGGCTATCGCCTGGATCATCCGGCCGGCAGCCTCTACCTGGAACCCCACGGCTATCTCGATCCCGACCTGCCCAGCGAACCCCTGGATGCCGTGATCACGCCCGTGGTGGATCTGGGTCTGCCGCTGGCTGGCGCCTTCGTGCGCGGCCGCCAGGTGCTGCCGCTGCTGCTCGAGCGCTTCCAGCCGCGGGCTGTGCTGGCCAGCACAGCGGGTGGCGATGTGCGCTTCGCCGGCCTGCTCACCCGTGCCCTGCAGCAGCAGGGCTGCCCCGAAGAGGCCGCGACCCTCACCGCGGCGGCAGCCGCCAGCGGCCAGGCGCCGCCGCGGTTCATCGATCCGATCCCCGGCGAGGCTTACCAGCTCGCCCCGGGCCCCTGACCCACCGGTCACCCTTGCGCCATGGCCGTTCCTCTGCCTTCCCTGCCTGCCTGGAGCGGTGATCCCCTGATCGGCAAGCTCCTGGCCGCAGCCGCGGTGGTGCTCACCATCGTCGTGCTGATCCGGCTGAGCCAGGCCTGGCTCAGCCGCTCCCTGCACGATGCCGACACCCGTTACTACGCCCGCAAACTGGCGGCCCTGAGCGGCTACTTACTGGCGGTGGTCGGGATCACGGTGATCTTCAAGGACCGCCTCGGCGGGCTCACCGTGGCGATCGGCGTCGCCGGTGCCGGCATCGCCTTCGCCCTCCAGGAGGTGATCGGCAGTGTGGCCGGCTGGATCGCCATCTCCTTCGGCAATTTCTACAGCCCCGGCGACCGGGTGCAGGTGGGCGGGATCAAGGGAGATGTGATCGACATCGGCATCCTGCGCACCACCCTGATGGAACTGGGTGAGTGGGTGAATTCGGATCTCTACAGCGGCCGGATTGTCCGCGTCGCCAACAGCTTCGTGTTCAAGCAGCCGGTGTTCAACTACTCCGGCGACTTCCCCTTCCTCTGGGACGAACTGCGCGTTCCCGTGCAGTACGGCAGTGATCACCGTCAGGTGCGCCGCATCCTGCAGGACATTGGAGCAGAGATCTCCGGCGAGGCTTTCATTGCCAACGTGCGCTCGGCCTGGCGCCGGATGCTGAAGAAATATCTGCTGGAAAACGCCAGTGTGGAGCCCCAGGTCACCCTGGTGCTCACCGACAACTGGATGGAGTTCACCCTCCGCTATGTGGTCGACGTCAAAGCCCGTCGCTCCACCAAGGACCACCTCTACCAGCGCATCCTCGAGGAGTTCGACCGTGCCGGCGACCGGGCCCGCATCGCCTCCACCACCGTGCAACTGGTGCAGCCTCCCCCGCTGGAGGTGCGCCTGCAGCGTCCCCCCCAAGGCTGAGAGCCGGACTCAGCCGGTGTGGCGGCTGCCCGCGAGCCGCTCCTCCAGCTTCGCCACGGCGATGCGGGTGGGGATCACCGCATCGGGGTTGAGGCTGATGGAGTCGATCCCCTCAGCCAGCAGGAACTCGGCAAATTCGGGATAGTCGCTGGGGGCCTGGCCGCAGATGCCCACCTTGCGCCCGCAGCGCCGGGCGGTGGTGATGGCCATGGCGATCATCGCTTTCACACTGGCGTCGCGCTCGTCGAACAGCTCGGCCACCAGGGTGGAGTCGCGGTCCAGCCCCAGGGTGAGCTGGGTGAGGTCGTTGGAGCCGATCGAAAAGCCGTCGAAGCGCTCGGCGAAGGCCTCGGCGCTGATCACGTTGCTGGGCAGTTCACACATCACATACACCTCCAGCCCGTCACGCCCCCGCTCCAGCCCCTGGCGGGCCATCTCCGCCAGCACCCGGTCGCCTTCCTGGGGGGTGCGGCAGAAGGGCACCATCGGGATCACATTGGTGAGCCCCATCCCCTGGCGCACCCGCTTGAGGGCCTGGCATTCCAGGGCGAAGGCCTCCCGGAAGGCGGGGGCGGTGTAGCGGGAGGCGCCCCGCCAGCCGATCATCGGGTTTTCCTCCCTGGGCTCGAAGTGACGCCCGCCCAGCAATTTGGCGTACTCGTTGCTCTTGAAGTCGGAGAAGCGCAGGATCACCGGCTTGGGGAAGAAGGCGGCGGCGATCCGGCCCATCCCCTGGGCCAGCAGATCCACGTAGTACTCCGCTGGGGTGTCGTAACCGCGGGTGAGTTCGGCGATGGCGTGCCGCTCGCTGGCGTCGCTCACCCGTCCGGGCTCCAGCAGGGCCAGGGGGTGGACGCGGATGTGATTGGCGATGATGAATTCCAGCCGGGCCAGGCCCACGCCGTCGCAGGGGATGGCGGCCAGCTTGAAGGCCTCCTCCGGATTGCCCACATTCATCAGGATGCGGGTGCGGGTGTCGGGCAGGTCGCCGAGTTCCTGCTCCTCCAGCCGGAAGGGCAGCTCGCCGCGGTACACGCGGCCTTCATCGCCTTCGCAGCAACTGGCGGTGATCAGATCGCCATCGGCGATGCACTCGGTGGCATCCCCGGCGCCCACGATCGCGGTGATCCCCATCTCCCGGGCGATGATCGCCGCGTGGCAGGTGCGTCCCCCCTGGTTGGTGATCACGCCGCTGGCGCGCTTGAGGATCGGTTCCCAGTCGGGATCGGTGCGCTCGGTCACCAGCAGATCGCCCGGTTGGAAGCGCTGGATCTCGCCGGGGTCGCGGATGATCCGGGCCCGGCCGCTGCTCACGGAGGCGCCGATGGCCCGGCCGCGCGCGATCGGCTTCTCCTGGTGGGGTTCCAGGTGCCAGCTGCGCAGGACCGTGGCCGACCGCCGTGACTCCACGGTCTCGGGCCGGGCCTGGAGGATGAACAGCTCACCGCTCTGCCCGTCCTTGGCCCACTCGATGTCCATCGGTGTGGGGCTGCCGCGGCGCTGGCTGTAATGACGCTCGATCGTGCAGGCCCAGCGGGCCAGCTGCAGGGCCTCATCGTTGCTGATGGCGAAGCGCCCCTGCTCCTCCTGGGGCACCGGCACGTTGCGGGTGGCCCCCTGCCCGGGCTCGTGGTTCCGGCGGCCGCCTTGGCTGGCGTCGGCATAGACCATGCGGATCGCCTTGCTGCCCAGCCGCCGATGGATGATCGGCTCGAAGCCCTCCTCCAGCGTGGGCTTGAAAATCAGGACTTCATCGGGGTTCACCGTGCCTTGCACCACGTTCTCGCCGAGGCCATAGGCGGCGGTGAGCAATACGGCGTCACGGAAGCCGGTTTCGGTGTCGATGCTGAACATCACTCCGGAGGCGGCCAGGTCGGCGCGCACCATCCGCTGCACGCCGATCGAGAGGGCCACATCGAAGTGATCGAAGCCGTTGATCTGGCGGTAGGAGATCGCCCGGTCGGTGAACAGGGAGGCGAAGCAGCGCCGGCAGGCCGCCAGCAGGGCCGCTTCGCCCTGCACGTTCAGAAACGTTTCCTGCTGGCCGGCGAAGGAGGCATCGGGCAGGTCTTCGGCGGTGGCGCTGGACCGCACCGCCACCGACAGCTGGGCACCGTCCGCCACCCCGCTGCCGGCGGCCAGCTGGTGGTAGGCCGTCAGGATCTGTTCCTGCAGGTTGTCCGGCAGGGGGGCGTTGAGCAGCAGGGAGCGGGCCGAGGCGCCAGCAGACTGCAGGGCGGCGATGTCATCGCCGTCGAGGCCGTCGAGCAGCTCATGCAGCCGCTCAGCCAGGCCGCTGTCAGCGATGAAGTGGCGGTAGGCCGCGGCGGTGGTGGCAAAGCCATCCGGCACCCGCACGCCCTTGCTGCCGAGTTCCCGGATCATCTCCCCCAGCGACGCGTTCTTGCCGCCCACCCGGTCGATGGCCTCGATGCCCACGGCGCTGAAGGGGAGCACCAGAGGGCTGGACCCGGAGCTCTGGGGTGTGGACATGCTCAGCTGGCGACCATGTCCACTCTTGCCGCGCTGTGCCCCGGGTGGCCGCAACTGTGAACGGCACGACGCACTGGGACAGACCGGAGACAGGTGGCACAGTGGAGACGCTTCTCCCATGCCCCCGTTCGTGCTCCGCCCCACCCACGCCTGGATTGCCTCAGCCGCTCTCACTCTCTCGGCGGTCCTGCCCCTCCCCGCGGCGGCTCAGGCCCAGGGCGGCCCGACCGGTCCGATCCCCCAGCAGGGGATGAACGACATGGCTCTTGCTGCGGCCGTGAACGTGTGCGAGCTGGCCGTGGAGGACAAGGTGCCGGTGCAGAAGTCAGTGCTGTCCAACGCCAAGGCCATGACCTACGTGGTCACCAACGTCTACGGATCCCAGGTGGCCGGGGTCGGTCGCCTGACGGCCGACCAGATCGCCAACGGCAGCATCGTCCAGGTGGTGGGCCGGGTGCGGCAGGGCTGCTACGACAAGCTCACCGCGGCCGACAAGAAATTCATCGACGACATCCTCGCGGAGGTGAACAGGGCCGTGCAGGGCCAGGGCCGCTGAACCGACCCTGAAGACCCCATCCGTGAGCAGTGCCTTCAGGTTTCATCCTGAGGGCTGTCGGATCGCTCCGGCGTCTGCTCGGGCAGCAACTGGGCCAGCACTCCCCCGCCGATCAGCACCCCACCCAGGCTGAGGGCCAGGGTGCGATTGGCGGCGGCGGGGCCTTCGCTCCCCCAGGCGGCGGCGGCCAGGAAGGCGGCGCCGAGCAGCAGGCAGGGCACGAGCACGATGCCCTTGGCGGTGCGGTTGATGCCCATGGTCAGTAGCGGCTCAGGAGCGGGTGAGGTCTTCAGCTTGGCGGTCGCCGCAGGCCAGCGGATCGGCGTCCGCCAGAGGGGCGGCCAGTCTCTCGGCCATCAGGCCCATGCCCAGGTCGAGGGCCGGCCCGCCGCGCTCGGGCTGGGTGCGCACCCGTGCCAGCAGCACCCCATCGCGCTGCCCCACCGGCCGCAGGTTCACCCGCGTGCCCCGGGGAGCCTGCTGGCGCAACCAGTGGGTGGCTGCGGCCTCCTGGGCGGGATCCACGGCCACACAGGCCAGCAGCACCGCGTAGCTGCGGTTGCTGTCGCCCACCTGCAGCAGGGTGGCGCCACGCACCTGACGCACCTCGGCCGCCCCGGCGGCGGCGGGGCTCAGCAGCAGAGGCGGCAGCAGCAGCAGACCGATCAGCAGGGCCCGCAGCAGCTGGGACAGGAGGGCGGCGGCGGGGGTCAGAGCTTGGCCCCGCAGTTGGGACAGAAGAGGTGGCTGCTGGCGGTGGTGGTGCCGCAGTGGCCGCAGGTGCGGGTGGTGTCGATCGCCAGTTCCGGGTGGCTGGGCAGGCCCACCATCTGGGCATTGCTGGCGCCGGGGGGCACCATCGGGTAGCAGTTCTCGTTGCGGCGCACCTTCACATCGATGAAGGCCGGACCGGGGTGGTCGATGGCGTCGCGCAGTTGCTGATGCAGGCTGGCGCGCTCGCTGATCAGCACCCCCCGAACCCCGAACGATTCGGCCAGACGCTCGAAATTGGGCATGCCGCCGGTCATCTCCGAGGCCGAGTAGCGCTCGCCGTAGAAGCTCTCCTGCCACTGGCGCACCATCCCCTGCCAGCCGTTGTTGATCACCACCACCTTCACGGGCAGGCCGTACTGGGCCAGGGTGCCCAGTTCCTGAATGTTCATCAGGATGCTGGCGTCGCCCGCCACGCAGATCACCTGCTCAGCGGGGAAGGCCGTCTGCACCCCCATGGCGGCCGGCAGGCCGAAGCCCATCGTGCCGAGGCCGGCGGAACTGATCCAGCGCCGCGGTCCGTTGTGCAGGAACTGGGCGGCCCACATCTGGTGCTGCCCCACATCGGTGGTGTAGAAGGCGTCGGGCGCCAGTTCCTGCAGGGCCACCACCACCTCCTGGGGAGCGATCTCACCCTCCGCCGCTGGCACCACCAGGGGGTAGTGGTGCTTCCAGGAGGCGATGCGCTCCAGCCAGGCCTCGGTGCGGCCCTCGGCGCCGTCGCCGTTGCTGGCGGCGAGCAGGGCCTCGACGGCCTGCTTCACATCGCCCACCACCGGCACGTCGGGCACGCGGGTCTTGCCCACCTCGGCGGCGTCGATGTCGATGTGGATCACCTGGGCGCGGGGGGCGAAACCGTCCAGGCGCCCGGTGACGCGGTCGTCGAAGCGGGCGCCGGTGGCGATCAGCAGGTCACAGTCGGTGACCGCGAAATTGGCGTAGGCGGTGCCGTGCATCCCCAGCATCCCCAGGGCCAGGGGGTGCTTTTCATCGAAGGCGCCCTTGCCCATCAAGGTGGTGGTGACCGGCAGCTGGAACCGCTCCGCCAGCTGCAGGATGGCCTCATGGGCGCCGCTGCTGATCGCCCCGCCGCCCACGTAGAGCAGGGGCCGGCGGGCCTGGCGGATCAGTTCGAGGGCCGCCTGGATCGCTTCGTCAGCGGCCGGCGTCGGCAGCCGGAAGCCCTTGGGCACCGACGAGCCCGGCGCCACCGGCACGTAGTCGAACTCCTCGAGGCCCACATCCTTGGGCACGTCGATCAACACCGGGCCTGGCCGGCCGCTGGCGGCGATCAGGAAGGCCTCGGCCACGATCCGGCCGATGTCGCGGGGATCACGCACCACCCAGGAGTGCTTCACGATCGGCAGGGTGATGCCGAAGATGTCGGTTTCCTGGAAGGCATCCGTGCCGATGGAGGCCCGCGGCACCTGGCCGCTGATCACCACCATCGGCACCGAATCCATGTGGGCGGTGGCGATCCCGGTCACCAGATTGGTGGCGCCCGGGCCGGAGGTGCCGAAACACACCCCCACCTGGCCGGTCGCGCGGGCGTAGGCGTCGGCGGCGTGGGTGCCGCCCTGCTCGTGGCGCACCAGGATGTGCTTCAGCCAGCCCCGGGCTTCGGCCTTGTGCAGCTCGTCGTAGATGGGCAAGATCGCTCCACCCGGGTAGCCGAAGATGTGCTTCACCCCATGCAGACGCAGGGCGTCCATCAGGGCATAGCCGCCATTGACGCGCTGGCTCTGGCGGACGGTGGCAGCGGTGGTGGGCACGCCCAGATCAAGTTCAGGGGTGGTCGTCTGGGCGGCAGAGGTGAGGGGCGAAAGCGTCACGGCTGCGGCGGCCAAGCACCCTGGCCAAGTTGGATTTCAGGCCAACACTAGGTGTTGAGCGAGCGTCTGGGGTTCAGGTGAGGCTCGGTGGCTGGCGGCTCAGCCGGCGCCGCCGCGGGCCCGGGCCATCGCCCGCAGCACCAGGGCCGGATCGACCCAGTCGTTGCGGAAGCGCATGCCCCAGTGCAGGTGCGGGCCGGTGCTGCGGCCGGTCACCCCCACGTGGCCGATCAGTTCGCCGGTGCGCAGCCGCTGGCCGGCGCTGATCGCCACCGGACCGCTGCGGTAGACCCCGCCGGATACCGAGCCTGAGAGGTGGCAGTAGATGTGCTCGTACTCGCCGGAGCGGATCACCAGCCCGAGGCCGCAGGTGCCGTCGTTGATCACGCTCTCCACCACACCGCCCCACCAGTTGCGGATCGGCGAGTGCATCGGGGCAGCGATGTCCAGGCCGTAGTGGGGCTCAACAGCGCCCCAGGGGCCGGTGCGGGTGCCGAAGTGGCTGGTGTAGCCGGCGAAGTTCACCACCGGAAACACGCCGCGGCTCCACACGCTGCTGGCCTGAGCGGGCTGGGGATCGAGAACGCCGCCCTGCAGCGCGATGGCGACGGCACCCGCCGCTCCCAGGCAGGCGCCCAGCAGGAGGGTGGGGCGGCTGCGACGGCCTTCTGGAAGGGACTCAGAGCAGACCCAGCGCATGGAGCGGTCCTCGGCCACTGATGAGTTCGAGCAGAAAAGCAGAAAATCCCACCATCGCCAAGCGTCCGTTCCACACCTCGGAGCTGTTGTTCCAGCCCCAGGCCCAGCGGTCCTGGGGATACAGCTTCACCTTGGTGGCCAGGGCGGCGGCCTGATCGAGGTTCACTTCCGGTCCCTCCAGGGCCCGCTCCACCAGGTGAGCCAGGCCCTCGATGAACGAGGGGGTGGTGTCGAGGGCCGGCACCCGGCGGAAATTGGTGATTCCCGCCTCGGTGGCGATCTCGCGGTACTCGATGTCGATCTCCTCGAGGGTCTCGATGTGCTCGCTCACAAAGCTGATCGGCACCACCACCAGGTCCTTCACCCCCTGGTGCCCGAGCTCCTCCAGGGCTTCATCGGTGTAGGGCCGCAACCACTCCACCGGCCCCACCCGGCTCTGATAGGCGAGGGTGTGGGGGTTGGCGTGGCCGAGGTCGCGCTCCAGCCGCTCCATGATCAGGCGGCTGCAGTCCTCGATCTCCCGTTGGTAGGGATCGCCCGCTTCCTCCACGTAGCTCTTGGGCACCCCGTGGGCGCTGAAGAACACGTGGGCCGACGCGGGGTCGGGGCAGGCCTGGATTTCGCGGGCGATCAGCTCCGCCATGGCGCCGATGTAGCCAGGATCGTCGTGGTAACTGCGGATGCAGCGGATCGGCAGGGCGGCAAAGGCGGGATCGGCCTGGCGCAGGCGCTGCAATTCCCGGAAGCTGGAGCCGCTGGTGCTGATCGAGAAGTGGGGGTAGAGGGGCAGCACCACCACCTCATCCACGGCGTCGGCCTTGATGTCGGCCACAGCCGATTCGGTGAACGGGTGCCAGTAGCGCATGGCCACGTAGCTGGTGGCCTCGATGCCGCGCTGGCGCAGCACGCTCTGCAGCTCCCGCGCCTGCTGCTCGGTGATGCGGCGCAGGGGCGAGCCCCCGCCGATGGAGCGGTAGGCCGCCTGGGATTTGCCGGCCCGCAGGCTGCTGATCAGCCAGGCCAGGGGCTTCTGCAGGGCTGGATTCGGCAGCCGGATGATCTCCGGATCGGAGAACAGGTTGTAGAGAAAGGGGCCAACGTCCTGAATCCGCTCGGGACCCCCGAGGTTCAGCAGCAGCACGCCCACCTTGGCCATGCCTTCCTTGGCCATCCCTGGTTCCGCACGGCACACCGACCGAGAGCGTAACGCTGGCCGGCCGGCCCTAGCCGCGCCGGGCACCCATCGATACCTTCGGGCTGCCTCCACCAGCCGGGCGATCGCCTCTCTTCCCGTCCCCGTCCCCGTCCCTGGCCCCACCCCAGCCGATGGCATCGCTGCTATCGATGCCATCGATGCCGCCCTGGCGGAGCACAACGCCCGGCTGGCGGCCATCGGCATCGCCCTGAGGATCGAGCGCCGGGGGGGCAGGCTGGCTCTGCGTGGCCCCCTGCCCTGCCGCCGCGGCGGTGAGTCGCGGCCGGTGCAACGCCTCACCCTGGGGGTCCCCGCCACCGCGGCCGGCCTGGAGCAGGCCCGCCAGCGGCAGCTGCAGGTGCTGCGCCAGCTGGAGCAGGGCAGTTTCCGCTGGCCCGCAGCCCGCCGGGCGCCAGCGGCTGGGCCGGCGGCGCTCGATCCGGCCCCGCAGGATCCCGGGGTGTCGGCAGCGGGGAGAGGCGATCTGGCGGCGCTGCTGGAGAGCTTCGAGCAGGCGTTCTTTCTTGATCCCCAGCGCCGTCGCAACCCCGCCGGCAGCCGCAGCACCTGGAGTGCCGCCTACCGGCCCTACCTGCGCCGGCTGCTCAGGCTGGCTGGCAGCGGTGCGAACAGCCGCGCCGGCGAAGAGCCCTGGACCCGCCTGTGGGAGGGCGTGCTGGAGAGCTACGACCCCGGCAGCAGCAGCCGCCAGCAGTGCGGCATCGCCCTGGCGGCCTTGGCCCGCCACGGCGGGGTGCCACTGCCCCCCGACTGGGCCGCCCGCGCCGGCGGCTACGGCCTGCACGCCGCCCGCTTCCGCCAGCTGCCCAGTGACGCCCAGATCCTGCAGTTGCCGGAGTTGATCCCCAATCCCGCCTGGCGGCTGGCCTACGGCCTGATGGCCACCTACGGCCTGCGCAACCACGAGGTGTTCTTCTGCGATCTCGCCAGCCTGGCGCCGGGCGGTGACCGGGTGATCCGGGTGCTGCCCAGCAGCAAGACCGGCGAGCACCAGGTGTGGCCCTTCCAGCCCGGCTGGGTGGACCGGTTCGGGCTTGAGCGGCTGGGGGAGAGCCCGGAGCTGCTGCCGGCGGTGCGCACCGACCTGCGCCACACCACCCTGCAGCAGGTGGGCAGGCGGGTCGCGGAGCAGTTCCGGCGCTATCGGCTGCCGATCACTCCCTACGACCTTCGCCACGCCTGGGCCGTGCGCACCATCCACATCGGTCTGCCCGACACGGTGGCGGCCCGGATGATGGGCCACTCAGTGGCCATCCACACGCGCACCTATCACCACTGGATCACGCGCCGCGACCAGCAGCAGGCCGTGGATGCCGCCCTGGCCCGGCAGCGCCCGGCCTGAGGCCGCCAGAGTGGCGCCATCCCTGGAGTGTTGGCCGTGAGTGCCGTGCAGCAGACCGAAACCACCACTGCCCCGGCCTCCGATACGGATGCTGCCCCCCAGGAGCTCGACCGGCTCGCCGCGGAGCTCGGCCCGGGTGGCGAGCTGGCGCCCGAGCGCGACCAGGAGGCCTACCGCAAGCGCATGGCCAGGCGCCGGGAGGTGCAGCAGCAGCGCGTGGGGGAGCGCAACCTGGAGAAGGGCCTGGTGCTGGTGTTCACCGGCAACGGCAAGGGCAAGACCACCGCGGCCCTGGGGCTGGTGTTGCGCAGCCTCGGCCACGGCGAGCGGGTGGCGGTGGTGCAGTTCATCAAGGGCGGCTGGCAGCCGGGTGAGGCCAAGGCCCTGGAACTGTTCGGCGATGCCCTGGCCTGGCACGCCCTGGGCGAGGGCTTCACCTGGGAAACCCAGGACCGCGAGCGCGACCGCGCCCTGGTTCAAAGCGCCTGGGAGCGCTCCTGCGCCTATCTGGCGGATCCCGGCCGCCATCTGGTGGTGCTCGATGAGGTGAACGTGGCCCTGAAGCTCGGCTACCTGGCGGTGGAGCAGGTGCTTGAGGGTCTGGCTTTGCGGCCGCCGCTCACCCACGTGGCGCTCACCGGCCGCGGCGCGCCGCCGGCCCTGCTGGAGCGGGCCGACCTGGTGACGGAGATGACGCTGGTGCGCCATCCCTTCCGCGAGCAGGGGGTGAAGGCCCAGCGCGGCATCGAGTTCTGAATGGCATCGGCAGGACGGGCCCTGAGGCCTGGCCTGGGGCCATTGCTACGGTGCCGCAGATCAACGGGGGGCGATGGGGTTCAAGCGTGTGCTGCTCAAGCTCAGCGGCGAGGCGCTGATGGGGGAGCAGGGCTACGGCATCGACCCGGCCATCGTGCAGTCGATCGCCGCCGATGTGGCCGCCTGCGTGGCCGACGGCACCCAGCTGGCGATTGTGGTGGGCGGCGGCAACATCTTTCGTGGTCTCAAGGGCAGTGCCGCGGGCATGGACCGGGCCACCGCCGACTACGTGGGCATGCTGGCCACGGTGATGAATGCCATCACTCTTCAGGACGGCCTGGAGCGGGCCGGCGTGCCCACCCGCGTGCAGAGCGCCATCTCCATGCAGGAGGTGGCCGAGCCCTACATCCGCCGCCGGGCGATCCGCCACATGGAGAAGGGCCGGGTGGTGATCTTCGCCGCCGGCACCGGCAACCCCTTCTTCACCACCGACACCACGGCCGCCCTGCGGGCCGCCGAGATCAACGCCGATGTGGTGTTCAAGGCCACCAAGGTGGATGGGGTCTACGACCGCGATCCGGCCAAGCACGCCGATGCCCGCCGCTATGAAACCCTCTCCTTCCTGGAGGTGCTCAGCGGTGAGCTGGAGGTGATGGACGGCGCCGCCATTGCCCTCTGCAAGGACAACGCCATCCCCATCGTGGTGTTTGATCTGTTCGGTCCCGGCAACATCGGCCGGGCCGTGCGCGGCGAGCCGATCGGCACCCGCATTCACCCCTGAGCCCCCCAGCCTGAGCAACCCCCATGGATCTGGAAGCCACGATGCGCAAGTCGGTGGACGCCGCCCTGCGCAACTTCAACACCATCCGCACGGGGCGGGCCAACACCTCCCTGCTGGACAAGATCAGCGTCGAGTACTACGGCGCCGAGACCCAGCTGAAATCTCTCGCCAGCCTCAGCACCCCCGACTCCCAGACGATCCAGATCCAGCCCTTCGACCAGGGCTCTTTGGGCCTGATTGAGAAGGCGATCGCCATGAGTGATCTGGGCCTCACCTGCAACAACGACGGCAGGGTGATCCGCATCAACATTCCGCCCCTCACCGAGGACCGCCGCAAGGAGCTGTGCAAGATCGCCGCCCGCTACGCCGAAGAGGGCAAGGTGGCCCTGCGCAACAACCGCCGGGACGGCATCGATCGCATCAAGAAGCGCGAGAAGGATGGCGAGCTCTCCGAAGACCAGAGTCGCGACGAACAGGAGCAGGTGCAGAAGCTCACCGACCGCTTCATCGCCGAGCTCGACAAGCACCTGAGCGAGAAGGAGGCTGAGATCCTCAAGGTGTGACCATCCCTGCGGGCCCATGGGAGGTGATCGTGGTGGGGGCCGGGGCCGCCGGGGCCGCGGCCGCCGCCCACCTGGCCCGGACCGGACGCCGCGTGCTGCTGCTGGATCAGGCGCCGTCCTTCCCCCGGGCCAAGGCCTGCGGTGGCGGCATGGCCGCCTCGGTGCAGGCCTGGTTCCCCTTCGACCTCAGCCCGGTGGTGGAGGCGGTGATCGAGCGGGTGCGCTTCACCTGGGACCTGGGGGATCCGGTGGTGGCCGAGCTGCCGGGTGAGGCGCCGTTCTGGATCGTGCAGCGCGCCAATCTCGACGCCTTCCTGGTGGAGCAGGCCCGGGCCTCCGGTGCCTGCTTCCTGCCCGGGTGTTCGGTGCAGGCGCTGCAGCGTCGCGATGGCCGCTGGCGGCTGCAGCTGGCCCCCTCCGCCGGCAGCTCGGCGGGGGAGGGGCTGGAGGCCCTGGCCGTGGTGGTTGCTGACGGCTCCGGGTCGCGGCTGGCGGCTGGTCTGGGGCTGGGTCCCGGCCGGCCCCGCTTCGCCACCACCGTGTCGGTGGAGGTGGAGGGAGCCGTGGCCGATCCGACAACGGCCCATTTCGGCTTTGGACTGGTGCCCAAGGGGTTCTGCTGGGCCTTCCCCCGGCGCGGGGGCATGAGCATCGGCCTGGGGAGCTTCATCGGCCGGCCCGCCGATGCGGCCACGGCCCGCTCCGAAGCTGACGCCGTGTTGGCCCGGCTCCTGCCCAGCCTCGGCTTCGCCGCCGGTGCGGGCCAGCGCACAGTGAATCGGCTGCGGGTGTGGGACGGCCACCATCCTCTCCATGGTGAGGGGGTGGTGGTGGCCGGCGATGCTGCCTCGCTGTGTGATCCCTTTCTGGCCGAGGGTCTGCGGCCTGCGTTGCTGAGCGGCTGCCGGGCCGCCAGCGCCATCGACCACTGGCTGGCCGGGGATGCCGGTGCCCTGGCGGGCTACAGCGACGGGCTGCGCCGCGACTGGGGCGACTCGATGGCCTGGGGACGGCGCATCGCCAGCGTGTTCTACCGGGTGCCGAAGGTGGGCTACCAGCTGGGCATCAAGCGCCCCACCGCCCCCCGGCGCATCGCCCAGATCCTTTCGGGGGAGATGGGCTATGGCGACATCGCCCAGCGGGCGATTCGCCGGCTGCTGCTGCAGCGGAGCTGAGCACCCGTCAGCCGATGCGGGTGCAGTCCTTGAGCTGGCGCAGGCGCTGATCGATCGAGCCCAGCAGCTCGATCGCGAACATCGGTGACTCCTGCACCGCGAACAGGAACTTCTCCCGGTTCATCACCAGCAGCTGGCAGGCTGTGGCCGCTTTGGCGTCGCCGTAGCGACGGTGCTCGCTGGTGACCAGGGCGCCGGCGCCGAACACGTCGCCGGCCCGGATCTGTTCATGGCCGGCATCGCTGTTCCAGCTCAGCTGCACCTCGCCCTCCAGCACCCCGAACATGCAGTCACCGCTCTCGCCGGAGCGGAAGATCAGCTCACCGGGCTGCACCGTGATCACTTCGCCCTCACTGGCAAGGGCGCGCATGGTGTCAAGTGCGTTCACGGCGGGGGCGGGACGGGTCAGCGGCCCAGTGTGGACCAGCCAGGTCAAGAGCGGATTAAGGCCGCGGCTGCTGCCGTGGTCTCAGCTCCCGCTCACCGCCAGGGCGGCCCCCAGCCCGCCGCGCACGTCGTCGGGGGCGAGCCTGCCGTCGTTGTCGGTGTCGAGGGCATCGAATACGGCATCGCTTCCCAGCCACTCCTCGCGGGTGATGCAGCCGTCGCCGTCGAGGTCGTTGAGCAGAAAGATCTCGTGCACGGCATGGCCGAAGGCGGCCCCCCCCTCCAGCACCGCCAGGCGGTGGGCCAGCTGGGCCTCGAGGGTTTCGATCGCCTTGCAGAAGCCCCGGATGCCCTCATCCAGCTTTTCGGTGGCCATCGGGTCTGCCCCGTGCATGGCACGGAAACGGGCTTCATCCAGGTGGATCTGGGCTTCGGTGGGGGCAGGGTCGAAGGCGTTGAGCTTGCGCTCCAGCACTCCTTCGGTGCCGCGGAGTTCCTGCAGCAGGGCCGGGGAGATGGTGAGCAGATCGCAGCCCGCCAGTTCGATGATCTCGTCGGTGTTGCGGAAGCTGGCTCCCATCACCTCCGTTTTGTATCCGTAGGTTTTGTAGTAGTTGAAGATCTGGGTCACCGAGACCACCCCCGGATCCTCCGGCCCCGGATAGCTCTCCCGGCCGGTGCTCTTCTTGTACCAGTCGAGGATGCGGCCCACGAACGGGGAGATCAGGGTGACGCCGGCCTCGGCGGCAGCCACGGCCTGGGCAAAGGAGAACAGCAGGGTGAGGTTGCAGTGGATGCCCTCCTTCTCCAGCTGCTCGGCGGCGCGGATGCCCTCCCAGGTGGAGGCCACCTTGATCAGCACCCGGTCGTTGCGGATGCCGGCCTGGTTGTAGAGCTGAATCAGGCGCCTGGCCTTGGTGATCGTGGCTTCGGTGTCGAAGCTCAGGCGCGCATCCACCTCGGTGGACACCCGGCCCGGCACGATCTTGAGGATCTCCTTGCCGAACGTGACGCAGATTTCATCGAGGGCTTCCCGCACCACCGCATCGGCCCCGGCCCCCGCGCCCATCTCGGCGCGTGACTCGCGCAGGGAGCGATCGATCAGCTCCTGGTAGGCGGGAATCTGGGCCGCCGCCAGGATCAGCGAGGGGTTGGTGGTGGCATCCCGCGGCGTGAACTGCTTGATCGCGTCGATGTCGCCGGTATCGGCGACAACCACGGTCATGGCGGCGAGTTGATCGAGCAGGTTGGCCATCGCTGGCGGAATTCCCGGTTGCCTGAACGCTAGCCAGGGGGGTTGCCGCTCCCCAGCTTCGGGGGCGGTGCTTGCGCGAATGGCCACATGGGGCGACCGGCGCTGCCGGTGCCTCAGGCCGGTGGACTGGCGGGCTGGGGCGCCTGTGCTGGTGCGGCCACCGGAGTGGAGGGGGGGATCTGCTCCAGCACCAGCAGGGCATCGATGATCTGGCGGGCCACGGGCGCGGCCACCGTGGAGCCGAACGTGTTGCCGCCCTGGGGTTCATCCACCACCACCAGCACCACGAAGCGCGGGTCTTCGATCGGCAGCACCGCCACGAAGCTGGTGATCAGGGCCCCGGGGATGTACACGCCACGCTCAGCCTTCTGGGCGGTGCCCGTCTTGCCGCCGATGCGGTAGCCGGGCACTTTCACGCCCAGGCTTTCGCTGCGGGCCACGGTCTGCTCCATCCACTCCAGCACCGTGGCCGTCACCTGCGGATCGAGCAGCTGGAGACCGGAATGGCCGGTGCTGCTGGCCAGGGCCTCGCCGGAGCGCAGGCCGCGGGTGATGTGGGGGCTCACCAGCCGGCCACCATTGGCCAGCATCGCGTGAAGCTGGGCCAGCTTCAGGGGGGTGAGGGAGAAGCCCTGGCCGAAGGCCGCCACAGCCGGCTCGATCGCGTGACCGGTGAACACCCCGCGCGGTTTCAGCTCCCCGGCCACTGCACCGGGCAGGTCGGTGTCGGGCCGCGTATCGATGCCGATCTTGTTCAGCCACTCCCAGAAGCGCTCCCGCTTCACCTGGGCCATGGCATTCACCATGCCCACGTTGCTGGACACCTCCAGCACGGTGGCGAAATCGATCACGCCATTGCCCTGGCGATTGGCGTTGAAGATCGGCCAGCCACCGATGCTCAGCTGCCCTGGGTCGTTCACCGTGCCCTTGGGGTCGATCGCCTTCTCCTGCAGGGCGATCGCCAGGTTGATGGGCTTGAAGGTGGACCCGGGTTCGTAGAGATCCTGCACCGACCATTCGCGGAACAGCCCGGGATTGAATTTCCAGAACTGGTTGGGGTCGTAGGTGGGATAGGAGGTGAGGGCCAGCATCTCGCCGTTGCGCACATCCATCACCAGGGCGGCGCCGCGCTTGGCCTTCCATTTCGCCACCTGACTGGCCAGGGCCTGCTGACTCACCTGCTGCAGGCGCGCGTCGAGGGTGAGCTGCAGGCGCAGATCATCGCCATAGAGCGAGCCCGCCGTGAGCCCCTCCGGCAGGGGGGTGCCATCGGCCCCCCGACGCATGCTGAGGGTGTTCTCCAGGCGCTGGAGGTCGCTGTCGCGGCTCTGCTCCAGCCCCGCCTGGGGCACCCGCTCGAGGTTGAGGAAGCCCACCACGTTGGCGAACAGCGAGCCCTGGGGGTAGACGCGTTGGGGATAGCCCTCCAGGTCGAGGCCGCTGATGCCCAGCCGGCGGATGCGCTCGGCGGTCTCCGGGTCGATGTCGGTGCCCAGCTTCACGCCACTGGGGCGGCCCACCATGCGCTCGTGCAGCAGCGCAGCCGGCTGGGCCAGCACCGGCCCCAGCCGGGAGGCCACCTCCTCCCGGCTGCGCAGCTTCTGGGGGTCGTCACCGGGAAAGTTGAAGAAGCGGGGGTGGGCCCAGAGGGTGAACCGCTCCTCGTCGAGGGCCACCAGGCGGCCGTTGCGATCGACGATCGTGCGGCGCTTGCCCAGGGGGGTCTGGGACTGGGTCTGAAGGGCCCGGGCCTTGGCCTCCAGGTTGGCGGTGTCGAACACCTGCAGCCAGGCCAGGCGGCCGGCCAGACCCGCCAGGCCGAGGCAGAGCAGGCCATAGACGGCCAGCAGCCGTCCGGGGCTGAGGGGCTGAATCGACACCACCCGCCTCTGGCGGCTGGATCCCGCTGGGCGCGTTGTCGGAGGACGTCGGGAGCGTGGAAGCGACGTGGGGGTCATGGATCCCGCCAGGGGGGGGCGACTCAGTAGCCGATGGCGGCCGGTTTCCAGTCCAGGGACGCCAGGGGCAGGCCGGAGGTGGATTGGGACGGCGCCGACGGTGGCGGCATGAAGATCAACCGGTCGCTGCTGGTGGGCACCAACTGGCCGGGCTGGCCTGCGCGGCTGAGGTGGTGGCGCTCCAGCTGGGCGGCCGATTCCTGCAGCCGGTGTTCGAGCACCTGGGCGGATTCCAGGGCCTGAAAGCTCTGCCCCCACTCGTTCTGCCAGTGCAGGGTGAGACCGCTCAGGGCCAGCATGCAGAGACCGAGGCCGGCCAGGGTGCCGTCGGTGGCCCGGTGCAGACCCATCAGCCAGGGAGTCCGTCGACCGGCGGCACGGCCGGTGAGCGAACCCTGGATCAGCTGCAGGGGCCGCTGCGGCTGGAGGCTGTCGGCGGCCGGCCCAGCGAATTTGGAGGCGACCACGGGGTGTACCCAACGCCTTGCAAGTGAACCACCCGTCCAGTCCCGAAGCAAGGCCCGAACGGGGCTTTCACACCGCCAGCAGCACCAGGTTGGTGAAGGTGAACCCGTTCCAGAGCCCATGCATGAGCACACAGGGCCCCAGCCGTCCGCTGCGTAGCCGCAACCAGCCCAGTCCGGCCCCCAGCACCACCAGGGGCAGCAGTTCGCCCAGGCTGAGGTGGGCCAGGCCGAACACCAGGGCGCTCACCAGCACGCCTGCCGTGTCACCCCAGCGCTGTCCCAGCGCCGGCAGCAGCACCCCCCGGAACAGCGTTTCCTCGAACAGGGGTGCCAGCACCATGGCCGTGACCCCGAAGCACAGCAGGGCCGCCGGGTTGCGGGCGGTGAGCACCAGGTCCAGCAGCGGGTTGCTGCCGCCGGGATCGCCCAGCAGGCGCTGCACCAGCCAGCCGGCGAAGGTCACCAGGGGCAGCACCATCAGTAGCTGGCCCAGGGCGGCGCGGATGGCCGAGCCGGCGGGCCGCCAGCGCCACTGCAACCAGCCGTTGGCCGGTTCCCGGCCAGCCAGGGACCGCAGCTGGGCCGCCAGGATCAGCAGGGGCGGCACCATCAAGCCCAGGTAGAGCAGCAGCACCTGCAGGCCCTGCTGCAGCGCCGGCGTGGCGTCGAAGGGTGCGAGCAGCGGCCTCAGGGCCGGGGCCAGCAGCAGCGGCACGCTCAGTTCCCCCAGCACCACGAAGCCACCGGCGATCAGCAGGGTCACGTCCACCAGGTCCAGGGGCGGCCCCACCAGTGCCGGGGATGCCGGGTTGCGGCGGCGGATCCGCAGCCAGAGCTGCCGCAGCAGCAGACCCACGCCAAGCAGGAGCAGCAGCGCGGGCAGCCAGCTCACCGCCAGCAGCTGCGCCAGGGCACGCCCCTGCCGTCGCGGCTCGCCGCAGTCGGCTCGACCGGGCTCAAGGGCCTGGCAGAGCAGCTGGCTGGTCAGGGGGCTGAGATCGTCCTGCCAGGGGGCCGTGAGGGCGGCGGCCCGCTCACGCTCCACGGTCAGGGGGTCTGGGCTGCTCTTGAGCAGGGCCACGAGCTCCTGCCGCTCGGGGGGCACCTGGGCGCGCAGGCGCTCCAGCAGGCCAGCGCCGGCTTCGGCCCTCTCGCCGCGACGCTGCAGCAGGGCCAGTTGCAGCAGCTGGTCGGCAGTGCCCGGACCGGGACCGGCGGCCAGGGACTCCTCCAGGGCGACGGTGAGCTGCTCGAAGACATCAGGCCCGGCGAGCAGGGGTTTCAGCCGCTCCGGCAGGGCTGGAGCGGCCAGCACCTGGAGCTGCCGCTGGCGCAGCTCCAGGGCGTTGCCCACCGAAGGGCGATCCAGGCTCTGGAGCAGGCCGTTGATCCAGAGCAGGCTGCACAGCAGCAGGCTGACGCCGGCGAGCAGGAGCTTCCAGCGCGGCGGCGCTGTGGAGGAGGGGGCCAAGCGCTAGGCGGCGGTGAGGCAATGGCCTGGATTCTCACCCCTGCCTGCTCCCATACGATGCCCAGGCGCAGCCCTGGGTTCGTGTCCCTCCGGATTGTGCTGGTCCGTCATGGGCTCAGCAGCTTCAACGTCGAGCACCGGATCCAGGGCCGCGACGACCTCTCATCCCTCACCGAGGAGGGCGTGAATCAGGCCTCTGCCGCCGGCGCCGCCCTCGCCGCCGTGCCCCTGGACGCCGCTTACAGCTCCCCCCTCCAACGGGCCCGTGATACGGCCTCCCATCTCCTCAGCGTCCACGGCCAGGGCCTGGAGCCGGTGCTGGAGAACGACCTTCTGGAGATCGATCTCGCCCCCTGGAGCGGGTTGCTGCGCCGTGAGCTGCGCGAGCGCTTCCCCAGCCAGGAGGCCCTGTGGCGCACCGCTCCCCACACCCTGGAGCTGCAGCGCAGTGATGGCAGCAGCTACCGCCCTCTGCCGGAGCTGATGGCCCAGGCGGCCCGGTTCCGTGCCCTGCTGCTCGAACGCCACGGGGCCGCCCTGGAGGGCAGCGATCAGAGCGTGCTGGTGGTGGCCCACAACGCCATCCTGCGCTGCCTGATGCTCACCCTGCTGGGTCTCGATGCGGTTGGCTTCCGGCGTCTGCGCGTGGACAACGGCTCGATCTCGGTGCTCAACCTCAGCCGTGGCCCCGGCGCTGGGCCCGCCGTGCAGGTGGAGTCCCTCAATGGCACCGCCCACCTAGGCGAGCCCGTGCCCCCCCGGGGAGGGGGAGCGCGGCTGCTGCTGGTGCGCCATGGCGAAACCGACTGGAACCGCCAGGGCCGTTTTCAGGGTCAGATCGATATCCCACTGAATGCCAATGGCCTGGCCCAGGCCGAGGCCGCTGGCGGTTTCCTGGCGTCGGTGAGCATCCACCGGGCCTACACCAGTTCGATGGCCCGTCCGCGCCAGACCGCCGAACGGATTCTTGCCGCCCACCCGGGGGTGCCGCTCACCGCCACCAAGGGGCTGGTGGAGATTGGTCATGGCCTCTGGGAGGGCCGGCTGGAGCAGGAGATCGCCGAGGGCTGGCCCCAGCTGCTGGCCGACTGGAAGCGGGCGCCCCACACCGTGCAGATGCCGGAGGGGGAGACCATCCACGACGTGTGGCAGCGCTCCCTCGCCACCTGGAGCACGATCGCGGCCAGCCTCGATGCCGCCGAAACGGCCCTGGTGGTGGCCCACGATGCCGTCAACAAGACGATTCTCTGTGCCCTGCTGGGGCTCACCCCCGCCGACATCTGGATGATCAAACAGGGCAATGGCGGCGTCACCGTGGTCGACTATCCCCAGGGAGCCGCCGGTACCCCGGTGGTGGCGGCCCTGAATCTCACCTCCCATCTGGGCGGCGTGCTCGACCGCACCGCCGCCGGAGCCCTGTAGGCCCGTGGTGCCCCCTCCGCTCTGGCTGCGCCGGGTGCAGCTGCTCACCGCCCCTGGTGAACCCCTGCAGCGCCAGGACGCCCTGATCGATGGCGAGGGCCGGCTGCAGGCCTGGGGTGAGGCGGCGGGCCGTGAGGCCGCCGCGCTGGGTGCGGAGCCCCTGGCTGCCGATGGCTGGCTGCTCGCCCCCACCCTGGTGGACCCCCACAGTGTGCTGGAGCAGCCCTTCGAGGGCACTGCCGAAACCCTCGACAGCCTGGCCCGCTCAGCGGCTGCCGGCGGCTACGGCACGGTGGCCCTGCTGCCCTGGGCCCGTCCCTGGCGCGACCGTCCCGAGCGCCTCAAGGGGTTGGCGTGGCCCGAGCCCCTGCGGCTGCTGCTGTGGGGCAGTTTCAGCCTGGAGGGCGACGACGTCGAGCTGGCGCCCCACCGCGACCAGCTCCATGCCGGGGCGATCGGGGTGGCGGCCGGGGAGCAGACCCCGCCCCTGCCGCTGCTGGAACGAGGACTGCTGCTGGCGGAGCTGGAGGACCGGCCGGTGCTGGTGCCTGCGCGCAGTTCTGCCCTCTGCGCCGGCGGCTTCGTGCGCGAGGGGGTGGAGACGCTGCGGGCGGGCTGGCCGCCCGATCCGCTGCTCAGCGAGCTCCTGCCCCTGCAGTCGCTGCTGGCCCTGGCCGCCGCCCGGCCGCACAGCCGCCTCACCCTGATGAACCTCTCCACTGCTGCCGCCGCGGAGCAGCTGCGGGCCCAGGGCGCCCCCCTGGCCTGCACGGCGAGCTGGTGGCACCTGCTGGCCGACAGCGGCAGTCTCGCCCCCGCCCAGGTGGGCTGGCGTCTGGTGCCCTCCCTCGGAGCCCCCCGCGATCGCCGGGCCCTGCGGACGGCGGCGCTGGAGGGTCTGATCAGCGCCGTTGCGGTGCACCATCTGCCCCTCGACGCGGAGGAGCAGTTGCTGCCCCTGGACCAGCGCCGCCCCGGTGTCGCCGGCCATGGAGCCCGCCATGGCCTGGTGCTGCCCCTGCTCTGGCAGGAGCTGGTGGAGGGTCAGGGCTGCCCGGTGGAGCGGCTCTGGGAGCTGCTCAGCTGGGGAGGCTCGGCGGTGCTGGGCCTGGATCCTGAACGCCTGGAAGCCGGCAGCCGCCGCTGGCTGCTGTTCGACCCCGGCCGCGCCTGGCGCTGGAACGCCGCCACGTCGCTGTCGCTGGCGGCCAATCAGCCCCGCCTGGGGGAAACGATCCGCGGGGCGGTGCTGGCCACGGGCCTCACGGAGCCGGACAGCTGGGCGCTCACGGCTGGCTGCTGAGGGGCACCAGAGAGCCCACTTGATTGAAGGGGTAGAAGCGCCAGAAGGCCCGCCCGATGATCTCCTGGCGGGGGATGAACGGGCCGCCGGGCCAGAAGCGGCCATCCCAGCTGTTGGCGCGGTTGTCCCCCAGGGCCAGCACGTGATCGGGGGGCACAACGGCGTTGATGGTGCGGCACGGCCCCATCCCCTGGGCATCCACCGGGCAGAGGTTCTGGACGTAGGGCTCCTGGAGCCGGCGGCCGTTGATGCTGATCTGGCCGAGGGGGTCCACCACCACCCGCTCCCCGGGCAGGGCCACCACCCGTTTGATGTAGGCGTCGCAGGCCGGGCTGGACAGACCCGGCAGGTTGCCCACCACCGGCAGGTTCACCAGCAGGCAGCGCAGCGGGTTCTGGTCGCTGCTTCCGGCCAGCACCGGATCAAATCGATGGGGGGAGCGGAACACCACGATTTCACCCCGCTGGGGGGGGCGTCGGCGGTAGGTGAGCTTCTCCACCAGCAGGCGGTCCTGGATCTGCAGGGCCGGCAGCATCGATCCCGAGGGGATGTAGCGGGCTTCCACCAGCACGTGCCGGATGCCCAGGGCCACGGCCAGGGTGATCAGCACGCTGCGCCAGAAACTCCAGGCACTGTCGGCGTGGCGGGAGGACTCGGGGGACCTTGCCTTCTGCTCCCGCGCCACTTCGGCGTTCTTCAGCTCGGGTCCAGGCAAGGGCACGGTCGTCTCCAGGGGCCACCGCCCGCAATGGCGGCCAGGGCAGATTAGGCAGGCCTCCACCACGCCCCGGCCGATGGTCCGCCCCCGCTGGCAGCGCCCCCGCCCGCCTTCGCGCAGCGCGCTGGACCGCGGCTGGGCCCGTTTCGTGGCGGTGTGGGCCAGCCTCAACCTGGTGTGGGTGGCCTTCGATCTCACCTATGTGGCCCTGCGACCGTTCTGGCTGCAGCGCAATCTCCGGCCGATTCCCGGCGTGCCGCTCACCGTGCCCCTGCAGATGCTGCCCGACATCACCCCCTGGGTGGATCCGATCAAGGGCATCGAGCCTCACCGCGAAACCCAGGCCTATCTCGACCAGTTCCAGCGCCTGGACGCAGCCCTGGCCGGGGCCTCCGCCCCCTTCACGGCTGAGCAGCTGCTGCTGCTGGAGCAGCAGCTTGAGCTCACCGAGCAGATGATCGACACCAATCCCTTCCAGGGGTCGGGCCAGAGCGGCACGCTGGAGAAGATCAAGAACCGCCTGCGCGACCGGGCCGACCAGGACTCCTCCAAGCAGGCCGCCGCCCAGCTGCTCAGCCCGGCCTGGCTGGAGCGGAGCCCCTGGCAGCAGGAGCGGCTGTTCTGGCGAAGTCAGGTGCTGCCGCTGGTGGAAACCAACTACTGGCGCTCGATCGACGAGAACGCCCAGCCCACCAACCAGGGCTGGCGCATCGATCTGCTGGTGTTCCAGTGGGTGTTCCTGATCGACATCCTGGTGCGGGTGGTGCGGCTGCGGCGCCGCATCCCCGGCCTGAGCTGGCGGGATGCGCTGCTGCGGCGCTGGATCGACCTGCCCCTGCTGCTCCCCTTCTGGCGCTGGTTGCGGATCGTGCCGGTGGTGGAGCGCCTGCAGACCTCCGGTCTGGTGAACTTCGAGCCCCTGCGGGCGGTGGTGAGCCGTGGCGTGGTGGCCCTGCTGGCCCTGGAGCTGTTCGAGGTGCTGGCCCTTCAGCTCATTGATGGTGTGCAGGGCCTGGTGCGCTCGCCGCACTGGCCGCAGCGGATCCGCTCCCTGCGCAGCCATCAGGCGGTGAGCCGCAGCGAGGATGAGCGCCAGTTGCTCGAGCTGCTGCGCATCTGGGGGCCGTTGCTGCTGGTGGATGTGGCGCCGCGGCTGGCGCCCGAGCTGCAGAGCCTGCTGGGCTACAGCCTGCGCCAGAGCCTTGATCGCACCATCGTGCCAGCGCCCCTGCGGCAACTGAAGCCCTTGCTGCAGCTGGAATCGGGCCTCAGCACCCAGCTGGCGGGGGGCATGGTGGACAGCCTGCTCGACCTCTCGCGCAGCACCGGCGACCGCCTGGGCCGCACCGATGATGCCCAGCTGGAGATGCTGCAGCGTTGCATCGACCGCTTCTGGGACGAACTGGCCTTGAGCCTGCAGACCGGACCTGCCCTGGAGCGCTCCCAGGAGCTCATCTGCGCCCTGATCGAGGGGCTCAAGAGCACCTACCTCAGCCAGATCAGCCGCGCCCGCATCACCTCCCTGATCGAAGAACTCGACCAGCTGATGGCCTCGGCGCCGCCGCCGGTGTCGTCGTCAGAGGAGGCGCCAGCGGGGGAGTAGCGGTGGTTGAAGCACCGGGGAGTTCCTGGGAGGCTGGACTGGCCTGCGTCCCCCTCAGCTCAGCAACAGCTGCTGCCACTCCTCCGGGCGGAAGCCGCTGAGCACCCGGCCATCGTCGCTGACCAGAAACGGCCGGCGGATCAGCTTGCCATCGGCGGCCAGAGCCGCCAGGGCCTGTTCATCATCCATGGCCTGGACCGCCTCGGCGCCGAGGGCCCGGTAGCTGGCGCCGCTGGTGTTGAACAGCCGCTTGCGGCCCAGCTGAGCCAGGGCCAGGGCCAGCTCCTCGAGGCTGGGGGGCTGGAGGGTGATGTCGATGGGCACCACCGCCAGGCCGTGGGCCTCCAACCAGCCGACGGCCTTGCGGCAGGTGCTGCAGCGGGGATAGCTGTAGAGCTTCACGGCCGAGCGTCGGGGGCGCCTCGCAGGGGCCCTCGGCTCACTTCCGGCCCACCAGAGACTTGAGGGCCCCCAGCAGGCTGTTGGAACCCTTGCCCACGCCCTCCTCCGGCCGGGTGCGCACCGTCACGTCCCCATTGACGCTGGTGCGGCAGCTGAGGCGGTAGTTGGCGGGGCGGTCGGCGAGGTAGACCTCCTCCACGTCGCTGCGGGGAGAGAGGTTCTGCATGCCGTCCAGCACCTCCATCACGCAGGTGCCGCACTGGCCCAGACCGCCGCAGTTGTTGAGGTTGTTGAGGCCCTTGTAGGGGTTGATGCCGGCGTCGAGAGCCGCCTTGCGCAGGTTGGCGCCCTCGATGCATCCGACCTGCTGGCCTTCCTGTTCGAAACGGATGGTGGGCACGGCCGGCAGGGGATGAACACGCGCTCGAACTTAGGCCCTCACAGGGGTCGATGCCTAGCATCGCCTCCAGTTGTTGCGGGCCTGTGGGAGAACACCAGTCAGCCGTCTCCAGTCAGCCCGGTACCGGCCAATCAGGCGGAGCCCAGCTCAGCGACTCCCAGGGCTACGACCTGGTGGTGCAGCAGCTGATCCCCGGCTACGCCAGCCTGGCCCGCCTCGCCGTGGCTCTGCTGGCGGCGTCGCCGAAGGCCGGAGGGGTCGGGGCTGAGGTCCTGGTGGCGGGATGCGGCACCGGGGCGGAGCTGGTGGAGGCCCGCGCCCAGCGTCCCGACTGGCGGATCACCGCCATCGACCCCTCGCTGGACATGCTGGAGGCAGCGCAGCGCCGTCTGGGTCGCGATGGCATCCACTGGCGGCAAACGCGGGTGGAGGAGCTTGAGGCCGAGGCCTGTTTCGCTGGGGCACTGTCGGTGCTGGTGCTGCAGGCGCTGCCGGATGACGGCACAAAGCTGGCCTTTCTCACCGCCCTGGCGCGCAGCCTGCAACCGGGAGGCCAGCTGGTTCTGGTGGACCTGATGGCGCCCGAGCGTTCCCCCCTGCAGCCCCAGGTCCAGGCGGCCTGGCTCGGCTTCCAGCGCGCCAGTGGCTTGAGTGAGCAGCAGAGCCAGGAAGCGGCCCTTGCCCAGGGGCTGCACCCGATCGGTGTGTCCCGGCTCACGGCCCTGGTGAACGCAGCCGGCTTCGGCGATCCGGCCCGCATCTTCCAGGCCCTGGGATACGAGGGATTTCTGCTGCAGCGGCCCGCCTAGGCGGCGGCATCGATGCAGCGCTGCAGCAGGGCCGGCACCGCCTTCTCGTCGAGCCAGCCGAGGATGTCGGTGACCCGGCCTTCGATGCTCTTGTAGGTGCGGAAGAATTCGGCCACCTCCTCCAGCTGGTCGTTGGCGATCTGGCGGATGGAGGTGACCCTGCGGTTGCTGAGGTCGGCCTCCGGCACGCACAGCAACTTGCCGTCATGGGCACCGCTGTCCACCATGTCGAGAATGCCGATCGGCCGGGCGCGGATCAGGCAGCCCGCAAACGTGGGCTCTTCGAGGATCACCATGGCGTCGAGCGGAGAGCCGTCCTCCGCCAGGGTGTTGGGCACGAAGCCGTAGTCGAACGGGTAGCGCACCGAGGAGTGCAGGATCCGGTCGAGGGCCATCACACCGGAGAGGGCGTTGTACTCGTATTTATTGCGCGAGCCAGCGGGGATCTCCACCACCAGGTTCACGAGCCCGGGCGCTGGGGATGCCGGCAGCTGGCTCAGATCCATGGAGGCCTGGCGGATCCGGGGACGGGGGGCGGGCCACCAGCACGGTGGCGAGAGGGAGAAGGATGGCCACGAAGCCGATCAGGCCGCCGATGGCATCGAGCAGGGTGAGCAGGCCCGGACTGTAGGGGTCGTCGTCGTTGGGCTCGCCTGCCGCAGGCTGCCGGTCGTCGGCGGAGGACTGCGCCGAGGGAGTCGGCCCTGGAGCACGGAGCGGTTCAGTGGTGGTGGTCATGGAGTGGGTGCCGGACTGCCGCTGAACGGGCTGCCGTGGTGGCACCTGGAGATGCCGGATCGATCCGGCCAGAGGGTTGTCCACATATTGTGGCACCACCACAGCGCCGCGTCGACGCCGCCGGGTGAGCAGCTCAGGCGGCGGGACGGTTCTGCTGGTCGAACCGCAGGCCGTTGCCTGTTGGCCTCAGGGTGTCCTCAGGCCGTGGTTCGCGGCTGGGTGGATCAAGGTGATCAAGCCGCCGGTTGATGGTCTGCAACTCGGCCAGGATCGCGCTGAGCAGCTGCTGGGTGGCCGTGGATGGTGAATTGAGCACCTCCACCGTCACTTCTTTGATCCGCAGGACGTCTCGGGCGAAGCGGGCAACCTCGTGGGGATGGAACAGCAACGGGTCTTTCTGATCGCTGCGGTATTCGGGATTGAGCCGGCGGGGGTTGAAGGGGGGATTGAGCTGGCGGGGATCGGTGTTGGTGTAGCGGTAGACCGAGGCGCGGGAACGGTTGAGGGCTTTCTGCACGTCGTCGATGCCGATCAGGCCCGAGCCCGGCTCGCTCCCAGCATCGGCGTCGCCGCCCGCTGCCGGGGCAGGCGAGAGGGTGGCTGGGTGCATGGCGGAACGGCCCAGGGGATCGGAACTGCCTGGGCTGAAAGCCATGAGACTCAAATGAGACGAGTGGAGGTTGCGAGAAGCTAGCAGGGCCCCCAGGCCCGTGCTGTGTCTTTGGTCACCAGTCGCGGTCACCAGTCGCTGCGGGCCGTCTTGCGCGCCGACGCCGGCGCGCATCCAACACAGTGGTAGCTTCCCGCCACCCCCGCCGCAAGTGGCCATGCGCGTCTCCCGCCTGATGCTGGTGACGCTGCGGGACGATCCGGCCGAAGCCGAGATCCCCTCCCACAAACTGCTTCTGCGGGCCGGCTACATCCGCCGCCTGGCGCCGGGCATCTTCGCCTACCTGCCGCTGATGTGGCGGGTGCTGCGCAAGGTGTCACGGGTGGTGCGCGAGGAGATGGACGCCGCCGGCGCCCTTGAGACCCTGCTGCCCCAGCTGCAGCCCGCCGACCTCTGGCGCCGCAGCGGCCGCTGGGCTGGTTACACCGCAGGCGAGGGGATCATGTTCCACCTCCACGACCGCCAGGACAGGGAGCTGGGGCTGGGCCCCACCCACGAGGAAGTGGTCACCTCCCTGGCCGCCGATCTGCTGCGCTCCTACCGGCAGCTGCCGGTGAACCTCTACCAGATCCAGACCAAGTTCCGCGATGAGATCCGCCCCCGCTTCGGCTTGATGCGCGGGCGTGAATTCATCATGAAGGACGCCTATTCCTTTCATGCTGATGAGGCCTGCCTGGCGCAGACCTATGCGGTCATGGACCGGGCCTACCGGCGGATCTTCGCGCGCTGCGGTCTGCGGGCCGTGGCCGTGGAGGCCGACAGTGGCGCCATCGGCGGCTCCGCCAGCCAGGAGTTCATGGTCACCGCCGACGCCGGTGAAGATCTGATTCTGGCCAGCCCCGACGGCCACTACGCGGCCAACCAGGAGCGGGCCCAGTCGCTGGCGGAGCCGGCCGTTCCCCTGGCCGGCGGGCTCCGGGCCGGCGGCGCCGGCGAACCGCTGGCCACTCCCGGCCAGGCCACGATCGAGCAGCTCTGCGCCGGCCATGGCCTGCAGGCCAGCCAGGTGGTGAAGGTGCTGCTGTTGCTGGCCCGCTTCGAAGACGGCCACGACCAGCCTCTGCTGGTGGCCCTGCGCGGGGATCAGCAGCTCAACGAGGTGAAGCTGGCCAACGCCGTCAGCGGCCGGCTGGGCGCCAAGCACGGCGCCCTGCTGGAGGTGGCCGCCCTCACGCCGGACTCGCTCAAGCGTGCGGGCCTCGACCCGTTGCCCTTCGGCTTCCTCGGCCCCCAGCTCGGCGACGACCTGCTGGCCGGCGGCGGCGTGGCCCCCTCCTTTCTGCGCCTGGCGGACCACACCGCCGCGGAGCTGGAGATCTTCGTGTGCGGCGCCAACCAGCCGGATCGGCACCTGCTCGGTGCCAGCTGGAGCGGTCTGGGCCTGAGCGTCGAGGGTGTCGATCTGCGTGCCGCCCAGCCGGGTGAGCGCTGCGTCCACGACCCCCGGCAGCGGCTGGAGGCCAGCCGCGGCATCGAGGTGGGCCACATCTTCCAGCTGGGCCGCAAGTACTCCACGGCCATGGACGCCTGTTTCACCACCGAGGCCGGCAGCAGTGAACCGTTCTGGATGGGCTGCTACGGCATCGGCGTCTCGCGGCTGGCCCAGGCTGCCGTGGAGCAGCATCACGATGGCAACGGCATCTGCTGGCCCCTGGCCATCGCCCCCTTTGAGGTGCTGGTGGTGCCGGCCAACGTCGCCGATGCCGCCCAGGCGGCCCTGGCCGGGCGCCTCTACGACGATCTCCTGCAGGCCGGCGTGGAGGCCCTGCTCGATGACCGCTCCGAGCGCGCCGGGGTGAAGTTCAAGGACGGTGATCTGCTTGGCATTCCCTGGCGGGTGGTGGTGGGCCGTGGCGCTGCCGAGGGGCGCGTCGAGCTGGTGGAGCGCAGCGGTGCCGGCAGCCATGAGCTGCCCGCCGACGACCTGCTGGCCCATCTGCTGCCGCGCGTCGAGCGGCAGCGCCGGGGCCTGCTCGATGGCTGAGGGGCGAGCTGGGTGCCTGAAGGCTCAATCGGGCCCATCCTTAAGATCCAGGTTCCCGCGATCGCCCCATGGCCTCAGCACTCCCCCTCCCGTTGCAGCGGTGGCGTGAGCGCTGGGGCCGCGCCCTGGCGGCCCTGGCGCTGGTGGGCTGTCTGCTGCTCGGCGCCTGCAGCGCCAGCAGCTCCAGCCTCAGCGGCAACTACGTCGACGACACCGTGGCCGTGGCTGACAGCCTGATCGCCACCATTGCCCTGGCGGCCGACGATCCTGGGCGCGGCGAGGCGGAGACCGAGGCGCGCAGCCTGATCAACGACTACATGGCCCGCTACCGCCCCCGCTCGGCCGTCAATGGCCTGGCCTCCTTCACCACCATGCAGACGGCGGTGAACTCCCTGGCCGGCCACTACGCCAACTACCCCAACCGGCCGGTTCCCGAAGCCCTGCGTGAGCGCCTCACCAAGGAGCTGCAGAAGGCCGAGCGCAACGTGACCCGGGGAGCCTGAGGCCCAGCTGCCGAGGAGCGCGGCCTTTACGGATTCCCCCGCCGGATGAGAGGCTCTTCGCTTGTGCTCACAAGCGGCTTCCGGCCGCCGTGTCCTTGGCCAACGTCGTCGTCATCGGTGCGCAGTGGGGTGACGAGGGCAAGGGAAAGATCACCGATCTGCTGAGCCGCTCCGCCGACGTGGTGGTGCGCTACCAGGGCGGTGTGAATGCCGGCCACACGATCGTGGTGGACGGCCGGGTGCTGAAGCTGCACCTGATCCCCTCGGGAATTCTCTACCCCGACACCGTCTGCCTGATCGGTTCCGGCACGGTGGTCGATCCCAAGGTGATGCTCAGTGAGCTGGACATGCTCCTGGAGCTGGGCATCGCCGTGGATGGCCTCAAGCTGGCCTCCACGGCCCACGTGACGATGCCCTACCACCGCCTGCTGGATCAGGCGATGGAGCAGCGCCGGGGCTCACGGCGCATCGGCACCACCGGCCGGGGCATCGGCCCCACCTACGCCGATAAATCGGAGCGCAACGGCATCCGCATCATCGACCTGCTGGACGAGCAGCGGCTGCGCGAGCGCCTGGCGGGTCCGCTGGCAGAAAAGAACGAGATTCTTCAGAAGCTCTACGGCCTCGAGCCGCTCGATTTCGAGGCGGTGGTGGCCGAGTATGTGGGCTATGGGCAGCGTCTCGCCCCCCACGTGGTGGATTGCACCCGTGCCATCCACCAGGCGGCCCGTGCCCGCCAGAACATTCTGTTCGAGGGGGCCCAGGGCACCCTGCTCGATCTCGATCACGGCACCTACCCCTACGTCACCTCGTCCAACCCGGTGAGCGGCGGCGCCTGCATCGGCGCCGGGGTGGGTCCCACCCTGATCGACCGGGTGATCGGCGTGGCCAAGGCCTACACCACCCGGGTGGGCGAAGGGCCCTTCCCCACCGAACTGGAGGGCAGCATCAACGATCACCTCTGCGACCGTGGCGGCGAGTACGGCACCACCACCGGCCGCCGCCGCCGCTGCGGCTGGTTCGACGGCGTGATCGGCCGCTATGCGGTGGAGGTGAACGGCCTCGACTGTCTGGCCATCACCAAGCTGGATGTGCTCGACGAACTCGATGAGATCCAGGTGTGCGTGGCCTACGAGCTCGACGGCCGCCGCATCGAGTATTTCCCCAGCAGCGCCGAGGATTTCGCCCGCTGCCGGCCGATCTACGACACCCTGCCCGGCTGGCAGACCTCCACGGCCCACTGCCGCCGGCTGGAGGAGTTGCCGCCCACGGCCATGAGCTACCTGCGCTTTCTCGCCGAACTGATGGAGGTGCCGATCGCGATCGTGTCGCTGGGGGCCGGCCGCGACCAGACGATCGTGGTGGAGGATCCCATTCACGGCCCCAAGCGGGCCCTGCTGAGCGCCTGATGACGGTCACCGGATCGCCCACCGGCGTGGATCACGGCCCGGCGGGGCATGAAATCCTGGATGTGGTGGCCATCGGCAACGCCATCGTCGATGTGCTCGTGCAGGCCGACGACCGCTTTCTCGACGACCAGGGCCTCACCAAGGGCACCATGGCCCTGGTGGATGAGGCCCAGGCCCAGCGTCTCTACGGGAGTGTGGGGGCGGGGCTGGAGACCTCCGGCGGCTCGGCGGCCAACACCGTGGCCGGCCTGGCCCAGCTGGGCAGCCGGGCCGGTTTCATCGGCCGGGTGCGGGACGACCAGCTGGGGGCCATCTTCAGCCACGACATCCGCGCCGTGGGGGCCCGCTTCGCCACGCCCGCGGCCACGGCCGGAGCCTCCACGGCCCGCTGCCTGATCCTGGTGACGCCCGATGCCCAGCGCACCATGTGCACCTATCTCGGGGCATCGGTGGGGCTGGATCCGGCCGATCTCGACCTGGACATGGTCGCCCGGGCCCGGGTGCTCTACCTGGAGGGCTACCTGTGGGACAGCGAGCCGGCCAAGCGCGCCTTCATCGCCGCCGCCGAGGTGGCCCGGGCCCACGGCGGCGAGGTGGCCCTGAGCCTCTCTGACGCCTTCTGCGTGGAACGCCACCGAGACAGCTTCCTGGAGCTGGTGGATGGCCATGTGGATCTGCTGTTCGCCAACGAGATGGAGATCACCGCCCTCTACCGCGCCAACTCCTTTGCCGAGGCCGTGGAGCAGGTACGCGGCCGCTGCCGGGTGGCGGCCCTGACCCGCAGCGAGGCGGGTTCACTGGTGCTCGGGGGCGGCGACAGCCACCTGATCGAGCCGGTGACTCTGGGGCCGCTGGTGGACACCACCGGAGCCGGTGATCTCTATGCCGCGGGCTTCCTGCATGCCTACACCCGCGGCCTCGACCTGCAGACCTGCGGTCGGCTGGGCTCCCTCTGCGCCGGCCAGGTGGTGACCCAGCTCGGACCCCGCTCCCAGGTGGACCTGCGCGAGCTGGCCCGGCGTCAGCTGGCGTTGGAACCACTCTCCAAAAGCCAGGCGCCATAGCCGGCGCTGCAGCGGGCCGGCCACTGGATCCACTCCGGCGTGCTGTAGCTGTGCCGTTCCCGCACCGCCGCCTCCAGGGCGTCGAGCTGGTGGGCCAGGGTCTTGATCAGCAGCTGCACCTCCCTGCCGCGCTCCAGCCGGCCCTGCCAGTGGTAGAGCGACAGCACCGGATGCAGGCTCACGCAGGCCGCCAGGCGGCGTTCCAGCAGCACCCCAGCCAGGGCCTCGGCCCGCTCCTGATCGGCCTCGGTGGTGAGCACCAGCACCAGGTCGGCGTCCGTCGGCATGGGCAGCGGTGCGCTTCAGCCGGTCCAGGCTGCCAGGTGCCGCACCAGGGCGTCCCCATCGAGGCTGAGCACGGCCGGGCTGGGTTCAGGCCGGCGCAGCAGCAGCAGGCGGCAGCCGTGAGCTGCCGCCAGGCGGCGCCAGAGTGACTCGGTGGGGGGACCCGAGGCCCGCGCCAGCACCGCCTCGATGCGCCAGCGCCGCAGCAGCGCCGCCTCCACCGCCCCCGCTGGCAGTGCCGGCTCGGGACGCGGGTGCAGGGGGGCCAGGCGCTCGGCGGCCAGGCCCGCCGCCAGGGCCTGGCGCAGGGCCTGGGGCGTGGGCAGTACCCGGGCGTGGTGCAGGGCGGCGGGGGTGCAGCGCAGCGCCTCG
>SLIG01000095.1 GCA_007135755.1 Cyanobium sp.
CCGGGCCGATACGGCCTCCTCAAAGAACACCCAAACGTGGGCTCCTTCCCCGGAGCGGGAGATCTCCAGCGCCGCCGGCACCGCCAGCTGCCGACACGAGCGCAGAAAGGCCCTTGCGTCCCCGCGCCAGTCCTGCTCGTCAAAGTCCACGGCCAGCAGGTGGCAATGGTCGTTGTCCAGCAGGGGGTAGAGGCCGATGGTGTGCTCGCCGGCCAGATGGCCATAGATCGCTGCATCGCTGAGCGGCAGCAGCTCCCGGTGCTGGCAGTCGCGGCAGGAAATCCTTGGCTTCTCGCACAAGCCTGGCCTCCACTCATTGGCGCAGGCCGGCGAATAGCCCGAGCGCCCGCTGCTGTTGCTCTGCCAGCGCAGGGCATAGACGTCGTCACGGCCGCGGAAGAGGCGCCGGAATAGCGCCACCTTCTCCTGCGGCGACACAGGACCACTGGCAGGTGGCTGAACCGAAACCAGTGCGGGTTCCGTTGGGGCAGGTCCGCTGGAGCGCCAGGCGATGCCGTGCGTCTCCAGTAGCCCAATCAGGCGGGCATTCTCCCGGCGCAGCTGATCCAGCTCAGAGGGCATGGAGTCAGCCATGGCTGGGATCCCTCAGGCGAGGCCGATCCCCAGCACCCCCAGCAGCGCCCGCTCCAGCTCCGCCAGTTCTTCCCGGCTGAGGGTGGTGAGGGGGCCGTCGCCCAGGCGGGAGCGATCCAGGGAGCGGGGCTGGTCCACCATCGCGAAGGAGTCGCAGAGAAGGCGGTCGCGACTGCGGATCGGGACCCGCAGCGCCCGGGTGCCCGGGCGGTCCTGGGTGGTGAGGGGGACCACGATCACCGTGGCCAGGCCGGCTTGGGTGATCGGATCGGCCTGAACGATCACCACCGGTCGCAGCTTGCCCACCTCCGCGCCCTGATTGGGATTCAGACGCGCCACCCAGATCTCACCCCGACGCATCAGCGCCACCATGGCTGGGGGCTCGGCTGGCCGGTCCGCTCCTGGGAGGCGGCCTCCTCCGCCAACGCCAGAGCCTCGCAGTCGCCCGGCAGGAAATCTGCCGCCACATCCAGGCTTTCGGCGCGGGCCGAGGTATCGCTCGCCAGCGCTTCGGCGGCGGCGGTGAGCCGGGCTACAAGGCGCTCCTGCTCCCGGCGGCGCAGCAACTCCTCCAGGGCTTCGCGGATCAGTTCCGATCGCGGTTGGCCGCAGTGGCGGGCTTCCTCGCCCAGTCGGCGCTCCAGGTCGCCGGGTAACCGCACACTGAAGGCTGGCATGCGGCATGCACAGATGATCTGTCAGCCATTTTGTCATGCATGACGTGATGCGCCGGTGGCCGGTCCGTCGGTCGGCTTCAGCGGCTCCATCCATCGGATGGTCTCCCGGCGCAGCCGATCCAGCTCAGAGGGCTTGGAGTCGGCCATGGGGCATGGGCTTCAGCGCTGATCGGCCTGGCGATAGACAGCATTGCGCTCCCGCTTGCCCACGGCCCAACAAGCACCAGCACATCGCGATTCCGCACTTCGTAGACCAAACGGAAACCAGCGGCACGGAGTTTGATTTTGTGGCGATGACTGGAGCTCCGCAGCTTGCTGGCGGGAATCCGCGGTTCGATCAGCCGTTCGGCCAGCTTCTTCTTGAACTGCTCCCTAATCCCTGCGGTCCAGGTCCGCCATTCCCGCAGGGCCTCGGGATGAAAGGCCAGCTCATAGGGCATCGAGGCTGACCCGCAGCGGCTCCTGCCCATCCGCCAGCCGGGCATCGGCAATCCGGCCCAGCTCCAGGTCTTCCACGAGATCCATCAACTCCTCGTAGGCCCGGGCCGGAACGCAGTAGAAGGTCGGCTCGTTGCGGTTGAGCACCGCGACCGCCATCCCTTCACCGGCCGCCACGGTGGCCATGGGGTTCTTGTTGTGTTCCGAGATGCTTTCGACGGTCTCGGTCAGCACGCTGTGCACCATCAGCGGGTCAGGCCAGGTCCGCACAGCATTTTAGGTCGCCTGACAGGTCTCGGCTCGGTCGATCCACGGCGCAGCCCCGGACCGATCAAGGACGGTCAAATCAGGCCATGAAACGAGCCAGAAGTGAGAAGCACTGTGAGAAGGTTGAACCAATCGCTGGCATCACCTTTCACCCCCAGTCAACTTCTGGCATGCCGCCAGCGAGTCCCGAGCGAGCCGATCGCTTGAGCGACAACAATTTTCAGGCCTGGACTGAAAGCGGGTGACCGGACTCGAACCGGCGACGTTCAGCTTGGGAAGCTGACATTCTACCACTGAATTACACCCGCAAGTGATAAGCAACTGACGAGCGACAGTTGCTTATCTTGCTGAGCCTAGCTCGCCAGGGCGGCGCCACAGGCCGCCACGCCGGCCCCCGGGGTCCCCGTGTGCAGCCCCAGCTCCTGCACGGTGGCTTCGATGGCGGCCACGGCGGTGAGCACGTCACGGTCGCAGACGAACCCGAGGTGACCGATGCGGAAGACCTTGCCCTTGAGGTGGTCCTGGCCGCCGGCCAGCAGGATGTCGTAGCGCTCCTTCACCCGCTTGCGCAGGCTCTCGGCGTCGATGCCCTCTGGCGCCACGGCGGTGATCGCCGGACTGCCGTAGCCGTCAGCGGCATAGAGCGGCAGGCCGATGGCTTTCATGCCCGCCTGGGCGGCGGCGCGGTGGCGGGCATGGCGGGCGAAGATCGCTTCCAGGCCCTCGTGTTGCATCATCTCGAGGGCCGCCTCGAGCGCGAAGTACAGGTTGATGGCCGGCGTGAAGGGATTGCTGTCGGCCTGGGCCGATTTCCGGTACTTGAGCAGGTCGAGATAGAACTTGGGCAGATCGGAGCTCTTGGCGGCCTCCCAGGCCCGCTCGCTCATGGCCACGAAGGCCAGCCCCGGCGGCATCATGTAGCCCTTCTGGGAGCCCGAGCCGATCACGTCGATGCCCCAGGCGTCCATGGGCACGTTGCAGGCGCCCAGGCTGGTGACGCAGTCGGCAATCGTGAGGGCCGTGCCGTGGGCACGCACGTGGGCGGCGATGGTCTCCAGGTCGTTGATCACGCCCGTGGAGGTTTCCGAGTGGGTGAGGATCACGGCCTTGATCGCCTTGGCCGTGTCGGCCTCGAGGGCGGCGCGGAAGGCCTCGGGATCGAGGGGCTGGCCCCACTCCGCCTTGATCACCTGCACATCCAGGCCGTAGGCCTGGGCCACCTTCACCCAGCGCTCGCCGAACTTGCCGTTGTCGCCGCAGAGCACCGTGTCGCCCTTGCTCAGCACGTTGATGATCCCGGCTTCCATGGCGGCGGTGCCGCTGCCGGTGATCACCAGCACGTCGCTGCTGGTCTGGTGCAGCCATTGCAACTGCTCGGTGGTGCGGCGCACGATCTTCTGAAAATCGGCGCTGCGGTGGCCGATCGGATGCCGGGCCATGGCCTGCAGGACCGTTTCCGGCACCGGGGTGGGGCCGGGGATCATCAGGGTGAGCTTGTCCTGCATGGTGGAGGGAGCGGGGGCGAGGCGGGGTGTACGGAGCGCCCCCGGCGGAGACGCAATCGACCACCATAAAAAACAGTGCAGGCCTTCCCCTCCGTTGCGCGCGCCAACCCCCCTGGCTGAGGCCGGCAGTGGCCCGGCCGGCTACACCCTGCCGGTGTGGACCGCGGCGGCGGCGCGGGCGGCCCTGCAGGGCCTGCGGGGGGAGCCAGTGGCGGGGCAGCAGCCCCTGCAACTGGAGCCGGGCGTAGCAGCCGAGCCGGTGGCGATCGAGGCGGCGGCGCCCCTGGGCGATGGCAGCGCCCTGGCCATGGCCCGCTGCGACCCCGGCGCCGGGGTGCTCGATCTCACCCGCGGCCTGCTGGTGTGGGTGCGGGCCCGCTGGCTGGAGGGTCCCGGCCCCTGGCTGGAACTGGGAGCCGGTGAGGGGGTGGGGGTGATCGAGGCCAGCGGCCAGGCCTGCCTGTCGGGCTATGCCCGCCGGCTGCTGGAGTGGAACCTGCGGCCCCTGCTGCCGCCCGGCCGGCGGCTGGCCCTGGAGCTCACCATTCCCGAGGGCCGCCGCCTTGCCGAGCGCACCAGCAACGCCGCCTTTGGGGTGGTGGAGGGCCTGGCCCTGATCGGCACCCAGGCGCGGGTGCAGCGCAGTGCCGCCCCCGAGCAGCTGGGGGAGGCCCTCGCCGAGCTGCGCCAGCGCGCCGCCGCTCCCGGATTCGGCGGCGATCTGGTGCTGGTGATCGGCGAGAACGGGCTCGACCTGGCCCCGCGGCTGGGTCTGCCCGCCGCCCTGCTGCTGAAGGCCGGCAACTGGCTGGGCCCCCTGCTGGTGGCGGCCGCCGAGGCCGGCGTGCGACGGCTGCTGCTATTCGGCGTGCAGGGCAAGCTGATCAAGCTGGCCGGCGGCATCTTCCACACCCACCACCACCTGGCCGATGGCCGCGCCGAGGTGCTCACGGCTCTGGCTGCTCTGGAGGGCCTGGCCGGGGCCGACCTGGCCCGCCTGCATGCCGCCCCCAGTGTGGACACGGCCCTCAGCGAGCTGGAGGAGCGGCAGCCCGAGCTGGCGTCCCGGCTGCGCTCCCGCATCGCCGCGGCGATCGAGCGGCGCAGCCAGGCCTACCTGCGCAGCCATGGCCAGAGCGGCCCGATGGTTGTGGGGGCGGCCCTGTTCGACCGCCGGCGGTGGCTGCGAGCCTGGGGGCCGGAGGGGGAGCGGTTGCTGGCGGCCTTCGGCGCCACGGCGATGGAAGCCCCCGGGGGCGACCCCTAGGCTTCAGCGCCGGCCCGCCCAGCGCCCATGTCCGTGATCGACGCCGCCTCCCAGTCGTCCCGCCATCCGGCGATCGTGATCCTGGATTTCGGTTCCCAGTACTCCGAGCTGATCGCCCGGCGGGTGCGGGAAACGGAGGTGTTCTCGCTGGTGTTGAGCTACACCACCAGTGCCGAGCAGCTGCGCGCGCTGGCGCCCAGGGGCATCATCCTCAGCGGTGGCCCCAGCTCGGTCTACGACCCTGGCGCTCCGCTCTGTGATCCGGCCCTCTGGGACCTGGGCATTCCCGTGCTGGGCGTGTGTTATGGCATGCAGCTGATGGTGCAGCAGCTGGGTGGCGCCGTGGTGGCGGCCGGCAAGGCCGAATACGGCAAGGCGGCCCTGCATGTGGACGACCCCACGGATCTGCTCACCAACGTCGAGGAGGGTTCGACGATGTGGATGAGCCACGGCGATTCGGTGGAGCGGCTGCCGCAGGGCTTCGTGCGCCTGGCCCACACCGACAACACGCCGGAGGCGGCGGTGGCCAACCACGACCGGCGGCTGTATGGCGTGCAGTTCCACCCCGAGGTGGTGCACTCCAGCTGCGGCATGGCGATGCTGCGCAACTTCGTGTATCACATCTGCGGCTGTGAGGCCGACTGGACCACCGCCGCCTTCATCGATGAGGCGATCGAGGAGGTGCGCCGCCAGGTGGGCGACAAACGGGTGCTGCTGGCCCTCTCGGGGGGCGTCGATTCCTCCACCCTGGCCTTCCTGCTGCACCGGGCGATCGGCGATCAGCTCACCTGCATGTTCATCGACCAGGGCTTCATGCGCAAAGGCGAGCCCGAATTCCTGATGGACTTCTTCGACCGGAAATTCCACATCCAGGTGGAGTACATCAATGCCCGCCAGCGCTTCATCAGCAAACTGGCCGGCGTCACCGATCCGGAGCGCAAGCGCAAGCTGATCGGCACGGAGTTCATCCGCGTGTTCGAGGAGGAGAGCCGGCGCCTGGGGCCCTTCGACTATCTGGCCCAGGGCACGCTCTATCCCGATGTGATCGAGAGCGCCGACACCAACGTGGACCCCAAGACCGGCGAGCGGGTGGCGGTGAAGATCAAGAGTCACCACAACGTGGGCGGCCTGCCTGAGGACCTGCGGTTCAAGCTGGTGGAGCCCCTGCGCCGGCTGTTCAAGGACGAGGTGCGCAAGGTGGGCCGCAGCCTGGGCCTGCCCGAGGAGATCGTGGGCCGTCATCCCTTCCCCGGGCCTGGCCTGGCGATCCGCATCCTCGGTGAGGTCACCGACGACAAACTCAACATTCTCCGTGACGCTGATCTGGTGGTGCGCGAGGAAATCCGCGACGCCGGCCTCTACAACGAGATCTGGCAGGCCTTCGCGGTGCTGCTGCCGGTGCGCAGCGTGGGCGTGATGGGCGACAAGCGCACCTATGCCTTCCCGGTGGTGCTGCGCTGCGTCTCCAGTGAGGACGGCATGACCGCCGACTGGTCGCGGCTGCCCTACGACCTGCTGGAGACCATCTCCAATCGCATCGTCAACGAGGTGCAGGGGGTGAACCGGGTGGTGCTGGACATCACCAGCAAGCCCCCCGGCACGATTGAATGGGAATGAGCCCCACCTGGGGGGCGTGGCGGGTGTCTGGGGTCTCCGTTACCTTCGGGTCCCGATTCGTCGTGCCGTGAGCGCCGCCCCCGCGTCTTCCAGCGACCCTGAGCTGCAGCGCCGCCTCCAGCAGGACAGCATCCAGCTGGGCGGCAAGACCGTCTACCTCAACCCCTTCCTCTACTGGCGCCGCTTCGACGCCAACACCGATCGCTGGCTGCGCGAACCGGGCCAGCTGCCGGAGGAGCAGATCGCCGCCAACCGCCGCCGCTTCTACCCCGAGCTCGACTGGGACCTGCTCGATCCCGACGAGCGCCAGGCCAAGGACGGGGCGGTGGAGATGTTCCTCAAGACCCTGGAGCTGATCACCACCTTCAACCCCGAGCTGAGCGCCGGCCAGCTGCTGGAGGTGGAGCGCAAGATGGCCGTCACCAAGAAGCTCTCCTTCGAGCGCTGGGTGAGCCGGTCCCTGCAGCGACGCCAGCGGGAGGAGGCGCGCCAGCGCCGCCGTTTCGACCGCGACCGCAGCCTGCGGGCGTGGGGCGAGTGGATCGGCCTGGAGGCCACCCGCCAGGCACTGCTGCCCCTCACCGCCCTGCTGGTGGTGGCGGGCGTGGGCGGCTGGTGGCTGGGCAGCCAGCAGGCCTGCCCGGCCCCGGCGCTGCGGCCGCCGATCAGCAACACCCTGCCCTGACGCGGCGGCCAGCACAGGTCCCCGGGCCCAAGGCAGACTGGAGTGCCCTGCCCCTGCGGCGATGGCCACCGACCCCCTCGATGCCCTGCGCCTGACGCTGATGCAGGACGTGCTGCCGGTGGGCATGGCGGTGGTGGAGCGAGCCCGTCAGGGGGGGGCGCAGCAGGTGATGGCCGCCTTTGACGGCAGCAGTGCCGACCCCCTGGGCCGGTTGCGTGAGGAGGGAGAACCGGCGGCCAGCAAGGTGCGGGCCCAGCTCGACCAGTTCAGCCCCGGCCTGGGCAACCCGGTGATGGCGGTGGAGGTGCGCGATGTGGGCCAGCAGCCCCCCGCAGCCGGCGATGGGGCAGGCAGTGGCGCCGGTGATGGGGTGGATGCCGGTGACCCCGTGGAACTGGAGCAGCGGCTGGCGGCGATTGCCGCGCGGCTGCAGCAGCTGGAGCAGGCCCTGGTGCATCCCGCCGCCGCTGAGCCTGCCGCCGGCGATGCCCCCCGCTAGCGATGGCGATCGCCTCAGGCGTCCGTCACAGCGGGCTGGGCCGCCAGCCGGTGTGGCTGCTGCTGCTGGTGCTGCTGTTCAGCGGCGCGATGGTCACGCGACTTGCCTGGCTGCAGTTGCTGCACGGGGCTGAGAACCGGCAGCGGGCCGATGAGAACCGCATCCGGCTGATGCCGCGCAACCCGATCCGCGGCCGGCTGCTCGACCGCCACGGCCGGGTGCTGGCCACCAGCCGTCTCAATTACAACCTCTACATGCAGCCTGGGGAGGTGAGCGACGAGGCCTGGCCCGCCCTGCGCGACCGCCTGGCGGCCCTGCTGGAGCTGCCGGCGGGCCAGCTCGATGAGCAGCGCCGCTCAGGCACCAACCGGGAGGGTTTTCGCGTGCAGCTGGCCGAGAACCTGCGGCCCGACCAGGTGCTGCGCTTCCGCGAGCGCTCCAGCGAGCTCCCCGGGGCCGAGGTGGATGTGGACGTGCTGCGCAGCTACCCCCATGGCCGCCTCGGCGCCCACGTGCTCGGCTACACCAGTGGCATCACCGAGGAGGAATACAACCGCCTGCGCGATGAGGGGTTTCGCATCCGCGACCGCGTGGGCCGCAGTGGCGTGGAGAAGATGTATGAGGCCCACCTGCGTGGCGAGTGGGGCGGCCAGCAGGTGGAGGTGAACGCTGCCGGCCAGGTGCAGCGGGTGCTGGGCGAGAAGCCGGCGCGGGCCGGGAAGGACCTGCGCCTCACCCTCGATCTGCCCCTGCAGCAGGCCGCTGAGAAGGCCCTCGACGGGGTGGCCAAGGGGGCGATCGTGGCCATGGACCCCAACACCGGAGCGATCCGGGCCATGGCCAGCCGGCCGGCCTTCGATCCCAACATCTTCTCCCCGGCCCCGAGCATCAGCCAGTGGGCGGCCCTCAACGGTCCCGAGGCGCCCCTGCTCAACCGCACCCTGCAGGGCTTTCCGCCGGCCAGCACCTTCAAGATCGTCACCAGCATCGCGGCGCTCGAATCCGACCGCTACAGCCCCACCTCCACCGAGCTCACCACCGCCTCCTTCTGCCGCGCCGGCCTCTGCTACCGCGACCACGTGAGCATGGGCCAGCTGGGCTTCCCGATGGCCCTGGCCCTGAGCAGCAACAGCTTCTACTACCGCGCCGGCATCAACATCGGCGCCGAGGCGATCTTCGAGACGGCCCGCAAGCTTGGCTTCGGATCCCGCACCGGCGTGGAGCTGCGGGAGGAGGAGAGCAAGGGACTGCTGGGCGACCAGGCCTGGAAGAAGGAGGTGCTCGGCGAGCCCTGGACGGACGTGGACACGATCACCGCGTCCATCGGCCAGGGGGCCGTGCTGGTGACTCCCCTGCAGATGGCGCGGATGTATGCCGCCGTGGCCAACGGCGGCTGGCTGGTCACCCCCCACCTGGTGGAGCGGGAACCGCAGCGCCAGTGGATCGGTTTCCAGCCGGACACCATCGCCACGGTGCGCCAGGGCCTGCGCCTGGCGGTGGAGCAGGGAACGGCCCGGGCCCTCAACCAGCCCAACCTGCCCCCGTCGGCGGGCAAGACCGGCACCGCCGAGGATCCCCCCCGGCCCGTGCACGCCTGGTTCGGCGGCTATGCGCCGGCCGACGCCGCCGATCTGGTGGTGGTGGCCTTCGGGGAGAACACCGGCGGCTTCGGCGGCACCGTGGCGGTGCCCATGGCCCAGGCCCTGTTCATGGCCTGGTTTGCGAACGGCCCGGCGGCGGCGGCGGTGCCCCCGGCCAACTGACGCTCAGGCCACGAGCCGCAGCGGTTCGCTCCCCAGCAGGCGCCCGTAGTAGCCGCGCAGCTGATCGGTGGCTCCGGCCCAGCCCCAGCGTTCGGCTTCGGCCCTGGCGGCCTGGCGCAGGGCCTGGCGTTCGGCTGGATCGCCCAGCAGGCGCCGCACCGCCGCCGTCAGGCTGGCGGCCCCGTCGTCGCCGCCATCGGGCTCGTAGAGGCAGCCGTTCACCCCATCGCTGACGATGTCCGGGATGCCGCCGCGGTTGGCGCCCACCACCGGGCAGCCGGCCGCCATCGCCTCCAGCAGCACCAGCCCAAGGGTCTCGGTGCTGGAGGGGAACACGAAGGCATCGCCGCTGGCGTAGGCCGCCGCCAGCTCCTCTCCCGCCAGATAGCCCACGAAGGTCACCGGCAGGCCGCTGAAGTGGGCCTCCAGCTGCTGGCGGTGGGGACCGTCGCCCACCAGGGCCAGGCGTGCATCGGGCATGGCCTCCAGCACCGGCCGGATGCGCTCGATCTGCTTTTCGGCCGAGAGGCGGCCGATGTAGAGCAGCAGCTTGCCGCTGTCGCTGTGGTTTCCGAGCAGCCGGCGGCGGGCGGCCTCGCTGCGCAGCTCGGGCCGGAACAGCTCGGTGTCCACTCCCCGCTGCCAGAGGTCGGTGTGCTGGATGCCCTTCTCGCTCAGTTCCTGCACCATGGCGGTGGAGGTGCAGAGGTTGAGGCTGGCCTGGTTGTGGGCGGCCTTGAGCAGCTCCCAGAGCAGGGGCTCGAGCATGCCCATGCCGTAGTGCTCCAGGTATTTGGGCAGATGGGTGTGGTAACTGGCCACCAGGGGGAAGCCCTTGGTCTTGGCCAGCCAGATGCCCCCCAGGCCCAGCACGGCAGGATTCACCACGTGCACCAGGTGGGGATCGAACGCCTCCAGCGCCTCCGACACCGCCGGCCTCGGCAGGGCCAGCTTGAGCTCGGGGTAGAGGGGCAGCGGCATCGCCGGCACCCCCACCACCCGGGCGCCCATGTAGGTGTCCGGCCCCCCTTCCGGGCACACGATCAGCACCTCGTCACCGGCCGCCACCAGGTGCTGCACGGTCTTGGTGAGCCGGGTGACGATCCCGTCCACCTTGGGCAGGAAGGTTTCGGTGAAGAAGGCGATCTTCAAGGGAGGGGGACCGGAGAGGCCGGAGAGGCCGGCGTTCAGGCGGCAGGCACGGCCGGGGGCGCGGAGGAGGCGATGGCCTGGGCCTGCTGGCTGGTCCAGGCCGACTGGCAGGGGATGCGGCTGCGGTCGCAGCGGTCGGCCCAGCGCCGGGCCACATCCACCACCTCGGCCATCAGGCCGTCGTCGAGGGTGGTGGGGTTGAGGCCCAGCTCGATGAAGCAGCGGTTGTCCACGATCAGATCGTTTTCGATCGCCTCCTTGCGGGGGTTGGGCAGGTAGTTGATCGCGGCGCCGGTGAGGTCGGCCACCTTGCGGGCCAGCTCACCCACCTGGTGGCTCTCGGTCATCTGGTTGAAGATCTTCACCTTCTCGCCGGGGGTCGGCGGGTGCTCCAGGGCCAGCTGCACGCACTTCACCGAGTCGCGGATGTGGATGAAGGCGCGGGTCTGGCCGCCGGTGCCGTGCACGGTGAGGGGATAGCCGATCGCCGCCTGCATCAGGAAGCGGTTGAGCACCGTGCCGTAGTCACCGTCGTAGTCGAAGCGGTTGGTGAGGCGCGGGTCTTTCTCCGTGAGATCGGTGTTGGTGCCCCACACGATGCCCTGGTGGAGATCGGTGACGCGGATGCCGTCGTTCTTGTTGTAGTAGTAAAAGAGCAGCTGATCCAGCGTCTTGGTCATGTGATAGACGCTGCCCGGATCAGCCGGGTGCAGGATCTTCTCGGTGAAGCGGCTGCCATCGGGCTGGGGCACCTCCACGGTGAGGTAGCCCTCGGGGATGGTGGCGCCGCGGTGGGAGCCGTAGCCGTACACCCCCATGGTGCCCAGGTGCACGATGTGCACATCGAGACCGCTCTCGACGATCGCGGCCAGCAGGTTGTGGGTGCCGTTGACGTTGTTGTCGACCGTGTAGCGCTTGGTGGCGCTGCTCTTCATCGAGTAGGGGGCCGCCCGCTGCTCAGCGAAGTGCACCACCGCATCGGGGCGCTCACGGCGCAGCAGCTCCAGCAGGCGGTCGTACTCGGCGGCGATGTCGAGGTGTTCGAAGGCGATCGCCTTGCCGCCCACCTGCTCCCAGGCCCGCAGCCGCTCGCCGATGGTGGCGATGGGGGTGAGCGACTCCACCTCCAGGTCGATGTCGATCTTGCGGCGGCTGAGGTTGTCCCCGATCAGCACGTCGTGGCCGGCGTCGGCCAGGTTGACGGCGCAGGGCCAGCCGCAGAACCCGTCGCCGCCGAGAACGAAGATCTTCATGGACGCACCCCCAGGTCTGACCATCCTGCAATGCGGCCCATCCTGCTACGGGGGGCCTAGTTGCTGATCCCCGCCGCCAGCAGCACCAGCAGGGGCACCAGCACGGCCGCGGCGATCAGCAGCCTGCGGCTGCCGGGCCCGCGCCGTTCCCCCTCCTCCATCACCACCATGCGGGGTTCGCGGGCGAAGGCGTTGAGTTTGCCGCCGTCTTCTTCGGTGACCTGCATGCCGCGATCGGGGTGGATCCGCTCACCCTATGCAGCACGGGCCGGGCCGCCCAGGGGCCGGAACGGTTCGTTACGGGCCTTCAGGGCGGGCCTCAGGCGCCGACGCGGCCGCCCGTCGGCGAGCTGGGGCTGGCCTGACCCCGCACCGGCAGCCGGCCGGCCTGGAAGGCCGTGCGGCCCGCCTCGGCGGCCAGCGCCATCGCCCGCGCCATGGCCGGGGGATCGCCGGCTAACGCGATGGCGCTGTTGATCAGGAGCGCGTCGGCGCCCATCTCCATGGCCTGGGCCGCCTCACTGGGCACGCCCAGGCCGGCGTCCACCACCACCGGCACGGTGGCGTTCTCGATGATCAGAGCGATGTTGGCGGCGTTGCGGATGCCCTGGCCCGAGCCGATCGGTGAGCCCAGGGGCATCACCGTGGCGCAGCCCGCCTCCTCCAGACGCTTGGCCAGCAGGGGATCGGCGTTGATGTAGGGCAGCACCGTGAACCCCTCGCGCACCAGCTGTTCGGCGGCCTCCAGGGTGCCGAAGGGGTCCGGCAGCAGGTGCCTGCTGTCGGGAATCACCTCCAGCTTCACGAAGGTGTTGTCCTCCTGGCCGGCGAGTTTGGCCAGCTCGCGGCCCAGGCGGGCCACCCGCACGGCCTCCTCGGCGGTGGCGCAGCCGGCGGTGTTGGGCAGCATCCAGATGCGCGACCAGTCGATCGCCTCCATCAGCCCCTCGTGGCCGGCGGCCCGGCTCTGCACGCGGCGCACGGCCACGGTGACGATCTCGCAGGCGCTGGCGGCCACGCTGGCCTGCATCGCAGCGATGCTGGGGTATTTGCCGGTGCCGGTCATCAGCCGGCTGCGGAACCGGCGGCCGCCGATGACCAGGGCATCGCCGTCGGCGGCCGGGGGGCTGGGATGGGGAACGGACTGAACCACGCGGAGGACGGAGCGGAGGACGGACGCTGGGCTGGGGAATGGATCTAGCCTCCCACCACCACCGTTGCGTCCTCTGCCGCCGTGCCCATCCCCGAGCTCTCCGCTGCTGCCTGGGGGCGGTCAGCCGCCCTCAGGCCGCTGCTCGCTCCCCTGCCCGTGGCGGCTGTCCTGCTCAGCCTCGGCGGCGCTGCCCTGGCCCAGGTGCCCCTGGGCAGTGACGCCTTCAACCCGGCGTTCACCGTCCCCCCGGCCGGTCCCGGCGGCGACGCCGTGTTCGGCCTCTCCGCGCCCCGGATCGAGGCCGTGGAGACCTTCGACCCGGTGGCCCGGGCCCAGGTGCTGGCCCGGGAGCTCCCCCTGTTCTGGAGTGGCACCTACCAGGCCTTCGGCTCGCCGGAGCGCGTGCCGGTGCAGATGCGGCTGGCCACGCCCAGGGCCATCGGTCTGGTGGTGGACCTGCGCGGTGAGATGCGCGTGGGCGAGGTGGTGAGCCCGGTGCAGGGCAATCTCAATGCCCGCAGCGACCAGCTCGATCTGCTGCTGCTGCGGCCCGTGGGGCTGGCCAGCCTCGAGCCCGGCGGCGTGTTCATCGGCCTTCAGGGTCTGTCCCTGACGGGCTGGCAGGCCGCCCGGCTGACCAACCCGGGCGGCCGCCTGGAGCTCAGCCCCCTGCGGGGTCCGGTGGCGGGCCCCGTCGAAGCCCCGGCCGCTCCGGTGCGGGGACTGTGGTGATGGGGTGACCGGGTGGGGCTGCTCAGGCCTTGGGGGCGGGGGTCTGCAGCGTGCGCTCCAGCCGCTGCAGGCGTTTGCGTGCCGTCGCGTTGCCGCCGTCCAGCTCCAGCACCCGTCGGTAGGTCTGGCAGGCCTCATCGAGGCTGCCCTGCTTGTCGAGGGCGTAGGCCAGGTTGTTGAGGGCCACGGGGTAGTCGGGCTTGGCCGCCAGGGCTGAGCGGTAGTGGCGGATGGCGCTCTTGTAGTTGTCCTGGGCCGCCAGGGCGAAGCCCAGGGCGTTCTCGATCAGGGCCAGCGCTTCGGGGGGCTCCTCGCCGGCCCGGGCCAGCTTGAGGGCCTTGCGCAGGTTGTCCACGGCCTGGCTGTAGAAGCGCTTGCGCAGCTGCACCGAGGCCAGCTCGTAGAGGGTGGCGGCCTCATCGCCCTGGCCGCCCTCGGTCCCCCGCTCCAGGCGGGCGAGGGTGACCTCGTCGCGGCGCACCCGCAGGATCTGGCGGGCCACGGCGGCTGCCGCCACGCCCAGCAGCAGCACGAGGCCGATCAGGTAGGCCTGAGGCAGGAGGTTGTCCAAGGACAAACCGTCGCGAAGGTTCTAGTGCTTCGCGGCGCCGGCCACGGAGGCGAAGCTGCCGGGGTCGACCACCGCCAGCTGGGCGAGCATCTTGCGGTTCAGGCGCACGTCGGCCTTCTTGAGGCCGCCGATCAGCCGGCTGTAGCTGAGGCCGTTGAGCCTGGCGGCGGCGTTGATGCGGGCGATCCAGAGGCGGCGGAAGTCACGCTTGCGCCGGCGCCGGTCGCGGTAGGCGTTGCAGAGGGCCTTCATCACCCGCTGGTTGGCGGTGCGGAACAGGCTGCCGTTGCCGCCCCGGAAGCCCCGGGCCAGGCGCAGGATCTTGTTGCGGCGCTTGCGGGCGACGTTGCCTCTCTTGACGCGGGCCATGGCAGGGAATCAGGGGGATCGGCGAAGGTGTGGTGGCGGAATTCAGGCGTAGGGGAGCATGGCGCTCACGTTGTCGGCGTCGCGCTCATCGACAACGGCCATGGTGCCCAGGAAGCGCTTGCGCTTGGGGCTCTTGTGATCGAGCAGGTGGTTGCGGAAGGCATGGCGACGCATGAACTTGCCGCTGCCGGTGACCTTGAACCGCTTGGCGGCCGCACGGCGGGTCTTGAGCTTCGGCATCTCTCCTGACGCTGGCACAAGCAGCCACCCTACGACGCGGGTGATCCCCCTCCATGCCGGGCTGCTCCTGCAGGATTGGAGCACCTGCTGGCCTGCGCAGCCCGCCGCACCCCGTCACTCCCCATGCCCCGGCC
>SLIG01000072.1 GCA_007135755.1 Cyanobium sp.
CTCGCCGGTCCGTGAAGAGTGGGACGCGATGCTCGATGAGTTCCGCGCCGACGGCAACAGCGACCACTTTCAGCGCGACGCGGCCTTCGCAGAGGAACTGAACCTCGATCTGCCGCCGGCGCTGAAGGAGGAGTTCATCGAATTCATGGTCAGTTCGGTGACTGCGGAGTTTTCGGGCTGCGTGCTGTACGCGGACATCAAGAAAAAGGTCGAGAACGCGGACATCCGCGAACTGATGGGCCACATGACCCGGGACGAAGCGCGGCACGCCGGCTTCATCAATCGCTCGCTGAAGGACTTCGGCGCAGAGGTGGATCTCGACGAGCTGCGCAAGGAGAAGGCCTACACCTTCTTCAAGCCCAAGTTCATCTTCTACGCCACCTACCTGAGCGAGAAGATCGGCTACTGGCGCTACATCGCCATCTACCGCCACCTCGAGAAGCATCCCGAGAGCAAGATCTTCCCGATTTTCAACTTCTTCGAGAACTGGTGTCAGGACGAGAACCGCCACGGCGACTTCTTCGACGCCCTGATGAAGGCCCAGCCCGACACTGTGCGCGGTCTGCGCGCCCGGCTGTGGTGCCGCTTCTTCCTGCTGGCCGTGTTCGCCACGATGTACGTGCGCGATGTGGCCCGCAAGGAGTTCTACGAGGCCCTGGGCCTCGATGCCCGCGCCTACGACAAGGAGGTGATCGAGAAGACCAACGAGACCTCCGCCCGGGTATTCCCGGTGGTGCTCGATGTGCGCAATCCCCGCTTCTGGGATCGGCTGGAGCGCCTGGTGGAGAACAACGCCAAACTCACTGCCGCCGACCAGAGCAGCGCCCCCGCCCCCCTCAAGGCGATCCGCAAGCTGCCTCTCTGGGTCGCCAACGGCACCCAGATGGCGGCCCTGTTCCTGATGAAGCCGATCCGCAGCGAAGACCTCCAGCCCGCCGTGCGCTGAACCCGCGTGCGCTGAACCCCCGGGCGCCGGGCCGGCCACCACGGGCACCGGGCCTTTGCTAGGACCACCTCACCCGGTCCTCTCCCGATGGTCGTCTCCGCGCCGCCGCCCCGCCTGCTCCATCTCGATGGCAGCCTGAAACCCCGGCTGGAGGCCCTGCTGGCCGCCGGTCGGGCCGCCGGGGCCGACCTGGTGGAGGTGTTCCTGGAGCGCACCGACCACATCGGCGTGCTGGCCGAGCAGGACGGCATCACCAGCGTCAGTCCCGCCTTCGGCACCGGCGCCGGCCTGCGGGTGTTCCGGGGTCTGCGCGACGGCTTTGTGAGCACCAACGACCTCAGTGAGGCCGGCCTGATGGCCGCCCTCGAGCAGGCCCTGGGGATGCTGGGCCTGGAGCTCAGCCCAACGGCCGCCAGCGGCTTCGACGGCCTGCCGGCCCTGCGCGACCACGGCAGCAGCAAGAGTGACTGGCTGGAGCGTTGCCCCGAACTGGCCGAGGCCACCGGCCGGCTGCTGGAGGGCACCCGGCGGCTGGAGCAGCTGGGCCGCCACCTGCAGGTGCGGCGCGGCAGCTACGCCCGAGACTGGCAGGAGGTGCTGGTGGCCGCCAGCGACGGCACCTTCGCCCGCGACGTGCGCCTGCACCAGTCGCTGGGGCTGAGCGTGCTGGCGGCCGATGGTGACCACCGCTCCAGCATCGGCCGCCGCTACGGCAGTTCCGGCCGCCCCGACCAGCTGCGCCAGTGGGATGTGGACGACAGCGCCCGGGAGGTGTGCGACAGCGCCGGCACCATGCTCTATGCCGACTACGTGGAGGCCGGCCAGATGCCGGCGGTGCTCGCCAACCGCTTCGGCGGGGTGATCTTCCACGAGGCCTGCGGCCACCTGCTGGAAACCACCCAGGTGGAGCGGGGCACCACCCCCTTCGCCGACCAGGTGGGCGAGACGATCGCCCATCCGGCTGTGACCGCCATCGATGAGGGGCTCAGCGACGGAGCCTTCGGCTCGTTGTCGATGGACGACGAGGGGATGGAGGCCCAGCGCACGGTGCTGATCGAGAACGGCGTGCTGCGGCGCTTCCTCTCCGACCGGGCCGGGGAGCTGCGCACCGGCCATGCCCGCACCGGCAGCGGCCGGCGCCAGAGCCACAACTTCGCCGCCGCCAGCCGCATGCGCAACACCTTCATCGCCGCCGGTCCCCACAGCCCCGAGGAGCTGATCGCCTCGGTGGACAAGGGCCTCTACTGCAAGTCGATGGGGGGCGGCAGTGTGGGGCCCACCGGCCAGTTCAACTTCTCCGTGGAGGAGGGCTACCTGATCGAGAACGGCCAGCTCAGCAAGCCGGTGAAGGGGGCCACCCTGATCGGTGAGGCCAAGGAGGTGATGCCACGCATCTCGATGTGCGCCAACGACCTGGAGCTGGCGGCGGGCTTCTGCGGCTCGGTGAGCGGCAGCATCAACGTCACCGTGGGCCAGCCCCACATCAAGGTCGACGCGATCACCGTGGGGGGCCGCTGACCATGACCGTAACCACAACCTCTGCCAACACCGCCACCACCGGTCCAACCCCCGCGGCCGGCCTTGAGGCGCCGGCCCTGCGCGACGCCCTTGAGCAGCTGGCCCGCCGCCATGGCATCGGCCAGTGGGACCTGGGCGCCTCCTGCAGCACCGACACCTCGGTGCAGGTGGACCGGGGGGAACCCAAGCAGATGAAGGGCGCCCAGCGCAGCGCCGTGACCGTGCGGGTGTGGAACGACGCCGGGCTGGTGGGCGTGACCAGCACCTCCGACCTCTCCCCCGCCGGCCTGGAGACGGCCCTGGTGGGGGCCCAGGCCGCCAGTGCCTTCGGCAATGCCGACGACACCCCCGCCTTCTCCCCCCTGTCCACGGCGCCGCTGCCGGAACTGGAGCAGCCCCTGCGCCCCTCGCGGCCGATCCTGCAGCTGCTCGACAGCCTCCAGGACGCCGAGCGCCAGCTGCTTGAGCGCCACAGCGCCATCGGCACCGTGCCCTACAACGGCCTGGCCCAGCGCCACAGCGAGCGCCTCTACCTGAACAGTGCCGGGGCCTGCCGCCACCAGCGCCTGAGCACCGCCAGCCTCTACCTCTATGCAAGGGCGGAGGAAACCGGCCGCAAACCGCGCAGTGCCGGCGCCGTGCGCCTGGCCTACGGCGTCGATGAGCTGGATGTGGCGGGCTGCATCGCCGAAGCGGCCGAGCGCACCATCAGCCACCTCGACTACGGCCCGATCGACACCGGCCGCTACACCTGCGTGTTCACCCCGGAGGCCTTCCTGGATCTGATCGGCGCCTTCTCCAGCCTGTTCAACGCCCGCGCCGTGCTCGACGGCGTCAGCCTCAGCGGCCGCAATGCCATCGGCCAGCCGCTGGCGGTGCCGTTCCTGTCGATCCACGACAACGGCCTGCACCCCGGCAACATCGGCGCGCCGGCCTTCGACGGCGAGGGCACCCCCACCCGCCGGCTGTCCCTGGTGGAAGGGGGCGTGCTGCGCCACTTCCTGCACTCCGAGGCCACGGCCCGGGCCTTCGGCGTCGAGCCCACCGGCCATGCCGGCATGGGCGCCAAGGTGTCGGTGAGCCCGGAGTGGTTCGAGGTGGGCCCCACCCCCGGCAGCGACGGCGGCCAACAGGGGCTCGATCACCACTCCGCCGCCCAGAGCGATGGCGCCGGCCTGGTGGTGATCGACTCCCTCTCGGCCCTGCATGCCGGGGTCAAGGCCAGCCAGGGCAGCTTCTCCCTGCCCTTCGACGGCTGGCTGGTGCGCGGCGGCGAGACACGCTCGATCGAGGCCGCCACCGTGGCCGGCGACATCCGCCAGGTGCTCAACGCCATCATCGGCTTTGAGGGCGAGGCCGAGATCACCCCCGACGGCCTCTGCCCCCACGTGTGGGTGGAGGGGCTCTCGATCACCGGCGACGCCTGAGCCAGCAGCCCTGGACGATCCCTTCAGGCCGCAGCCCAAGCTGGGGGTATGAAGATCCTGTTCTGGGGCACCCCGGCCTACGCCGTGCCCAGCCTCGATGCGCTGGTGGCCGCCGGCCATCAGCTGGTGGGGGTGGTGAGCCAGCCCGACCGGCGGCGGGGGCGGGGCAAGGCC
>SLIG01000103.1 GCA_007135755.1 Cyanobium sp.
CGGCCCGGTGCCGATCGCCGCCTCGGTGAGCTCGGCCCCGTCCGCATTGATCAGGGTCACGGTGGCGGTGGGCTGCACGCCCGTGCCACAGCTCACCTGCACGCTCTTGAGCGTGTACTGCGCCTGGTCGTTCTGCTGCACCTGCTCGCTCACGATCGCCTCCAGGTCGCGGTCGCTGATCTCGCGCTTGCGGTCGGCCAGTTCCTTGAAGCGGGCGAAGGCGTCGTCGAGATCCTCGCGGCTGAGCTCGTAACCGAGCTCCTCCAGCCGGGCGCGGAAGGCACTGCGGCCGCTGAGCTTGCCCAGGGAGATGCGGTTGTCGGTCAGGCCCACGGTGCGGGCATCGATGATCTCGTAGGTGAGGCGGTGCTTGAGCACGCCGTCCTGGTGGATGCCGGATTCGTGGGCGAAGGCGTTGGCACCCACGATCGCCTTGTTGGGCTGCACCGCCATGCCGGTGAGGTTGCTCACCAGCCGTGAGGTCTTGGTGATCTCCTCGGTGCGCACGGCTGTGAGCGGCTCACTGGACTCCGCCGGCCGGCCCAGAAAGGGATTGAAGTAACGGCGGCGCACGTGCAGCGCCATCACCAGTTCCTCAAGGGAGGCATTGCCGGCCCGCTCGCCGATGCCGTTGATCGTGCACTCCAGTTGGCGGGCACCGTTCTTCACCGCTTCCAGGAAGTTGGCCACCGCCAGACCCAGGTCGTTGTGGCCATGCACGGAGATCACCGCCTGGTCGATGTTCGGCACCTGGGCGTTGATGCCGGCGATCAGGGCGCCGAATTCGGCCGGCGTGGCGTAACCCACCGTGTCGGGGATGTTGATCGTGGTGGCCCCGGCGTTGATCGCCGCCTCGATCACCTGATACATGAACTCCGGATCGGAGCGGCCGGCGTCCTCGCAGGAGAACTCCACGTCGTCCACCAGGGAGCGGGCGTAGTCCACCATCTCGGCGGTGATCGCCAGCACCTCGGCGCGGCTCTTGCGCAGCTTGTGCTCCAGGTGGATGTCGCTGGTGGCGATGAAGGTGTGGATGCGGCGGCGGGCTGCAGGGGCCACGGCATCGGCGCAGGCCTTGATGTCGCCGGCGGCGGCGCGGGCGAGACCACAGATGATCGGCCCCTCGGGCGTGCCCACGCTGGCGGCGATGCGCTGCACGGCGTTGAAATCGCCGGGGCTGGCGAAGGGAAAGCCGGCCTCGATCACGTCGACTCCCAGGCGGGAGAGCTGCTGGGCGATGGCGAGCTTTTCCTCCAGGTTGAGGCTGGCGCCGGGCGACTGTTCGCCGTCGCGCAACGTGGTGTCAAAGATCAGCACCCGGCCGGGGTCGCGGGCCATCACAGGGCTCCCTATACGGATTGATTATGAGTTAGGCCCATACTAGGCGCACGGCTGGCCCGCTCTCCGCGGCACAACCCCTGCCATCGGCGGCAGACCTCAGCGCGAGAACACCGGCGCCTGCAGGGCCTCGGCCTTCTCCAGTCGCGGCCGCAGGCTGGCCAGGTCCACGACGCGGTCGGCGGCGTTGCGCAGTTCCCGGGCCACCATCCCCTCGGTGCTCATCAGCACCACCTGCAACCCCCGGGCCCGCAGCACCTCCACCAGCCGCTCCAGATCGCGGCTGCCGCTCAGCAGCCACACCACCTCGGTGCGGCCGGCCACCGCCATCAGATCCACGGCGATCTCCACATCGAGATTGGCGCGCACGTACTGGGGCCGCCCCTCCCCCTCGCCACCTCCGGAGCCGCCTGCGCCCCCGCCCCCCAGTTCCCGCAGCGGGCGGGTGCGCACCGTGAAACCCAGGCTGGTGAGCACGTCCCGGAAGGGCCGCTGGTCACCGGGATCGCGCAGGCCGGCATACCAGAAGGCACTGCACAGCTCCAGCTCCGGCTGGCCCTCGGCGTAGGCCAGCAGGCGGCGGGGATCGAAGAACCAGCCCAGCTTCTGCTGGGCGTAGAACATGCTGTGGCCGTCCACCGCCAGCACCAGCCGCCGCCGGGGGGCTGCACCCTGGGGCAACGGGTCTGGAACGGCCGGGGATCCGGCTGGTGGTTCGGAAGGGGTCACGCCCTGATGGCCGCGGACTCGACCGTACCGCGCCCGTACATTGGGTCCAGTGGGACGGGGCCATGGGCAACGGCGATCCGGCCAGCGGCGGTCAAAGCTCTGGAGATCTGGCCCTCGTCCTCCATGCCCACCTGCCCTACGTGCGCAGCGCCCAGGCCGGGTCCCTGGAAGAGGACTGGTACTTCCAGGCCCTGCAGGAGTGCTACCTGCCCCTGCTGGCGGTGCTCGAAGCGGCGGCCGGCGATCGCCGTTCGCAGCCCCGGCTCACCCTCGGGCTCTCGCCCACCCTGCTCAGCCTGCTGGCCGACCGGGAACTGAACGCCCGTTTCCTGCCCTGGCTGGTGCAGCGCCAGCTGCTGCTGGAGCGGGCCCCCAGCACACACCGGCAGGCCGCCCGGCACCTGGCCGAACAGCTGGCGGCGGTGGAGAGCCAGTGGCTCGCCCATGAGGGCCAGGTGGTGCGGCGCTTCCAGCAGCTGCAGCAGCGCGGCGTGCTCGACCTGATCACCTGCGGCGCCACCCACGGCTACCTGCCGCTGCTGCGCCAGGTGCCGGAGGCGGTGCAGGCCCAGCTGGTCAATGCCGTGCGCGAGCACCAGCGCCAGCTGGGCGAGCGGCCGTTGGGGATCTGGCTGCCGGAATGCGCCTACTACGAGGGGCTGGATCAGCAACTGGTGGCTGCCGGACTGCGCTACTCGGTGCTCGACGGCCACGGCCTGCTGCACGCCCTGCCGCGCCCCCGCTACGGGGTGTTCGCACCCGTCTGCTCACCGGCGGGAGTGGCCTTCTTCGGGCGTGACGGCAACGCCACCCTGCCGGTGTGGAGCGCCCGGGAGGGCTACCCAGGCGACGGCGTCTACCGGGAGTTCCACCGCGATCTGGGCTGGGATCTACCCGAGCAGCAGCTCCAGGAGGCGGGCATCGGCAGCCGCCGCCCCCTGGGGCTGAAGCTGCACCGGGTCACGGCCCAGGGCTGCCCCCTGGAGCACAAGCAGCCCTACGACCCGGCCGCCGCCGCCGAGCGGGTGGAGCAGCACGCCTCTGCCTACCTGCAGGGGCGGGCCGCCGAGCTGGGACGGCTGGCGGGGTCCATGGAGCCCACCCCCCTGCTGGTGGCACCCTTCGACGCCGAGCTGTTCGGGCACTGGTGGTTTGAAGGGCCCCAGTTCCTGGCGGCGGTGTTCCGCCGCTGCAGCCAGGCCGGCGTGCGTCTGGTGACCCTGCGCGAGGCCCTGAAGCAGCGGCCCAGCCTGCAGGTGTGCCGGCCCTCGCCCAGCAGCTGGGGGCAGGGCGGCTACCACGACTACTGGCTCAACGACAGCAACGCCTGGGTGGTGCCGGAATGGCAGCGGGCCTCGCGGGCCATGGTGCGGCGGGTGAACCGCGGCGTGGCCAACAAGCAGCAGCGCGAGCTGCTCACCCAGGCGGGGCGCGAGCTGCTGCTGGCCCAGAGCTCCGACTGGAGCTTCATCCTCAGGGCGGGCACCACCACCGAACTGGCCCGCGAGCGCATCCAGCGCCACCTCGATCGCTTCTGGCGGCTGCTCGATGCCATCGACCACAACCGTCAGCTCCCCGACGACTGGCTGCAGGCGGTGCGGCGCGAAGACCGCCTCTTCCCCAACCTCAACGCCGCCGACTGGGTGACGCTCGCCAGCTGAGGCCCGCCGGCGAGGCCCAGCCCATCAGCCCCGGGGCCAGAGCAACTGGGCCAGCAGCGCCGGCTCACGGCCCTGCATCCCCATCAGGCCGATCTTGACGCTCCAGGGCGCCGTGGCGAACAGGCGCAGCATGGCGGCCACCAGCTCCGGCATGGTCAGGGTGTTGGTGAGAAAGCCGGTCCACTGCCGGGGGGGCAGGGCGAAGAAGGTGGCGAAGTGGGCCCGCAGTTGGGCCTCGGAAAAGCGCATCAGCTTCTCCAGACCAAATTGGTAGAGGGCATGGCGGCGCCGCAGTTCCAGCGGCCACAGGGCCCGCCAGCCCGCGGCGGCCAG
>SLIG01000188.1 GCA_007135755.1 Cyanobium sp.
ACAGGAGGATACTGATGACGACGACCCTGATCACCGGCGCCAACCGCGGCATCGGCCTGGAGTTCTGCCGCCAGCTGCAGGAGCGCGGCGAGGCGGTGGTGGCGGTGTGCCGCACCCCCTCGCCCGAGCTGGAGCAGCTGGGCGTGCGCATCGAAGCCAGCCTCGACCTCACCGACCCCGGCGCCGGCGAGGAGCTGCGGCGGCGGCTGGGGGATCTGAGCCTCGATGTGCTGATCCACAACGCCGGCCGGCTGGAGGCCGACAGCCTCGAGAGCGTGGAGGCCGGCGGCCTGCTGCGCCAGTTCGAGGTGAATGCGATGGCGCCCCTGCTGCTCAGCCGCGCCCTGCTGCCCCTGCTGCACCCCGGCTCCAAGCTGGTGCTGATCACCAGCCGCATGGGCTCCATCGCCGACAACGGCTCCGGCGGCTACTACGGCTACCGGATGTCGAAGACCGCCCTGTGCATGGCCGGCAAGTCGCTGGCAATCGACCTCGAGCCCCGCGGCATCGCCGTAGCGATCCTGCATCCGGGCATGGTGAGCACCCGCATGACCGGTTTCACCCCCTCGGGCATCAGCCCCGAAACCTCCGTGCGCGGCCTGCTGCAGCGCATCGAGGAGCTCACACCGGCCAGCAGCGGCCGCTTCCGCCACGCCAACGGCGAGGAGCTGCCCTGGTGACGCCGGGGCCACCGGCGCCGTCCCTCTCGATCGTGATTCCGGCCGTCAACGAGGAGGCCTGCCTGGGGCGCACCCTGCGGCTGCTGCAGGTGCTCGACCCGCCGCCGCTGGAGGTGCTGGTGGTGGATGGCGGCAGCAGCGACCGCACCACCGCCATCGCCGCGGCCGCCGGTGCCACCGTGATCCAGGCGGGGGTGAAGGGGAGGGCGGCGCAGATGAATGCCGGCGCGGCCCGGGCCCGGGGGGAGCTGCTCTGCTTTCTGCACGCCGACACCCTGGTGCCCGACGACCTGGTGGCAGTAGCGGCGCGGGTGCTGGCCGATCCCGGGGTGGCCGCCGCCGGCTTCGTGTCGCTGATGGGCGGCGACAGCAACACCCGCTGGCTGATCTCGGCCCTCAATGCCGCCAAGACCTCCCTGGCCCCGTTGCTGTTCCGTCCCCACCTGTTCCTGCGCGGCCTGCGGCTGCTGTTCGGCGATCAGGTGATGGTGATGCGGCGCAGCAGCTTCGAGCAGTGCGGCGGCTTCAACGCCGAGCTGCCGCTGCTGGAGGACGGCGATCTCTGCATGCGGCTGGTATCGCTGGGCCGCATCCAGCTGATCCAGCGGGTGGTGATCAGCTCCGACCGGCGGGTGCGCCAGTGGGGCCCGTGGAAAGCCACGGCGCTCTACCTATGGATCGGCGTGCTCTGGGGTCTGGGGGTGTCCCCCCGGCGCCTGCGCCGCCTCTACCCGGATGTGCGCTGATTGAGGCTCCAGTCGTAGGGCAGGAAACGCAGGCTGGGTTCCGGCCGGCTGGACTCACCCAGCCCAGCGGTGGGGACCGTGGCCAGGCGGGGCAGGATGTAGGCCGCCAACGACGGCGCCACGGCCTCGAAATCGGCCCGGTACCAGCGGAAGATCGGGCTGCAGTGCAGCACGTGGGCGGCGGCGTCGTAGCGCACCTTGGCGGGGTTGTTGATGAACCGGCGGGCGTCCTCCTCCAGCTGGATCTCCACCCGCTCGGGCCGGTAGGCCTCGTTGCGCAGCAGCGGGCAGCCGATCGAGGCGCACACGATCGCGAAGTGGATGCGGGGATCGCCGAGCGGACGCAGGATGGCGTTCTCGATCTCACCCAGGCTGTAGGGCCGCTCCCCGAGCCGGTGCTCACGGCGGGAGAAGAAGCGCAGAAAGCCCAGCCAGTTGGGCACCCCCAGCAGCTGGGGGCGGATCGAGGCGATCGGGTAGCGCTGCAGCACCGCCTGGATCGTGAAGGCGTTGTAGAGATTGATCCAGTGGGCTAGGGCCTCCGGGCGGTTGCCGGTGTGGGCGTCCTGGCGGCTCAGCCAGCCGGCGAGCAGCTCGGCATCGGCGCCCTTCCAGCCGGCATAGTCGACACGCCCGTGGTCATCCACATGGCGGCGCAACAGTTGATCCCAGGTGTGGAGGTCGTTCAGGTCTGACTCGCCGCCAGGGCCTGCAGGGCCATGTGGGCATGGGCCTGCAGGGCCCCCATCGCCATCACCTGGCGCGGCGTACGGCCCCGGCCGAGCTGATCGCCGGCACCCTCGAAGGCCCGCAGCAGCTGCACGCTCAGCTGGCCATAGGCCTGCAGCAGGGCATCCAACTCACGGTTGGGCTCCCCGCCCGCCAGCTCCGCGCCGGGTTCAGCGGCGGCAGCAGGCTCGGCGGCGGCGGTGCGCAGCAGACGGGCCAGCTGGCGGTGGCTGATGGCTTCGGGAACGGGCTGGGTGGGGTCCATGGAGCGTTGGCGAACGGGTCGTTGTTGAAAACAACCCTATGGAGCTGGTTCCCTGCCGCCCAGGGCGGTTCAGGTAGGGATCACCAGACCCGCCCTGTCGGCCCGTGAGACAATCCCTCCGGCCCCCATGGGGCCGCCGGCGCCTGGAGGGGTGGTCGAGTGGTTGATGGCTCCGGTCTTGAAAACCGGCGACCCGCAAGGGTCCGTGGGTTCGAATCCCACCCCCTCCGCTCCCTGAAACCCCTCTCCAGAACAGGGGTTTGAGCTCCCCAGCCAGGCTTCACCAAGAGCCCCAAGGGGGCCTGCAATTCGGCAAAGGAATTAGGCGAAAGGCCCGAGACGGCCACCATGAGGCAAATCGCTGGGCAAATCCGGTGCCTGCCTCCGCCGACCCCTGGCTGAGCCGCCAGAACGCTGCACTCAAGCTGCGCGGCCTTGCCGTCTCCCTGGCAGCAGCTCGACTGGGGGGCATGGGAGCGGCTGGGACGTGGTGCTGCAGCACCTCGACCTGGCCGATGCGATCACCGGCCTGCTCAAGGCGGCTGAGCGGTCCAATCCAACAGGCGAACGGCCAGAAGCTGCTCCGCAAAGGGGTGCCGCCGGGACAGCGACCCGAAAGGCTGGGGATCAGCAGCGAGCGGTGGATCGGGATTCAGAAGGCCTGCTCGATCACCGTGGTGGTACTGCCGCCGGAGACCTGAGAGACAGCCTCGTGTCCAGAGGCGAGTGGATACGGATGGACACCTGGGGAGTCCCCAAATGGCCCCTGATTGTCGGCAGAGGTGATCAACCGGGCTGGCGCAGATGAAAGAAGAGAGTCGGCGCAGTGGCGAGCCAGAGCACAACAACGACCCAGACCCTTCCCTGCAAAACGTTGTAGTTCCCCAGCAACTCCGCCCAGGAGTGACCACCAACAACGCGGAAGAACAGAAATTCGAACGCTATGGTCAGCAGTGCCCACACCAGCCCAAGCACGACGGCATGCTCGCCTGAGGATGGTGGATAGAAGCGAAGGCAGATCCACATCACACCCCCCAGCAACAGCACGCTGGTGATGGTGGAGAGTTGATGTGCAGCAAGCTCGTTCATGCGCTTGCCATAGGTGAAGTCACGAACTGCGCCGTTGGCAACTGACACCAACAACATCACGACCCATGTCCCAAGGTAGATCCAGTTGCCAGAGGTGAGCATGATCCTGAGATTCAGAGCCGTGGTTTGGAATCGGGAAGCAGAATGGCAATCCCCATCCAGACCAGACCCAGGTTGCGGAATGCCGTGCCGATGGTCTGAAGAATCTCCGGTGCGCTCGTGAAGGCAAGGATCAGATTGACAAGGAGACCCGAGGTGAACAGCACGATGGCAGAGCGTGGTAACCAGCCTGCCCGCAAGACGGACCATGAAAACAGCAGCCCGCCGATCACCATCAGAGCGCCATGCACGGTGTATGCAGGCCCCAGTCGCTGCCAGAGGGCCTCGTAGGTGGGCGTGCGTTCAGCCAGGGCGACCAGCGCCGTGTGGGCAAAGTAGGTGAATGCCACGCCATAGAGCAATGCGACGTAGCTGAGCCAGAGCTGACCGCCTGAAAAGCCGCCTTGGAGCCACACGATTGCATCGGAAAGAGAGTGAACAATGGGTGCCGTGATGGCTGCAACGCCAACCACAACTTCAAATGTTGTGCGCCTGTGGCGAAAAGTGTGGCTGTTCCGTGGTGTCATGGGAGACCTGCCTGGTTGAAACACGCCAAAGCTTGGGGCAACAGACCCAAGCGCCTAGCGCTCCTCCACCAACGCGGCGAACCTGCCCGAGCATACGAGCCTGCAGTTCAATGGCTTGCCGAGCATGGCTACCTCATCTTCCAGCCAATGCCTAGTCGCTAGACGCTAGACGCTAGACGCTAGACGCTAGACGCTAACACAATCACAACATTTCCCTTCTTGTGTCCGGTCTCGACATAGCGGTAAGCCTCTGCAATCTGCTCGAATGGATAGCGCCGATCAATCACTGGTTTGAACTCTCCCGACTCTGCCAGCTCCGCGAGACACTGCAGATCCTCTACGCGTGTTGCTGCCGGCCCGGCGACAACCTTCTTCTTGGTTGTCAACGACAACCATGGAGCCTGGAGCATGTCAGGAAGCCCAGCGAGAAGCATCAGCAGGCGACCCCCGTCTTTCAATGAGGCCTTGCTACGGGAGAACGGAGCTGTGCCGACGGTATCGATAATGATGTCGTAGGTTTCACTATTCTGGGTGAAGTCTTCCTTGGTGTAGTCGATGACATGGACAGCACCCAGCGACCTCACGAGTTCCACGTTCGCAGTGCTGCATACACCCGTCACTTCCGCCCCGAAGTGCCTGGCAAGTTGTACAGCGGCCGTGCCTACTGCCCCGGAAGCGCCATTGATGAGTACTCGTTCACCACGCTGGATCTTTGCTCGATTGAAGAAATCCAGCGCCGTCATTCCACCAAAAGATAATGCTGCCGCCTCGTCGTGGGTCAGATTGGTTGGCTTCAATGCAATCGCGCCTTTTTCCGGCATGCATCTGTACTCTGCATGACAACCCATGGCGAAGTCGGTGAACGCAAAAACAGAATCACCTGCTTTGAATTGTCTGACATCTCTGCCTACCGATTCCACGACTCCGGCCATCTCTGTACCAAGTACGGGTTGCCTGGGCCCTGAGATTCCCAATACCAGACGCATGATGAACCCGAATCCGGCAGGCACATTGAGGCCTCGTACTCGAGCGTCTCCGGATGTGACTGTTGTCGCATGAATCTTTATCCGGACTTCATTGTCCAGAGGCTTGGGCTTGTTGACCTCCTTCACCTTGAGAACTTCGGGCGGCCCATATCTTTCGCAAATCATTGCTCTCATGCGTTGTCGTTCAGGAAGGTCACTTGAACTGCAGCCTCTCGCGCTATCCAGCGCGAGGTGACGCTACCCCAAATGGCAATACCTGAACGTACTCCGGCGGCACATGAGGCAGCACCAAGGCGGAATTAGGCGGAAAGCCAAAACGCGACTAGTACGCTGGATCCTCTACCAAGGCGCAGCCCAGCACTGCATCACGAGCACGGTTGCATCGGTGGGAAGACCCTCTGAGATGGCCTCGGGCGAGATCACCTAAGCCAGGGGGCCCCTCGAGGAGCAGGATCAATCCTCGTTCAGCCTGCGACGCGTCACGGTGAAGCTGGCTGACATCAGGATCAGTCCGCCGATCAGGGTGCTGAACAGCACCAGCAGGCTGCCGCCATACCTGCCCTCTCGAAGGGTGATGCTCAGCTGCAGCATCCAGGAGGAGAACGTGGTGAGCGAACCGCAGAAACCGATCCCTGCCCACAGGAACGTGCGGTGGCGGTGGGGCGGAAGGGCCAGGACCACGCCCAACACCAGACAACCCAGGCCGGCCCCCATCGCCAGCAGACCGAACAGAACCGAGCCACCGGCAAGAAGGGTGGCCTGCCACCAGTGCCTCTCCAGCAACAACACACGCCACTCGCCGATGAAGGTGGAGAGCGTGCTGAAGCTCCCGAGGAAGCCCGTTCCCAGCAGCAACAGCGCCCGCCTGGCCGCCTCTCCGCAGGTCTGCTCAAGGGCCACGATCAGGCCCAGGGCGAAGCAGGCGATCACGTTGACGCCGAACGTGCCCCAGTGCTTGCGAGGCAGCATCGGCTGCAGATGATCCACCACCCGGAAGCGCAGCCAGGCGGCAGGCACGGCGCCGATGGCGACCAGCAGAGCTTCCGTGGCCGAAGCCTGCGCTGCCAACCCTGCCACCTTCCTGGTCACTTCAGTGTGGACAGGCTGTGCCACAACGCCAATACCGAGAGCCTCCACAGGCCACCATGACCAGCTCGCGTCGTGTTGGTCATCACGGCTGCAGAGGCCCCCACCCTCGCGGCCCCTTCAGCACCCGTGGCAAGAGCTGGCGTGGGGACAGCCCGGACGGGGTGCTCACACCAGCCACAGCCGCGATGGGTGGACCCATGAGCAAGCACGTCGTCCAGCACCTCCAGACCCTGCAACAGCCGCTGCAGCACCCGCAGGTCAGCTACCGCCTGCAGGACGCCGAGCGCAAGCGCGAGGCGTTCGAACGTGAGGTGGCCGACCGCGAGCGCCAGCTGAACGAGGCCAACCTGCGCCGCGTGCCCAGCGTGGAGGAGGAACGGAATGAGGCCCGCACTCAGGTGCTGAGCCTGCGCAAGGAGCGGCTGATGGGGCGGCTGCCGGTGGATGGCACGGGCCAGCCCCTCACCGCCGATGGGGTGGCCCCCAGCGATGGCGACTCCATGGAGGCCGTGAAGGCCACGACACCGAGGGCCGCAGCACCGCCACGGTGCTGCCTGCAGCCGGGTCAGGCAGATCAGCATCCCGCGGCAGCTGCGCGGCCAATGATGGATATCATTGGTAGTGACCAGTGGGGAGAGGGTGATGGACCGAGCGCGTCTGTTTCAGTCGGGCCGCAGCCAGGCCGTGCGCCTCCCCAAGGACTACCGCTTCTGCGGCAGCGAGGTGGCGGTGAAACACTTCGGCAATGGCGTGCTGTTGCTGCCGATCGACAACCCCTGGGACACCCTGGAGGCAGGGCTTGCGGCCTTTGAGCCCGGATTCGAGCTCACCCGCGAGCAGCCCGATCAGCAGCTGCGGGCGGTTATTCAGCCAGAGCTGGAGCAGCCAGATGGGATCCGGCAATGATCCTGCTGGACACCAACATCTGCATTTACATCATCAACTCCAGGCCTCCTGAGGTGCTGCAGCGCTTCCGCAAGTACCGCATGGGCGAGATCGGTCTGTGCAGCGTGGTGGCCGCCGAGCTGGCCTATGGGGTGGCCAAGAGCGGCTCGCTCCGCAACCGTCAGGCGCTGGAGATGTTTCTGGCGCCGCTCTCGATCCTTCCCTTTGACGAACCGGCCCTCTGGGCTTACGGAGAGTTGCGCACCGAGCTGGAACGCCGCGGCACACCGATCGGTTCGCTCGACACCTTGATTGCGGCCCATGCCCTGAGCCAACGGGCCACGCTGGTCACCAACAACACCGATGAATTCGCCCGGGTGCCGGGACTGCAGCTCGAGAACTGGGTTCCGGTGCCCTGAAGCATCCACCGCGCGGAGACAGGAAGGTGCCCTGCAGCTTGCGGGCAAAGGCGAACGCCTGCTCGGCCGGGATCAGCCTGATCTTCTTGATGGGCTTGCCGCGCCGGCCATGAAGCGATAACTGGCCACCTACCGCTTCATCCCATGAAGCGATTAGGCTGCCCTGATGGCTTCATCCTGGATCTGGCAGCAGCCGGACTGGCCCCAGGTCCGCTGGAAGGGCTCCGCTCTGGAGCCGCTGCTGGAGCAGGCCCGCGCTGCACGCCAGGAGCTGCTGAGCCGGCTGGAGACGCTGGAGCCCCCGCTCGATCGCGAGGCGATCTCCGCCTTGCTGGGCCGCGAGAGCCTGGGCACAGCCGCCATCGAAGGCGAGCTGCTGGATCCCGGCCAGGTGCGCTCCTCCATCGCACGCCGGCTGCGCCTTCCCCTGGCCGAGGGGCAGCCGGCCGCCAGTGCCCAGGTGGAGGGCCTGCTGGATGTGTTATAGGAGGCCACCAGCACCCTGGAGGCGCCCCTCACCCTGGCCACGCTGAACCACTGGCACCAGCGCCTGTTCGCCGCTGGCCCCGATGGACTGCGTGCCATTCGGATCGGTGAGCTGCGCGATGAGGCCCCGATGCAGGTGCTCTCTGGTGCCATCGGCCGTGAGCGCCTGCACTGTGAGGCGCCGCCCCGAGACCAGCTCGAGGGGCAGCTGGAGGCCTTTCTGAACTGGATCGCCTCCCCGCCGGCGCAGCTCGACGGGCTGGTGCGCGCGGGCCTGGCCCACCTCTGGTTTCTCACCCTCCACCCCTACGAAGACGGCAACGGCCGCCTGGCTCGGGCCATCACCGATCGGCTGCTCGCCCAGGACTGCAAGGCCCAGGCCCAGCAGGCGTTATCTGGCCGAGCCCTGGGCATCTCCGCCCAGATCCTGCGGGAGCGGGAGGGCTACACCACGGCGCTGGAACGCTGCCAGCGGGGAGATCTGGATGTCACGGGCTGGCTGAGCTGGTTCCTGGAGCAGCTCACGGCAGCGGCGACCACCAATGGCGCCGTGATCGATGCGGTGCGGCACAAGGCCGCCTTCTGGTGGAGCCACCGCCACAGCGGCTTCAACAGCCGCCAGCAGAAACTGCTCAATCGCTTGCTGGATGCCGAACCGGAGGGGTTCACGGGCGCCATGACCCTGCGCAAGGCCATCAGCCTCACCAAGGTGAGCCGCGCCACGGCCTGGCGCGATCTGTCCGAGCTGGTGGACCAGCAGGCGATCGAGCCGATCGGCGAAGGCCGCAGTCGCGCCTATCGCATCCGTTGGCCAGGCGGGCCGTCACCAGGGGACGGCGCGTAAGTCAGCAGATGTTGTCACTGGGGCCAGGCCCCCCCCGGGAGAGAGCCGTTGGGCCTGAGCCTGGTCGAGGCGCAGAAGTACGCCCGCCGCGCTGAGCAGCTGGCGGTGCTCAAGACCTTTGCGGAGGGGGAGCTGCTGCGCCGCCAGCCGCTCCGCAATCTGGTGGGGGGCTTGCTGACCGTGGTGAGCGCAGCTGTGGACCTGGGGAGTGCCGCACTCCTTCAGCAGGCCAACGGTTCAATCTGCTCCAGCTCCTCGGCCAGTTCGGCCGCGGCCACCTCGGTGTCGTGGGCGGCCTGGGCGCGCAGCCAGTAGCCCGGGCTGAGCCCGAAGAAGCGGCAGAGGCGCAGGTCGGTGTCGGCGGTGATGGCCCGCTGGCCGCTGATGATCTCGCTGATGCGCGAGGCCGGCACGCCGATGGCCTTGGCCAGGCGGTACTGGCTGACGCCGAGGGGCTGCAGGAACTCCTGATCGAGCAGTTCACCGGGGGTGACGGGAGAGAGGCGGTCCATGGGATGGATCAGTGGTAATCGACGATTTCAACGGCTTCCGGACCGGCATCGCTCCAGATGAAGCAGAGGCGGAACTGGTCGTTGATGCGGATGCTGTGTTGCCCGGAGCGATCGCCGCGCAGTAGCTCGAGGCGGTTGCCGGGTGGGATGCGCAGATCGTCGAGTCTGCCGGCGATCTCCAGCTGCCGGAGCTTGCGGCGTGCCACGCGCTCGAAGGCCTGGAACCTCGGCACCGCCGAACCCTTGGCCAGTGATTCGGTGTCGGCGCATCGGAACGAGCGGATCATCCCTCCACCATAGTTCCGCGGCGCAGAATGGCCAGGATGCGCCCTGGTCCGAAACCCAGCAGGCCGATTGGCCTAACGACCTGGCAACAGCAGATGTTGTCACTGGGGCCAGGCCCCCCCGGGAGAGTGCCGTTGGGCCTGACCCTGATCGAGGCGCAGAAGTACGCCCGCCGCGCCGAACAGCTGGCGGTGCTCAAGACCTTCGAAGCCCTACTCCGACAGGCTGAGCTTCAACAGCCGCTGACGCTCCTGGCCGAGCGCCCCTCAAGGGTCGCCAGGATCTGCGCCACGCAGCCCGGGGCCTCTTCGGCACCGGTGTCCACCCAGACATCGGGATCGCGGAAGCGATGCACCACATCCACAAGCCCCCGAGCCCGGCCGATCACCCGATCCCCGCGCTTCCGCTCGCGCTCCTCGAGCACCTCCAGCGCACAGGTCACGCCCACCGTGAACACATCCAGACCGGCGAAGGCACGCGCACAGCTCTCGGCCATCGCTGCATCGTGGAGCACATGATCGAAGATCACGGCATTGCCGCCCTCCACCAGGGTCCGCACCGCTGGGGCCATCGCGTCGATCAGGCGACGGAACACCGGACCGAAGCGGGCTGTGACAGCCACCGGCTCGCCCGGCGCCGACGTGGTGAGAAGCTGCACCCCCTCGGCGGTCAAGACATCCCTTTGCCGCTGATGGGGTGTATCGGCTCCGCGGTAGTAGCGCGGTGCCGAAAAGAAGATGAAATCATCGAAGCCGAGACATAGGTAGGGGTGCTCGATGGCGGCCTGGAGAGCCCGGCAGAGCGTGGTCTTGCCGGCGCTGGAGGGACCGTTGACCAGGATGATCTGGGGCCAGCTATTCACCTGCGACGAGTGGTGCGGCTTGTTCTGTCATCTGAGGTGGTCCGTCAGGCAGCATCAAAAACTGGTCCAGCGCTTTGGATCAGCACGTGGTGGTTTCCCTGGCCGGCCAGGACAGGGGAGCTGCGTTCGTGTTGCCAGAACTGCCCATCCCCTGCTGGAAACCCCGGGGTCAGAAGCATCAGGGCTCGATCCGCTCAGCATGCTCCCCGCCAATCACTCCTCCTCGTCGCTACCACCCACGGGTACCAGTCGGATCTGCTTTTTGCCCAGCTTGATCTCGAACTCATCGCCGGGCTGCAGGCCCAGCTGGGCGGTGTAGGCCTTGCCCACGAGCAGGTTGCCGTTGAACTGCACCTTGGTTTCGTAGCTGAGCTTGCGGCCGCCCTTGCCGCGGCCCGGGCCGCTGTCACCCAGGCTCACGCCCTTGGCCTCCAGCAGGGCCTCGTAGAAGGCAGTGAAGTTCAGCCGCTCACTGCCATCTTTCTTGGTGCTGACGTAGCCGCACTCGCGCACAAGTTCAGACTTGCTGGCGTCGCCCAGTTCTTTGACCTTGGCGAGCAGATCGGATCCTGTGAGCATGGCTGTCAATCGATTTGTGCATACCCTAATGCATAGTCCGGATCGGTCAATGGAGGTTGGCTGCTGAGTGTCCTCAGCGCTGGCACTGCACTGGCTCGTCGCCAACGGGGTGTTGAAGGGTGCTGAGCAGCGTTGTCTCACGCTGGCGTCACCCGCCGCCTGTGCTTGATGGCAGGCCGGTGCAACCATGCCCGGCTGCCTGGCCTGACCGCCGTAGGCTTTCTCAGGCCTCCCCATCGCCATCACTCTCGATGGGAACCCGCAGCAATCGAGGGGCAGCTGCGGATCAGGATCGATGCTGTTCCTGCACCAAGACGGGCGGCTCCGCTCACCCTTCACCGATGGCAGCCCACCGCCCCATGGATCACAGCAGTGGCAACCTGCTGAACCTATCCCTCTGGATCCATTTCATTCCCGCACACCCCCCATGCCCACGTCCTTGCGTCACGGTCTGCGCCTGATCAGCCTCTGGCTGGCGTGGCTGCTGGCCATGCTGTTTCACGTGGACCTGGGCCTGATGCCGCTCTTCCACGGCCAGTCACCCGAGATTCACAGTCATGTGGAGCCCACCGCCCTTCCCTGGTTGTTCGGGGCGATGCTCGGCTACTTCCTGTTGCCGTTGATCGCCCTCGTGCTGATCGCCTACGCCTGTACGTCGACAGCACCGCCGCAGCGCTGGCGTGGCTGGACGCGGATCCATTTCTGGTTCAGCGTGGTGTACAGCGTCACCAACGTGCCCCACCTGATCGCTGACCTCCTGGTGCCGGATGCGCGGGTCGACCAGATCGTGTTGATGCTGGCTCTGGTGGTGTTCGGCCTGCTGATCAACCTGGAAGGCTGGCGCTGGTGGCGAGATGAACCAGCTCCGAATCGATGAATTGCTGCCAGCGGTCTGAGGACCAGGCGGCATGCTCGCTGCACCGCCATGGGCCGCCGACGTTCGCTGCACCCCAGGCAGGATCCGCATCCGCGCCAACAAACCCTCCCTAGCCTCTGGCCATGCTCTGAGGCAGGGCCAAGGCGATGCAGCTGTCGGCATCCGAGCCGGTGTGGTCGCTCTCTGCTGCAGGCCTCTGCAGCGCCCTGCAGACCTCCATCACCGGCCTGAGCGGCGCCGAGGCCCAGACGCGCCTGGACCGTTTCGGGGCCAACCGGCTGCCGACCCTGCGGCGCCGCTCACTGGTGCTGCGGCTGGCCGACCAGATGCTGCACTTCATGGCCCTGCTGCTCTGGGTGGCGGGAGCTCTGGCCTTCGTCGCGGGCATGCCCCAGCTGGGCTGGGCGATCTGGACCGTGGTTCTGATCAACGGCCTGTTCTCCTTCTGGCAGGAGTACCAGGCGGAACGCACCCTGGCGGTGCTGCGCCAGGCCCTGCCCCACCAGGTACGGGTGTGGCGTGACGGCCAGCTGCTGGAGCTGACGGCTGACGTGTTGGTGCCGGGGGATCGGATCGCCCTGGAAGAGGGCGATCAGGTGCCCGCCGATGCCCGCCTGATCGAAGCCAACGCACTCAGCCTGGATCTGGCCGTGCTCACGGGGGAATCACTGCCCGTGGCCCGCCATGCCCGCCCGATTCCCCTCAGCCGCGCCATCCTGCCGATGCGAGAGCCGGCCAATCTGGTGCTGGCCGGCACCACGGTGGCCAGCGGCCGGGATGATCTGGCGGCCCAGGGGTACCGGGTGCTGGCGGTGGCCCGCAGACCCGTGGAGGCCCACCGGCTCGAGGCCCGGGCCGAGGAGCTGAAGCGGGATCTGGAGCTGGTGGGGCTGCTGGCTCTCTACGACCCACCGCGGCCGGAGGTGCCGGCCGGCACGGCTGCCCAGAGCCGGGAGGCCAGGGCCGCCGATCCGGTGCGGGTGATCGAAGGACCCCAGCTCGATCAGCTCAGCGAGGTGCAGCTGCGCCAGCTGCTCAAGTACCGCCACCGGCTGGTGTTCGCCCGCATGGCACCGGAGCAGAAGCTGCGGCTGGTGCAGGCCTACCGCGCCCTCGGGGAGGTGGTGGCGGTGACCGGCGATGGCGTCAACGATGCCCCGGCCCTGCGCGCCGCCGACGTGGGGCTGGCGATGGGCCAGGTGGGCACCGACGTGGCCCGGGAGGCCGCCGACATCGTGCTGCTCGACGACAACTTCGCCACGATCGTGAGCGCGGTGCGTTACGGCCGCTCGGTGGTGGCCAACATCAGCAAATTCCTCACCTACATCCTCGCCTCGAACGTGCCCGAGATCGTGCCGTTTCTGGCGATGGTGGCCTGGCGCATCCCGGCAGCCCTCACGGTGCTGCAGATCCTCGCGGTGGACCTGGGCACCGACCTGGTGCCGGCTCTGGCCCTGGGAGCCGAGCCACCCGAACCCGGTGCGATGCGCCAGCGGCCGCGGCGCCGGGATCAGCCGCTGCTGAATCGCCCCCTGTTGCTGCGGGCCTATCTGGTGCTGGGACTGGTGGAGGCAGCCCTGGCGATGGCGGCCTATCTGCTGGCCTGGCGCGCCCAGGGTGTCAGCTGGGCGGAGCTGCAGGCCCTGGCTCCCCAACTGCTGCATGGCACGGCGACCCCGTTCGACCGGGCGATGCAGCACCGGGCCTCGGCAGCCACCTTCACCACGATCGTGCTCGCCCAGGTGGGGGTGCTGATGGCCTGCCGCAGTGAGAGCCGGCCCGCCCTGCAGGGCGTAGGCCTGGGCTGGATCCGCACCAACCCGCTGCTGCTTGTGGGCATCGCCAGCGAACTCCTGATCACCGCTGGCCTGATCACCGTGGCTCCCTTGGCGGCTGTGCTGGAACTGGCACCGTTCCCGGTTGCGTGGCTGGGCTGGATGCTGCCGGTGCCGCTGCTGGTGGTGCTGGTGGATGACGCCCGCAAGCGCTGGTGGCTGCGGGGGATCTAGGCCGACATCACACCTGCCGGCGGCCAGGACGACGCCAAACGCCGCGCCCATCGCTGCAGTGAGGCTGCAGGAGGCCACGCGGCTGGCTGAGGCGTGGAGTCGGTGAAGACCCCGCCCCGAATCCATCGCCCCTGTTGAGCTTCAACGCAAGGCAAAGAGCAGCAGGTCGGCTCCCCCTGAGCCTGCAGTGAAGGTCTCCAGGTTGCCTGCGGCATAGCCCAGACCATCACCCTGTTGCAGGGGATGGCCATCGGCCTCCCCGGCCCCGGCAATCAGCTGGATCCAGCCCTGGCTGCCTGCGCCAAGGGCCAGGCTGAGCCTGTCGCCGGCACCGGGCTGGGCCCGCCACAGGTGCACCGGCCGGTGGATGGCCATGGCGCCTGCGGCCTGCTCGGGATCCAGCAGGGGCGTCCAGCCGCTGCCAATGGTGAAGGGCTTCTGCTCGTAGGCCGGCGGGATGCCGGTGCTGCCCGGTTCGATCCAGATCTGCAGCAGCCGGCAGGGCTGAGTGCCTTCATTCACCTCGCTGTGCACCACGCCCGTGCCGGCACTCATGCGCTGCACCTCACCGGCCCGCAGCACCTCGGCGTGGCCCAGCGAATCGCGGTGGTTGAGCTGGCCCTCCACCATCACCGTGATGATCTCCATGTCGCGGTGGGGGTGCATGCCGAAGCCCCGGCCCGCCGCGA
>SLIG01000063.1 GCA_007135755.1 Cyanobium sp.
GGTGAACCGCTCGCCGGTGAGCCCCCGGCCGATGGCGCCCAAGCGCTCGGGCGCCCCCGCCCCCACCCGGCCCACCCAGCCCGGCAGGCCGGGCGGTTCCAGCCGCCTGGAACTGGTGGGCAAGCCGATCCGGCGCGACAGCAGCAGTGGGCCCGGTGGCGGCACCACTGCCGGCAGCAGCGGCGGTCCCGGCCGGGCGGCGCCCCCCACCAGGCCCGGGATGCCTGCCGGCATGCGCAAGCCGATGGCCCCGGGCGAGCTGATGCAGCTCCAGAAGCCCTCGGGCCGCACCCCGGCACCGCCGCCGCGGCGCCCGGGAGAGCGCAGCGACACGGCTGCCGATGGCCCCTCCAGCCCCGATCTGGTGCGGCCCACGGCCACGCCCCCCTCGGCACCGCGCCGCCCCGGCTTCCGGACACCGGTGGGCCCCGCCGGTCGGGCCCGCCGCCCCGACTGGGATGACAGCGCCAAGCTGGAGGCCCTGCGCAGCCGTTCGCCCCAGCGGCAGCGGCCCAAGGTGCACATCATCGGCGAGAACGATGATGCGCTCACGGCCGAAACCAGCGGCTACGCCGGCGAGCAGGAGGCGGTGGTGCTGCAGGCCAGCCTGGCCCGCCCCGCCAAGCCCCGCGGCGGCGCCAGCAAGACCCCCAGGCCCACCGTGGCGGTGCGCAAGCGCCGCAAGGAAACCACCCGCCAGCGTCAACGCCGCCGGGCGATGGAACTGCGGGCGGCCCGCGAGGCCAAGCAGCAGCGGCCGGAGATGCTGGTGGTGCCCGAGGGCAACCTCACGGTGCAGGAACTGGCCGAGAAGCTGGGACTGGAGAGCTCCGAGATCATCAAGAGCCTGTTCTTCAAGGGCATCATCGCCACCGTCACCCAGAGCCTCGACCTCTCCACGATCGAGGCGGTGGCCGAGGAGTTCGGCGTGCCGGTGCTCCAGGACGACGTGGAGGAAGCTGCCGCCAAGACGGTGGAGATGATCGAGGCCAGCGACCTCGAGCACCTGATCCGCAGGCCGCCGGTGGTGACCGTGATGGGCCACGTCGACCACGGCAAGACCAGCCTGCTCGACTCCATCCGCAAGACCCGCGTCGCGGCGGGTGAAGCCGGTGGCATCACCCAGCACATCGGCGCCTACCAGGTGGAGATCGAGCACGGCGGCGAGCCGCGGCGCCTCACCTTCCTCGACACCCCCGGTCACGAGGCGTTCACGGCCATGCGCGCCCGCGGCACCAAGGTCACCGACATCGCCGTGCTGGTGGTGGCGGCCGACGACGGCGTGCGGCCCCAGACCCTGGAGGCCATCAGCCATGCCCGGGCCGCCAAGGTGCCGATCGTGGTGGCGATCAACAAGATCGACAAGGAGGGCGCCTCGGCCGAGCGTGTGAAACAGGAACTCTCAGGCCACGACCTGGTGGCGGAGGACTGGGGCGGCAGCACGGTGATGGTGCCGGTGAGCGCCATCAAGGACGACGGCATCGACAAGCTGCTGGAGATGATCCTGCTGGTGTCCGAGGTGGAGGACCTGCAGGCCAACCCCGACCGGATGGCCCGCGGGACCGTGATCGAGGCCCATCTGGACAAGGCCAAGGGGCCCGTGGCCACCCTGCTGATCCAGAACGGCACCCTGCGCAGCGGCGATGTGCTGGCGGCCGGCCCGGTGCTGGGCAAGGTACGCGCCATGGTGGACGACACCGGCAAGCGGGTGAAGACGGCCGGGCCGTCGTCGGCTGTGGAGGCCCTCGGCTTCAGCGAGGTGCCCACCGCCGGCGATGAGTTCGAGGTGTACACCGATGAGAAGGCCGCCCGGGCGGTGGTGGGCGACCGGGCCAATGAGGCCCGTGCCACCCGCCTGGCCCAGCAGATGGCCTCGCGCCGGGTGTCCCTGGCCTCGATGTCGGGCCAGGCCAGCGAAGGCGACCTCAAGGAGCTCAACCTGATCCTCAAGGCCGACGTGCAGGGCTCGGTGGAGGCCATCCTCGGCTCCCTCGAGCAGTTGCCCCAGGGCGAGGTGCAGGTGCGGGTGCTGCTCTCGGCCCCTGGGGAGATCACCGAAACCGACGTGGACCTGGCGGCGGCCTCCGGCGCCGTGATCGTGGGCTTCAACACCTCGATGGCCTCCGGCGCCAAACGCGCCGCCGATGCCACCGGTGTGGATGTGCGCGACTACGACGTGATCTACAAGCTGCTGGAGGACATCCAGCTGGCGATGGAAGGTCTGCTGGAGCCCGAGCTGGTGGAGGAGCCCCTGGGCGAGGCCGAGGTGCGGGCCGTGTTCACGATCGGCAAGAGCGCCGTGGCTGGCTGCTACGTCACCACCGGCAAGCTGCAGCGCAACGCCAAGCTGCGGGTGTGGCGCGGCAAGGAGAAGGTGTTCGAGGGCGACCTCGACTCCCTGCGCCGCAACAAGGACGACGTCAAGGAGGTGGCTACCGGCTTCGAGTGCGGGGTCTCCTGCGACCGCTTCAGCGGCTGGCAGGAGAGCGACCGCATCGAGGCCTTCAAGCTGGTCACCCAGCGCCGCAGCCTCAGCACCTGACCCTTCCATCGCCGGCCCCAGCCCCGTGAATCCGCGCAGCGAGCCCCTGCTCTGGCTACAGCTGATCGCCATCGGGGCCATCCCCCTGGAACTGCTGGCTCTGGTGCTGCTGCTGGCCGGGGCCGACCCGGGACCTTTGCCGGCCCTGGAGCGGCTGTTGGTGTGGGGACTGGGGGCCCTGGCTCCGGCCCTGCTGCTCTGGCGGCGGCCGGCCGACTGCTGCTCCCTGCTGCTGGTGCAGGTTCCCCTGGGGGCCCGCAGCGTCAGCCAGCGCAGCCTGGCGGCGGCTCAGGAGGCCCTGCCCGCCAGGCTGCTGATGGTGTCCGGTGCCGCTGCCCTCCTGCCCCTGCTCTGGACCCTGGACAGCCACGCCGCCCTGGCCGGCGCCCTCTCGCCCCTCAGCAACGGCAACCGCCTGGTGAGCCTGCTGCTGGCTGCCCTGCTGCTGGCTCTGCTGCTCTGGCAGTGGCAACAGCTGGTCCAGAGCTTCTGGCTGCTGTCGCGCCCGCCCGGCGCCCTGGCGGGCCAACCGCCGCTGTCGAGTGAGCGCCTGGCCAGCGAACGGCTGAGCCTGGGCATCCCGCTGCTGCTCCTCGAACCCCTGGACCTGGACAGGGCGACCCCGGAATCGGCCCCCGCTCCTCCCGCAGCCGCTGTCGCCCCTTCAGCCGTTGGGGAGCCGGTTGCGGTCGAGCCAGAGCAGGGAGCCGCAGACGAGCAGGGCGACGACCTGGATCAGGAGGTCGGCTGAGGGCACCTCACCACCTCCGGCCGAGCGCATGGCCATGGTGGCCAGGCCGATGGCAGCCGAGGCGCTGAGGGCCAGCCAAAGGGCCCTGCGCAGACCCCGCCAGGGGGTGCGCGCCTCAAGCAGCAGCCGCTCCCTCAGCGCAGGGTCGATCGTGGGACGTTCAGAGTCCTTGGCCATGCTCGGGCGGGAGGCTCGGAGGTGACTGCCTTCGAGTGGTAGTTTCGTGGCGGCGCCGGTGTAGCTCAGCGGTAGAGCAACTGATTCGTAATCAGTAGGTCGTCGGTTCAAGTCCGACCATCGGCTTTGTTGAACCAGCCGGCCCGATTAGCCTAGGCGGGCCGGTATCGAGCGGTGCGTTCAGCTCAGTGTGCTGCCGTCAGCCAGCGCCCTGCCCCCGCAGCGGTGGGGACGCCTCACGCGCCCCGTCAGCCACGGGCAGTGGGCTGTTGGCATCACCATCCGCTCCAGCCATGACATGGAGCCATGAAAAAACCCCCTCCCGGATGGGAGGGGGCAGCCGAGATTCCGTCTCGCTGGAGCTGGTCAGTCGTGGCTGTTGGCCTCAGCCGTGGCTGTTGGCCTCAGCCAATCGCCGGGGCGCTCAGCGCCACCGGGGTGGCTTCCGCGGCAGCCAGGTCGAGCGGGAAGTTGTGAGCGTTGCGCTCGTGCATCA
>SLIG01000142.1 GCA_007135755.1 Cyanobium sp.
GGGCTGGAAACGGTGGGTGATGAGGTTGAGCAGGGTGGCACCGGCCTCACGGGCGGCGGCGGTGATCGTGTCCCTGAGGAAAGCCTGGTTGTCGAGCCGACCTGGGTCGCAGTCGTAGAGCTCGAGGATGCAGTGTTTCCCAACCGTGTCGCAGCTTGGGGGCGCGCAGCTCGGGGGTGCGCCGCCGGGAGACGGAGCACTCCATCCAGGGTTGGGGTGCAGGGATTGCAGGGTTGGGGTCATCGACCGGCCATGGGCACAATCGATCAATCTAGGGTCACCTGGGTCTGGGGTTCCTGCCGCCCTCGCCGCGGCGGTGCTCCCGCGCACCCCGGCGGTCTGCATCCGCCCACCGGGTGGCCCCAACCGCAGCCGCGGCGCTTAGGCCAGCGCAGAGCAGCGCGCGATTGCACACCTCATGGCCACCCCGTCGCCCACGGTGCTGGTGCTCAACAGCGGCAGTTCCAGCCTCAAGGCCTCCCTGCGCGATGGCACGGGCGAGCGCCTCTGGCAGGAGCAGCGGGCTTTTGACAGCCGCGACGGCAGCCGGGCCCTGGAGACCCTGCTGGAGCAGTGGCTGGCGCCGGTCATCGCCGCTGCCGATCCGGCCCCGGCTCTGGTGGCCCACCGCATCGTCCATGGCGGTGCCGGCTTCACCGGCCCCACCCGGCTCACCCCGGCGGTGCTGCTGGAGCTGGAGGCTCTGGTGCCCCTGGCGCCGCTGCACAACGGCCCGGCGCTGCAGGCGATCGCCTGGCTGCAGGGGTGGCTGGAGACCCATGGCGCCGCCGCCGGCGCCCCACTGCCCCAGTGGGCGTGTTTCGACACCGGCTTTCACGCCAGCCTCCCCCCCGCGGCCTTCACCTACGCCCTGCCGGCAGCCTGGCGGGAGCAGGGCCTGCGCCGCTATGGCTTCCACGGTCTCAACCACCAGCACGTGGCCGAAACCGTGGCCCGTCTCCACCCCGGGGCCCGGCGGGTGATCAGCTGCCACCTGGGGGCCGGCTGCTCCCTGTGTGCCATCGCCATCCCCACCGGTGGCAGGCCCCGCAGCATCGACACCACCATGGGCTTCACGCCCCTGGAGGGCCTGGTGATGGCCAGCCGCAGCGGCAGCGTGGACCCGGGGTTGCTGCTGCATCTGCTGCGCCAGGGGGTGAGCGCCGAGGATCTCGACCGCAGCCTCAACCAGGCCAGCGGCCTGCGCGGGCTCTCGGAGCTCAGCGGCGACATGCGCGAGCTGCGGACCGCGGCTGCGGCGGGCCATGGGGGCGCCGCCCTGGCGATCGCCGTGTTCCGCCACCGGCTCCTGCAGGGCATCGGCGCCATGGCCGCCAGCCTCGGCGGGGTGGAGGTGATCGCCCTCACCGGCGGCATCGGCGAGCACGACGATGCGCTGATGGCAGAGCTGCGCGAGCGGCTCGACTGGCTGCAGCCGCTGGTGCTGACGCGGGTGGCGGCCGATGAGGAGGGGCTGATCGCCCGCCAGTGCCTGGCGGCCAGCCAGCCTTGATGTTGCCTTAACCCGGCGTCGTCAAGCTGGGGATGGTTCTTTCGGGGTTTGTATGCCGGCTCCCACGGCGGATGAGCAGCTGCTCCACAGCATGCGGATGCTCAGCCACAACGGCTCCATCCAGGAGTTCGAGCCCGGTGCGGTGATCTTCCGGGCCGGTGAGCAGGGCGACTGCCTGTTTGGCGTGCTGGAGGGCAACGTACGGCTCACCTGGGCCGATGGCTCGGAGGCCGAACAGCTCGGGGCGGGCCGCTGTTTCGGCCAGGGCGCCCTCGTTCAGCCCGACCACCGCCGCCACGGCACCGCCACCGCCACCGAGCCCACCAAGCTGATCGTGATGCGGCGCGAGGCCATGCTGTTCGCCATCGAGCAGCTGCCGATGTTCGCGCTGCAGCTGCTGGAGTCCACCGAACGGCGGCTCCAGCACCTGCGCGAGCTTGTGGCCTGAACGCCGCCACCCACGACCCTCAGCCAGCGACCCTCAGCGGACTCCCGGCACGAAGCGGCGCTCGTGCTGGGCCCCGGTGAGCATGCGGTTCCAGTAGAGCGCCGGCAGGATCTTGCGCTTCACGAACCACATGCTCCAGCGCTCCTTGGTGGGATCGAGCGGGAACGACGGCACCGGCTCCTGTTTGTAGTTGAACTCGGCCATGATCGTTTTGCCGTAGCCGGTGATCAGCGGGCAGCAGCTGTAGCCGTCGTAGGCCGCCTCCAGAGGCTGGCCATCCAGCAGGGCCAGCAGGTTGGCCACCAGCACCGGCGCCTGGCCCCGCACGGCGGCGGCGGTTTTGGAGTTGGGCATGCCGCTCACATCGCCGAGGGAGAACACGTTGGCGAAGCGGACGTGCTGGAGGGAGAACTGATCCACCTCCACGAAGCCGGCGCCATTGGCCAGGGGGCTTTCGGCCACCACATCGGGTGCCGCCATCGGCGGGGTGACGTGCAGGAGGTTGTAGGGAATCACCTCCTCACGGCTGCTCTCCCCCTCCGTCACCTTGAACACCGCTTCTTTTTTGTCCGCGCGCACGGCGGTGAGCACATGGTTGTAGCGGGCGTCGATGCCCTTGCGCTTCACCACCTCCCGCAGGGGCGCGGCATAGACGGGCACCCCGAAGATGCCCGGCGTGGCGGTGGCGTAGATCACGTTGGCCTGGAGTTTCTTCTTCTTGAAGACGTCGTCGGCCAGGTAGGCGATCTTCTGGGGCGCGCCGGGGCACTTGATCGGCATCGGCGCGCAGGTGAACACGGCGTTGCCGCCCTTGAAGTTCTGGATCGCCTCCCAGGTGTAGGCGGTGTGGTCCTTGCTGTAGTTGCTGCACACCCCGCCCTGGCCCAGGGCCTCGGTGAGGCCCGCGATGCGGTCCCAGCAGAGCTTGAGGCCGGTGGCCACGATCAGCGCCTCGTAGCTGATCGCCGTGCCGCTGGTGGTGATGACGCGATTGTGGTCCGGTTCAAAAGCGGCGGCGCCGTCCTGGATCCAGTGCACCCCCGAGGGGATCAGGTCCCGTTCGGCGCGATGGGTGTCCTGGAGGCTGAACACCCCGCCGCCCACCAGCGTCCAGCCAGGCTGGTAGTAATGGTCGGCCGAGGGCTCCAGGATCGCCACATCCAGCCCCACCCGTGCCCGTTTGAGCTGGGCCGCCACGGTGATGCCGGCGGCGCCTCCGCCGACGATCAGGATCTGGTGGTGGGCCATGGAGGCAGGGCAGCAAACGATGCCCGTTCATTCCATCAGCCGGTCACGCCGTTGTCAGGCATTTGGCCCGGGCCGTGACGGGATTGTTGGAATCGGCGTCAGGCGGCGGGCTGTTCGATCTCGCGCTTGAGCAACACGTAGAGGTAGTCGGGCGACTTGTAGCGGGTGGGCAGACACTTCTGCAGCAAGCTCAGGCGTTCCCAGCACACGGTGCGCTGAATGGCTTCAAAGCTGCGGCCGTTGCGGATCAGCAGGCGGAGCGCCTTGCAGTAGGTGGGGTAGCTCGCCTCCAGTTCCCCGATCGTGAGCTTGGCAGCAGCACCCATGGGCTTTCAGCGGATTGTCCACAACAACCATAGGAACCGGCCTCACGGCTCCCCGTGCCGCTGATCACCTGCGGCCAGTTGCCTTCATGAATCCTTACCTGCCGACCTGGATCCCCTGGCCTGCCCCAGAGCCAGCGTGAGGCCCTCTGCGGCATCTGCCAGGGTGGATCCGGAGTGGCAACGGCGATGACACGGCGATGACAGGCCCCGAGATTTCAGGTCCGGAGCCCCCGCATCAGCTCACGCTGCGACAGCCCGACGACTGGCATGTGCACCTGCGCGACGGGGCCATGCTGCAGGCAGTGGCCGGAGCCACCGCGGCCCAGTTCGCCCGGGCGATCGTGATGCCCAACCTGCGGCCCCCCATCACCACCGTGGCGGCGGCCAGCGCCTACCGGGAGCGCATCCGTGAGGCCCTGCGGGATGGCTGCCCCTTCCAGCCGCTGATGACCGCCTACCTCACCGACACGATCGAGCCGGCGGAGGTGGAGCGGGGCTTCGCCGAGCAGGTGTGGGTGGCCTGCAAGCTCTATCCCGCCGGCGCCACCACCAACTCGGCGGCGGGGGTCACGGCCATCGAGGCGATCACGCCGGTGCTGGCGGTGATGGAGCGGATCGGGATGCCGCTGCTGATCCACGGCGAGGTGGTGGACCCCGGGGTGGACATCTTCGATCGCGAGGCGGTGTTCATCGAGCGGGTGCTGGCGCCGCTGCTGCAGCGTCATCCGGAGCTGAAGGTGGTGCTGGAGCACATCACCACCGCCGATGCGGTGGATTTCGTGCGCAGCGGCCCGCCCACCCTGGCGGCCACCATCACCCCCCACCACCTGCACATCAACCGCAACGCCATGTTCGCGGGCGGCCTGCGGCCCGATTTCTACTGCCTGCCGGTGGCCAAGCGGGAGCTGCACCGCCTGGCCCTGCGCGCCGCCGCCACCTCGGGCAACCCGAAGTTCTTCCTCGGCACCGACAGTGCCCCCCATGGCCGCGGCGCCAAGGAATCGGCCTGCGGCTGCGCCGGCATCTACAACGCCCCCTTTGCGATCGAGAGCTACGCGGCGGTCTTCGAGCAGGAGCGGGCCCTCGATCGCCTGGAGGGGTTTGCCAGCGAGCACGGACCGCGCTTCTACGGCCTGCCGCTCAATGCCGGCACGATCACCCTGGTGCGCGAGCCGGTGGTGGTGCCCCAGCGGCTGCATGGCAATGACGCCGCCGGCACCGCTGTGGAGCTCGTGCCCTTTCACGCCGGCGAGACCCTGCCCTGGCGCCTGCGCGGAGGGATTACGAGGTATGTCGGGCCCTCGCCCGGCCCAGTCGCCGTGCCCTAACAACGCTGCAGGCAGCCCCCGGTCATGGGCTTTTTCGTCCAGCTCACCGAGGCCATGGCCGATCGCCAGTCGTTGCTGGTGACCGGCCTGGACCCCAACCCCGAGATGCTGCAGAGCTGGGCGGCACGCCGCGGCATGGCCAACCGCTCCTTCCTCAGCCAGGCACGGCACTGGATCAAGGCGGTGATCGAGGCCACCGCCCCCCACGTGTGCGCCTACAAGCCCAGCCTCGGCTTCTACCAGGCCCTGGGGCCGGTGGGGCTGGAGCTGCTGCTGGAGGTGCGTGAGCTGGTGCCGCCCGATCTGCCCCTGATCATCGACAGCAAGCACGGCGACCTCAACTCCTCCTCGGCCCTTGCCCACTACCTGTTCCGGGAGCTGGCCGCCGATGCCGTGAGCCTCTCGCCGCTGCCCGGCCAGGACATTGCCGCCCCGTTCCTGCTCTACCCCGGAAAGGCGGTGGTGATGAGCTGCCACAGCTCCAACCAGACGGCCCGGGTCATCCAGCACTTCCCCAGTGAGGACGACCCGCTCTATCTGCGCATCGTGCGCGAAACCCTGCTCTGGGGCACCCAGGAGCAGCTGCTGCTGGAGGTGGGCACCAGCGATCCGGAGGTCCTGGCCCGGGTGCGGCAGGTGGCCCCGGAGCGCTTCCTGATCCTGCGCAGCCTCTGGGGGGAGGAGGAGAAACTGGAGGCGATGCTGCAGGCGGGCTTCACCGGCGCAGGCGACGGACTGCTGCTGCCCCTGCCCCAGAACCTGCTGGTGGAGGACGACATGGCCCAGCGCGCCGCTGCGCTGAAGGCCCAGATCAACGCCGTGCGCGACCGCTGGCTGGAGCAGCGTCAGGGCAGCGCCAGCTGCGAGCTCTGGCTGGCGGGCAACGCCCCCGAGCCCGTGGCGTCGCCGGGCGCCGCGGCGCCGGAGCCGATGGAGTCGCTGATCCTCGATCTGTTCGACATCGGCTGCCTGCTGTTCGGCGAGTACGTGCAGGCCTCCGGGGCGGTGTTCAACTACTACGTGGATCTACGCCAGATCATCTCCGACCCCAACCTCTTCCACCGGGTGCTGGATGCCTATGCCGGCTGCATGGGCGAGCTGGCCTTCGATCGCATCGCCGGCATTCCCTACGGCTCGTTGCCCACCGCCACGGGCCTGTCGCTGCTGCTGCGCAAGCCCCTGATCTACCCCCGCAAGGAGGTGAAGGCCCACGGCGCCCGGCGGCTGATCGAGGGCGACTTCGAGGAGGGCGACCTGGTGGTGGTGGTGGACGACATCCTGATCACCGGCGGCAGCGTGCTGGAGGGCATCGCCAAACTGGAGAGCTCCGGCCTGGTGGTGCAGGACGTGGTGGTGTTCCTCGACCACGGCGGCGACCACGACCGCCATGCCCGCGAGCGCCTGGCGGCGGCGGGCTACCGCTGCCATGCCGTGCTCGATATCGAGCGCATCACCCGGGTGCTGCACGGCGCCGGCCGCCTCAGCGACGAGCAGGCCGCCACGCTGCGGCCAGGGCTGGCCCTGGGCTAGAACCCCGACAGTCGACGGCCCCGCTGTGGAGCGCAGACCTCAGGGGTCGATCTCCGATCCATTTCTGCGCCGGCCTGTGCTCACCGTGGTGGTGGCCCTGCTGGTGCTGCTGGCGGGGGTGGTGAGCCTGCCGGGCCTGCAGATCGAGAACCTGCCGGAGATCGCCCCGGGCCGGGTGTCGGTGAGCGCCAGCTATCCCGGCGCCGGACCCGAGGTGGTGGAGCAGGGGGTCACCTCCCTGCTGGAGAAGCAGCTCAACGGCCTCGAGGGCCTCGATCAGATCCGCTCCACCAGCTCCAGCTCCAGCAGCAGCATCACCCTGAGCTTCGAGGGCGGCAACCCGGAAATCAACCAGATCAACACCCAGAACGAGGCCTCGGTGGTGCAGCCGCGGCTGCCGGGGCCTGTGTCGCGCTTCGGGGTGCGGGTGCGGCGCAGCTCCGACGACCTGCTGATGGTGCTGAGTTTCAGCGCCGAGCGCGACCGCTACGACGACGTCTTCCTCAGCGGCTGGGTGGAGCAGGTGGTGATCGACCGCCTGCAGCGGGTCAACGGGGTGGGGGAGGCGCGCCTGTTCGGCGGCAGCACCCTGGCCTTCCGGCTGTGGCTCGATCCCCAGCGCCTCAATCTGGCGAACCTCACGATCGCCGATGTGCGCCGGGCGCTGCAGGAGCAGAACGTGCTGGCGGCCCTGGGCCAGGTGGGCGAGGCCCCGGCCCCCGCCGACCAGATGCTCACCCTGCCGCTGCGCATGGAGGGGCGGCTGCGCACGCCTCAGGAATTCGAGGATCTGGTGGTGGCCCGCGGCCCGGGCGGTGGGGTGGTGCGCCTCCAGGACGTGGGCCGGGTGACCCTGGGCAGCGAGGACTACGGCTCGATTGCGACCAACCTCGACGGCCGCTCCACGGTGGCGATGGGGATCTTCCAGCGCGACGGCAGCAATGCCCTGGAGGTGAGCCGGGGCATCAGTGAGGCCCTCGAGGAGCTCAGCGGCCAGATCCCCCCCGGGGTGGACCTGCAGGTGATCATCGATGAGGCCGAAACCGTGCGCCAGGGGATCGACCGCACCCTGGCGGGCCTGCGCGATGCCGTGCTGCTGGTGTTCTTTGCGCTGCTGCTGGGGCTGGGCAACAGCCGGCTGGCCCTGATCTCCGCCCTGGCGGTGCCGGTGGCGCTGGTGGGCTCGCTCACGGTGCTGCGCCTCAGCGGCAGCTCGATCAACACCCTCACCCTGTTCGGGATGGTGCTGGCCACCGGCCTGGTGGTGGACGACGCCATCGTGGTGAGTGAGGACATCGGCCGTCGCATGGAGCGGGGCCATCCGCCCCTGGAGGCGGCACGGGAGGCGATGGCGGAGCTGGGCGGCGCGGTGATCGCCACCTCCCTGGTGCTGATCGCGGTGTTCCTGCCGGTGCTCACCCTGCAGGGCAGCACGGGCCGTCTGTATGCCCCGATTGGCCTGACGATCGGCGCCACGATCGTGTTCTCCACCTTCAACGCCCTCACCTTCACCCCGGTGGCCGCCAGCCGGCTGCTCAGCGCTGAGCAGCGCGAGCCCCGCTGGCTGCTGCTGCGCCTGATCGATCCTCCCCGCCGCGCCCTGGAGGCCCTGGAGGGCCCCTACGACCGCTGGCTCACGAAAGCCCTGGTCTGGCGGCGGCGGGTGGTGGCCATGCTGCTGGCGGGTCTGCTGCTCACGGCCTGGGCCTACCAGCAGCGCCCCAAGGCGTTCATCCCCCAGGAGGACGGCAGCCAGCTGCGCGGCGTGGTGGTGCTGCCCGACGGTATGGCCCTGGCCCGCACCCAGGAGGTGATGGAGCGGGTGCGGGAGCTGGTGAGCCAGGAGCCGGCGGTGAGCTTCGGCAACTTCTATGCCGGCCGCTCCTTCGGCGACAGTGCCTCCAGCCGCGGCATCTTCTTCCTGCGGCTGCTGCCGATCGGCGAACGGCCGCCCGGGGAGCAAACGCCCGCCGCCATCGCCGCCCGCCTCAACCGCGAGCTGGCCGGGGCCATCGACGATGGCCAGGTGGTGGTGATCGAGGCCCCCAGTGTGCGCGGCTTCGGCGCCGAGGGGGGCATCGAGTTCGACCTGCTCGACACCAGCGGCGGCCGCCTCAGCCTCAGCGCGTTTCAGGAGCAGGTGCAGACCTTCATCGCCGCCGCCCAGGCCAGCGGCGACTTCGAGCGGGTGACCACCCGCTTCAGCGCCGATGCCCCGCTGCTGCAGCTTGAGCCCGACCGCCTGCAGCTGGCCTCCCTGGGGGTGGATCTCCAGGACGTGGTGGACGTGCTCGGGGCCAGCTTCGGCAGTGAGTATGTGAACGACAGCTTCGAGGGCGACCGCATCCGCCGGGTGATCGTGCAGCTCGAGGGCGCCAACCGCCGCGATCCGGCGGATGTGCTGGCCCTGCGGGTGCGCAACCGCGAAGGCCGGCTGATTCCGCTCGCCCAGCTGGTGCGCGTGCGCGAAGACACCGGCCCCGCCACGATCACCCGCACCCGCCTGGTGCGCTCGATCGCGGTGCGCGCCCAGCCCCGGGAAGGGGTGAGCACCGGCCAGGCGATGGCGCGCCTGCAGGAGGTGCGCAGCGAGCTGGGCAGCCAGCTCACGGATCTGGAATGGTCCGGTCTGGCGCGGGAGGAGTCCCGGGCCGGCGGCGCCAACGAGCGGGTGTTCCTGCTGGCGGTGGTGGTGATGGTGCTGGTGCTGGCTGCCCTCTACGAGAACTTCCTCGACCCGATGATCATCCTGATCACCGTGCCCCTGGGGCTGCTGGGGGGCATCGCCGGGCTGGCCCTGCGCGATCTGCCCCTGGATGTGTACGGCCGCATGGGCCTGCTGGTGCTGATCAGCCTGGCGGCCAAGAACGGCATCCTGATCGTGGAGTTCGCCAACCAGCGCCTGGCGGCCGGCATTCCCCTGGAGCCGGCGATCCACGGCGCCGCCGTGGCCCGGTTGCGGCCGATCCTGCTCACGGCGATCTCCTCGCTGGCCGGATTTCTGCCCCTGGTGTTCGCCGAAGGGGTGGGGGCGGTAAGCCGCCGCAGCATCGGCACCGTGGTGTTCTCCGGCCTGCTGATGGCCACGGTGCTGAGCCTGTTCGTGGTGCCGGTGGTCTACCGGATCGTCAAGGGCTGGGAGCTGCGCTGGGGTGAGCGGCGTCGCCGTGGCTCCGTGGACGCGCCGTCAGCGGCTTCTCAGCACCCTTAGGCCACGCTATGGATCGCGGCAGCGACAGACCAGGCCGCAGTTCTGTGAGGAGTTGATCGCGTGACCGCAGCGGACACCTGGCCACCGCAGACGGGCAGTGCCGCCTCTGGCTTGCTCGGCCGGCTGCTGCCAGGCCTGGACCGGTTGCTCCACTACCGCGGCGGCTGGCTGCGAAGCGATCTGATGGCCGGTGTCACGGTGGCGGCTTACCTCATCCCCCAGTGCATGGCCTATGGCGAGCTGGCGGGGGTGGAGCCGATCCAGGGCCTCTGGGCGATCTTGCCGCCGCTGTTGCTCTACGCCCTCCTGGGCTCGTCGCCGCAGCTTTCCGTGGGGCCGGAATCCACTACCGCCGTGATGACGGCCGCGGCGGTGGGGCCCCTTGCCGGGGGCAACGCGGCTGATTATGCCTTGCTCGCCAGCACCCTGGCGCTGCTGGTGGGAATGGTGTGCTGCCTGGGGGCCTGGCTGCGGCTCGGCTTTCTGGCCGATCTGCTCTCCAAGCCGATCCTGGTGGGTTACATGGCTGGTGTGGCGGTGATCATGATCACTGGCCAGATCAGCAAGATCAGTGGTGTGCCGCTGTCGGCTGAGTCACTCTCGGGCCAGCTGCAGGAACTGCTCCAGCATCAGGGCGAAATCCATCTTCCAACCCTCCTGCTGGCGGCGGGGGTGCTGGTGTTTCTCTTCTGGGTGCAGCGCCGGTTCCCGCAAGCACCCGGCTCGCTGCTGGCGGTGCTGCTGGCCAGCTCGGTGGTGGGCGTCTTCCGTCTCGACCAGGCCGGGGTGGCCGTGATCGGCCCCATCCCGGCGGGGCTGCCCTCGCTGGCCATCCCGCGCGGCATCACCGCCGGCAACCTGAACTACCTCCTTTCCACCGCGCTGGGCATCGCTCTGGTGGGCTATTCCGACAACGTGCTCACAGCCCGCGCCTTCGCCGCTCGCGGCGGCTATCACATCGATGCCAACCAGGAGTTGCTGGCGCTTGGAACGGTGAATCTGGGCAATGGTCTGTTCCAGGGGTTTCCGGTGAGCAGCAGCGGCAGCCGCACGGCGATCGGCGATTCCCTCGGCAGTCGCTCCCAGCTGTTCTCGCTGGTGGCCTTCGCAGTGGTGCTGATCGTGCTGCTGTTTCTCAGACCCCTGCTGGCGCTCTTCCCCGAGGCGGCTTTGGGAGCGATCGTGATCTATGCGGCCCTGCGCCTGATCGAGGTGCCGGAGTTTCGGAGGCTGCGGCAGTTCAAGCGCAGCGAATTCCGCCTGGCTCTGATCACGCTGTTCGGTGTGCTGGCCACCGACCTTCTGATCGGAGTGGGTCTAGCGGTGGCGCTGTCGGTGGTGGATCTGCTCGCCCGCCTGATGCGCCCGCACGATGCGGTGTTGGGTTCGGCACCGAACCTTGCCGGCCTGCACGACGTGAAGGACTGGAAGGGCGCCACCACTGTGCCGGGGCTGGTTTTATACCGCTACGACGCGCCGCTGTGCTTCGCCAACGCTGAAAACTTCAGGCGGCGGGCCCTTGAGGCGATTGCCGCAGAACAGACACCGGTGGAGTGGTTCGTGCTCAACGCCGAAGCGATTGCGGAGATCGACATCACGGCCGCCGATGCCCTGCAGGACTTCTCCCAGGAGCTCCAGCGGCGCAACATCACCTTCGCCATGGCACGCGTGAAGCAGGACCTCTACGCCCTGCTGGAGCGGGCCGGCATCGTCGAGCGCCTGGGGCCGGAGCGGTTCTTCCCGACCCTTCCGAGTGCCCTCGCCGCCTTCAGCGCCCGCAGCCCCGACCACTCTGCAGCGCTTGAAGACGGCGGCGCCTGAGGGGGGGGTCAGCCGTCCCCATAGGCCACCACACAGGCCGCGTTGAGCAACTCAGCTTCCGCGGCCGTGCGGGGTGTCCGTCCGTCGAGGGTTCCCTGCTGACAGTCCGCCGTCATCTCCACCGTGCCGGTGTTGTCGTTCACCACGAAGGTCACGCCTTGGCTGCCGGCAGGTTCGACGCTCGGGTAGTACAGCTCAAAGCTGGTGTTGGGCACGGCGATGTAGGTGACCTGATCGGAGATGGCGTCATCCACCGCGGCGTCGATGATCGCGGCGGTGGTGAGGGTGGTGACGCCCCAGGCCGCGGCGCTGGCACCCCACCAGTTCCAGGGGGGAGAACTCCAGCCGCCATACCAGCCGTAGTTCCATGGGCGGGCATAGCCCCAACCCGGCCGGGCCCAGCCCGACCAGTAGTTGTCCCAGCGGTTGTCGGAGCGGTCGCGCCGCACGTCCGTGCGGTCCGACACGCGGTCGCTGCGCTGGTCCTGGCGGTTCGTGCTGCGGTCCGTGCGGTTGTCCTGGCGGATGTCGGTGCGGTCGGTGCGTTCCCCCTGGCGATCGCCGCGCTGGTCCGTGCGCTGGCCCTGTCGGTCCCCGGCCCCGTCCTGGCGGCCCTGCTGGCGGGTCGTGGCGGTCTGGCTGCGCTGCGTTTGCCGGGTCCCGCTTGCGGCGGGCTTGGGCTTGCTGCCGCTGCTGAAGCCACCGGCGGGTTTGCTGCTGCCCCGGTAGGCGCTGCCGCCGTTGCTGTAGTTGCCGAAGCCGGTGCGGCCGCTGCCACTGGGCCTGGAGCCGCTGCTGCGGCCGTAGCTGCTGCCACCGCCGCCGCGACCACCACCACCGCCGCGACCACCACCGCCGCCGCCGCCACGGGCGAGCAGGGTTGGCTCAGGAGCTGCCGCTGGTTCGGTGGCGGCAGCTCCTGAGGCCAGCAGCGGCAGGGGGGGCAGGGCCAGGGAAAGGCTCAGGGCAGCGAGGGTGCCCAGGCGGATCAGACGGTTCATTGGTCCAGGGCCTCCTTCAGCCGGGTGCAGCCGTCGTCGAAGCAGGCGATCTCGGTGCGGCCGTTGCTGCCGAAGCTCAGCGCCATCCGGTCACGGCCAGCCAGGGCCGGGCCGCCTTCCTCCCGCACGCTGTTGAGATAGTTGGGGTTGATCACGCAGAAGGCGCGGTCGTTGAAGCAGAGCTCGTTGGTGGAGAAGCGGATGGAGGCGTTGCGCACCGGCCCCCAGGTGTTGGTGGTGGGGTTGAGGGCCTCGATCCGCACATAGGGCTCATCGATCACCCGGTACACGAGGGTGCGGTCGCCCACCCGGTGCCGGTATTCGGTGGCATCGCCCACGTCCACCGCCTCCACGACGCAGGGCACGGGGGCCATGCGCTGGATGCTGCAGGTGGTGTTGAGGGAGTACAGGGTCTGCGCACCGGCGGCCCTGGGGAGGGCCACGGCAGCAAGCGAGACGGCGGAGCCGAGCAGCGCCAGCAGGCGGAGCGAAGTCATGGCGTTGAGGGGAGAGAACCCGGCGAAGCGTTCAGGTGCCGTGGCTTCAATCTGCGCGTCTGCTGGGCATCAGTCCTGTCCGCTAACTGCACTGACACCGTTCCTCACAGCCAGTCGCAGGGGCTGGCGTGGACCCGGTTGCTTCAGTCGCCGCCGGTCTCGTCGCCATCGCTGCTGCGCATGCTGAACCGCCCGATGAGCAGTCCCATCACGATGGCCAGGTAACTGTTGCCGGCCACCGCCAGGGCAATGCTCACCATCTGGGCCGCCGGCGTGACCGGCAGGATGTCGCCATAGCCGGTGGTGGTGAGGGAGACGAAGGCGAAGTAGTTCAGCCGCACGAAGTCGAGCCTCCACACAGGCTCCAGACCGTCGGGTCCGGCCGGGGTCAGGTCGACGCTGGTGAAACTGCCGGGCGCCACGGTCTCCACGGCCGCGCTCAGAAACCCGCCGGAGAGGCCCAGCATCAGATAGCCGGCCAGGGCACCACTGAGCACGGCCTGGTCCACGCTGCGCTCCTCGCCCAGCTGGCGGATCAGCCGCTGGGCGCTCCAGACGCTGAACAGGGCCCAGAGGACCACCACCGGCACGCCGGTGCCGCGCAGCTCCAGCGGGGTGAGCAGCCAGAAACCGCCCACGGCCAGGGTGGCGATGCCTGTGGCGCGGTACAGCCTCAGGCTGAGGCTGCCGCGGGGGCCACGGCTGGACCGGGTGCCCAGGGTGCGCAGCATGATCGCCCCCAGCACCAGGTAGCCGGGCGTGGCGAGGCGGCCCCAGGGGTCGGGGAGCGTGAAGATCGCCAGCAGCGCCACGCAGCCGACCAGCAGCAGGCGGTAGTGGTGCTGGCGGGCGGTGCTGGCCATGGGCTTCAGGCCTCCAGCTGGCAGTTGACGCTGAACTCGAACGGCACCGCCGCCGCCGGCAGCGCGAGCAGATGGCTGACGCTGGCGGCCAGGTCCTGCGGCTGGGTCATGGCCTGGCGGGGGATCGCCGTGACGGCGGCGGCCATGGCGGTGTTCACCCAGCTGGGGCAGATGGCCGTGACGCGGATGCCGTTGTCCCAGCCCTCGTTGCGCATCGTCTGGCAGAGGGCCAGCAGGGCGAACTTGCTGGCGCCGTAGGCGGCCAGTCGCCCCTTCACCCGCTTGCCGCTCATCGACACCAGCGTCAGCACGCGCCCGTCGCCACTGGCCGCCAGCAGGGGCCAGGCGGCCCGGCTCAGCCGCCAGGGGCCCATCAGATTCACATCCAGTACGCGGCCGATCTCCTCTTCCTCGCCGTCGGCGTACTGCAGGCCCACCCGCGAGAACACCCCGGCGCAGTGCACCAGGGCGTCGATGCCGCCCCAGCGCTCGGCGGTGGCCTCCACCCAGGCCCTCGGTCCGCGGGGGGCGGCGTCGCCGGCGCTGGCCTCGTAGGGATGGATGAGCAGGCGATCGGGCGCCTGCCGGCACAGTGCCGCCGCGCCGGTCTCGGCCTGCAGGCCCGCCGGATCGCGCACCCCCGCGCTCACCCGGTGGCCCTCGGCCAGCAGGCGCTCGGCGATGGCGCGGCCGATGCCGCGGCTGGCGCCGCTCACCAGCACCGTGCGCGGGCTCGGGGCGTCGGCGGGCTCAGGCTGGCCTGGAGAGGCGCTCATGGGGCGGTGCTCATGGGGTGGTGGAGCCGGCCCGCACGATCGCCCTGGCTGGGTAGCGGTGCACCAGGTGAATCGGGCGCTCCAGGGTGGCATCCATGCCGCTGAAGCTCACCAGCAGTTCGCCCCCGCCCGCCGCAGGATCGCGGTCATGGCCCGCCAGCGGACCGCCGTCCTCAAGGGGATGCAGCAGGCGCAGGTCGTCGAGCATGGGCAGGCCGTCGGGGGTGAGCAGGGGCAGCGGCCGCAGCTGCCGGTCCCCATCGGGGGGCTGCCAGAACACGCGCACGCGCACATCAAAGAGGGTGTTGGGGCGGCTGTTGTGCAGCCGGATCACCAGGCACTCGCGGCCCTCGTGCGCCTCGATCCGGGCCTCCTCGGCGAACTCCACGCTCTGCGGGGTGCGGGCGAAGCGGGCGAAGGCCAGGCCGGTGATCAGGGCCACCAGGATCAGGCCGGTGATCGCCTCGCCGGTGGTCACCAGGTGCACCCAGAGGCTGTCGGGGTAGAGGGAGCCGTAGCCGATCGTGGCCAGCGTCTCCACCGAGAGGAAAAAGGCCCGCAGGGACACAGGCAGATCGTCGCTGCCACCGATGCCGGCGGGATCGAGCAGGTAGAGGCCGGCGAACAGCAGGTTGATCAGCAGGTACAGCCCCGTGACCAGCGCCAGGAAGCGCCACCAGCTCAGCTCCACCAGCAGCAGATAGGGCTGGCGCCAGCGGCCGCTCATGGCTGCTCCGGCTGCCGCAGGGCCCGGCGCCAGCGCCGGCGCACCGCCGCCGCCGTGGCCGCCACCGCGCTCTGGGGGCCCACGGCGATCGCCTGCTGCCGCTCGTCGGAGTCGAGGGGTTCATCCCAGCCGATCTGGCGCTCCAGCACCGTCAGATCAGCGTCGGAGGGGTCGTGGCCGCGGCGCTGGCGCTGCTCGATGCGCTCCCGCAGCAGCGCCTCCGGGGCGCTGAACTCCAGGATCAGCAGGGGCACCCCAGCCCGGCCCGCCACCGCCGCCATGGCGGCCCGGTCGCCGCGGCGCAGGAAGCAGGCATCCACGATCACCGCAAAACCGGCTGCCAGCACCTGCGCCGCCAGCTCTGGCAGCCGCTGGCCGAACAGCTCCTCGCTCACCTGCCGGCCATAGAGATCCCCCTGGCGCCTGGGGCCGGCCGGGATGCCCCAGAGCCCGAACATCCGCTTGCGCTCCACATCGGAGCGCAGGCGGATGGCCCCCAGCTCGGCCGCCAGCGGGCCGGTGTGGTGTGATTTGCCGCTGCCGGAGAGCCCGTGGCAGATCAGCACCGCCTGGGGGGCCGGCGTGATGCTGGCCTCGGCCAGGTCCAGGTAGGCCGCCACCGGTCCATCGGCGCTGCCGTCGCCGCTGAGGGCTGCCACCTTGGCGCGCACCAGGGCCCGGTAGCTCTGATACCAGCGCCACAGGGCCAGGCCGCCGTGGTCGCCGCTGAGGTCCAGCCAGTGGTTGAGCAGCCGGGCCCCCAGAGCCGGATGGCCGCGCTGCTGCAGATCCATCACCAGGAAGGCCAGGTCGCTGATCACGTCGATCCAGCGCAGGGCGGGGCTGAACTCGAGGCAGTCGAACACCTCGATGCGCCCGTTTCGCAGCAGCATGTTGCCCAGGTGCAGATCACCGTGGCACTCGCGTACCCGCCCCTGCTCCAGGCGGTGCACCAGCAGCGGCTCCAGCTCGGCGAAGGCGGCCCGGTTCCAGCCCGCCAAGCGCTCGATGCGGGCCTGCAGCTCGGCGGCCGCTCGCTGCCGCAGGCAGGCCACATTGGCCTCCACCGGCTCAAGTACCGCAGCCGGGGTGCCGTAGGGGCCGGCGGCGGGGGCAACGGCCGCGGCGGCGTGGAAGCGGGCCAGGGTGTCCGCCAGGGCCTCGATCTGCTCGCCCCCCACCTCCTCCCGCGCCAGGGCGGCCGGCAGCAGGGCCTCCTGGGGAAACTGGCGCATCCGCACGGCCACCTCCAGCGGCGCAGTCCGCAGGATCTCCCCGTCGCTGGTGTTCTCCGCCAGCTCCTGCAGCCGGGGTCCCCGTTCGGTCTGCACCACGGCCGCCAGACCCAGGTAGAGGTCGCTCACCAGGCGCCGGTTGAGGCGCAGCTCCTCGCGGCAGTCGTGAAGGCGCAGCGCCAGGGTGGTGAAGTTCACGAAGCCCAGATCCACGGGCTTGCGGATCTTGTAGGCCACAGAGCCGGTGAGCAGCACCCAGGAGATGTGGGTCTCGAGCACCGCGATGGTCTCCACCGGATGGCCGTAGGCCTGGGGACGGCGCAGGGCCTCGATCAGGGCGGAGCCCTCGCTCACCTGCTCCCTCCCGGCCTGGGTGGAATCGTGGCAGATCCGCAACGATCCGATCTGCAACGATCCGCGGGCCGCGGGCCGGGACTGGGCTATTCAAGTTCAGCCAATCACGGTGCTGCCATGGGGCGGATCGTTCGCTGGGGGCTCGGCCTCCTGCTGGCGGTGGGGGTGCTGCTCGCCGGCCTGCTGCTGTTGCCGATCGGGGAGTGGTTGCCGGGGGGCACGGTGGGCGATGTGCCCAGCGCCCAGGTGGTGAACGGCACCGCCTTCAACGCCCTGTTCCCGGAGGCCGGCCCGGGCGAGCAGCTGGTGTACACCCAGGAGAAGCGGGGCTTCAGTGAGGCCCGCCTCAAGCAGGGCGACAGCACCCTGGCCCTGCTGGCCATCTCCGACACCACCACCGCCCCCGAGGCCCGCGAGAAGTTCAGCGCCAGCTCCGAGCGCATCCAGGGCTGGCCGCTGGTGGAGCAGGGCCCCCAGGCCAGCGCCCTGCTGGTGGCTGAGCGCTTTCAGGTGAAGGTGATCGGCCAGGGGGCGGGGCTGGATCCGGCCCAGCGCCATGAGCTGCTGGACGCCTTCGACCTGTCGGGTCTGGCGGATCTGCAGGCACCGGCCCTGCCTGCCAAGGGGGCCCGATGAGCGCCACGGTTCTCGAGCGCCTCGAGCGCCTGCCCCGCCGCAACCTCACCGTGCTGGCCCTCAAGGGCATCGGCACCCTGGTGCCGGGGGGCTGGCAGAACATCACCTCCGCCGACGCCCTGATTGCCGAGGTGATGGGCAGTGAGGATCCGGCCCTGATCGCCCAGGTGCGGGCCCGGGCCGATGTGCTCAGCCGCGCCCGCCACGAGGGCTATGGGCGGGCCCTGAGCCTCTACGACGCCGTGAACCGCTCCCAGCGGGCCGGCGGTGGCCTGCGCTTGCTGGCCAACGTGGGCGGTGCGGTGCCGCTGCTGCGGCGGGTGGCCGACCTCACCCCCAGCAGCGACACCCTGCAGGCGGCCGATCTGGGCCTCAAGGTGGCCGCTGAGCTGCTGGCCTTCACCCAGGTGAACGGCCTGCCGGGGGACAGCTTCGGCGACTTCGCCGCCGCCCTGGCGGACTACGGCAGTGAGGCCCGGGTGCGGATGGCGGCGCTGGTGTGCTTCGACGCCCTGCTGCCCCTGGGCGATCAGGCCCTGGCGCGGCTCGACGATCTGCTCGGGGCGGTGGGCCAGAGCGACCTGCGCCAGCTGCCCGCCTACGCCGGCATGGCCTCCCTGATCCCGGGGCGGGGGGAGGCGGCCCACCTCAGCTTCATCCGCCGTGGCGTGGACACCTGGCTGGGCTGGGCCGGTGGCTTTGTGAGCACCCTCGGCCTCAGCGGCCAGAAGGCGGTGCAGGCCCTGGAAACCACCCTCGGCCCCTGGCAGGGCCGCTTCGATCAGATGGCCACGTTCCTGGATACCTTCACGGACACCTACCGCCACACCGGCACCCAGGCCGTCGCCCGCCGGCTGGTGCAGCGGGCGGCCGCTGAGATCTGAGTTCACCACCCGCTGAGCCCCCTTGCCGATGCCACCGCTCACCCTCCGCGCCAAGGTCTCCGTGATTGCTGTGCTGCTGGCGCTGGTGGGGGTGTTCGCGCTCGCCTGGCAGCTCAGGCGCCAGCACCAGCAACGGGTGCTGGCGGCCTGCCGGGAGCTGCGCGGCGAGATCAGCGACCTCAAGACCAACACCTTTGATCCACGCCTCGAGGAGATGCGCACCATGCGCCTCAATCCTTCCCAGGCTGAAACGCTGCGCAACGCCGATCCCGACGCCTACGCCCGCTACGCCGCCACCTATGGCCAGGTGGTGGAACAGGTGGCCCAGGCGGCCGACCGGCTGGGCGAGAAGGTGGACGCCTTCCAGAGCAAGGGCTGCGTGGATCTGGGGCCGACGTTCTGATCAGTCGAAGCCCAGCAGGTCGAAGATCTCCCGGTCCTTGAGGGATTCCGCTTCCAGGGGCTTCACGTCGTCCAGCATCTTCTGGGCGAGTTTGAGGTATTCGTTCTGCACCGCCTCCACCTCGGGGGTGGGCTCCATCTCGAAGATGGTGCATTTCTTCAGGCGTGAACGGCGGATGGCATCCACCGTGGGGAAGTGGGCCATGGTCTTCATGCCCACCCGGTCGTTGAACCGGTCGATCTGGTCGGTGTCCTCCGAGCGGTTGGCCACCACGCCACCGAGGCGCACCTTGTAGTTCTTCGCCTTGGCCTGGATCGCGGCGATGATGCGGTTCATCGCGAAGATCGAGTCGAAGTCGTTGGCCGTCACGATCAGGCAGTAATCGGCATGCTGGAGCGGGGCCGCGAAGCCACCGCACACCACATCCCCCAGCACATCGAAGATCACCACGTCGGTGTCCTCGAGCAGGTGATGTTCCTTGAGCAGCTTCACCGTCTGGCCGGTGACATAGCCGCCGCAGCCGGTGCCGGCCGGTGGGCCGCCGGACTCCACGCACATCACGCCGTTGAAACCCTCGAACACGAAGTCTTCCGGCCGCAGCTCCTCGGTGTGGAAATCCACGGTTTCGAGGATGTCGATCACGGTGGGCACCATCTGCTTGGTGAGCGTGAAGGTGCTGTCGTGCTTGGGATCACAGCCGATCTGCAGCACCCGCTTGCCCAGCTTGGAGAAGGCCGCCGAGAGATTCGAGGAGGTGGTGCTCTTGCCGATGCCTCCCTTGCCGTAGACGGCAATCACCAGGGCCCCTTCCTCGATCTTCAGCGCTGGATCCTGGTGCACCTGAACGCTGCCTTCACCGTCCCGACTGCCAGCCCGATCGCCAGAGGCAGGCTGCCGGCTGCCCGGCGGGGACACGGCTGCAGGGGGAAGCGTGGTGGTCATGGTTGCAGACAGTTCAGATTCAGCCGCCGATCAGGAGCAGGATCCCGGCTGGTTGACTCCATCCAAGACCCGGCCATCACCGCTGACCGAGGGGTGGTGCAATCCGAAACAACGGCGCGGTTGAGATGCTCAAATCCCCACAAGTGGCTGAGCACAATCACTCAGCGGCTGAAGTGCGCCTTGGCCTCGTAGAGGGTTTCGCCGTCGATGCTCACCAGGCCCCGTTCCCGGGCGAAGGCCTCCGTGTTGCGCCGCACTTTGCCGCGCACGAAGAAGGGAATGCGGGAGAGTTCCGCCTCGCCATCGGCTGTCCAGCGCAGTTCGCCGTTTCCGGGGGTGGCAGCTGCCTCGGCGGCCAGTGAAGTAGCGGATTCGGCGTCTGGGATGGCGGAGGGGATGCCTGATCGGGAGCCTGCTGGGGCGGCCTCGGCGAGGTGGCTGCGATGGCCCTCCACGAATTCGAAGTCGTGGCGGAACATGCCGATCAGGTGCTCCTCCAGGCCCATCATCAGTGGATGCACCCAGCTGTCGAAGATCACGTTGGCCCCCTCCCAGCCCATCTGGGGTGAGGTGCGGGCCGGCACGTCCTGCACGTGCAGCGGTGAGCTGATCACGGCGCAGGGGATCCCCAGGCGCTTGGCGCTGTGGCGCTCCATCTGGGTGCCCAGCACCAGCTCCGGTGCCGCCTCCGCCATCGCCGCTTCCACCGCCAGGTAGTCGTCGCTGATCAGGGCCTCGAGGCCCAGCTCCTTGGCGGCGGCCCGCACCTCGCGGGCCTGCTCGCGGCTGTAGCTGCCCAGGCCCACCACCTGGAATCCCAGTTCGCGGCTGGCGATGCGGGCGGCGGCGATGGCGTGGGTGGCGTCGCCGAAGATGAACACCCGCTTGCCGGTGAGGTAGGTGGAATCCACGGAGCGCGAATACCAGGGCAGGCGCGAGCGCCGCTCGGCTTCACACACCCCATCGGCGCCGGCCACGAGATCGGCCGGCAGCTCCAGGCCCAGCACGCCATGCAGCTCGCGCAGGAAGGCCGTGGTGGCGCCGATGCCGATCGGCACCGTGCGCACCGTGGCCATCCCGAAGCTGCGCTCCAGCCAGCTGCACGCCGGGCCTGCCAATTCGGGATAGAGGCAGAGGTTGGCATCGGCGTCAGGCAGGCGCACCAGGTCGGCGGGGCGGGCCCCCAGGGGGGCCACCACGTTCACGTCGATGCCGTGGTCGGCCAGCAGCGCCGTGATCTCGCGCACGTCGTCGCGGCAGCGGAAGCCCAGCAGGGAGGGGCCCAGCAGGTTCACCCGCGGCCGGCGGCCCTCCTGGCGCCAGCGGCCGGGATCCGGCTTCTCGCTTCCCGGTGGGGGCACCTGGGCCTTGAGCAGGCCCCGCACCAGCTGGTAGAGGGTTTCGGCGGCTCCCCAGTTCTCCTTCTTGGAGTAGGCGGGCAGCTCCAGGCTCACCACCGGGATGCCGCCCAGGTCCATGCCGCCGGCCAGGGCGCCGGGCTGGTCCTGGATCAGCTCGGCGGTGCAGCTCTCACCCACCAGCAGGGCCTCGGGCGCATAGCGCTCCACCGCCTCGGCGATCGTGCGCGTCACCAGCTCGGCGGTGTCGCCGCCCAGGTCGCGGGCCTGGAAGGTGGTGTAGGTGACCGGTGGCCGTTTGTCGCGCCGCTCGATCATCGTGAACAGCAGATCGGCATAGGTGTCTCCCTGGGGGGCATGCAGCACGTAGTGCACCCCCTCCATCGAGGCGGCGACGCGCAGGGCGCCCACGTGGGGCGGACCTTCGTAGGTCCAGAGGGTGAGGTCCATGGAGGCGGTGCAGGGGCGAACGGGGTGGGCGGTTGGCTCAGGCGAAGCTGAGGGCGGCGCGGCGGCGCAACGGCCGGGCGAACAGTTCGGCCAGATCACCGGCCTGGTCGCAGCCGTGGATCGGGCTGAACACCAGCTCGATCGACCACTTGGTGGCGATGCCCTCGGCCTCGAGCGGGTTGGCCAGGCCCAGGCCGCAGACCACCAGGTCGGGCCGGGAGGCGCGCACCCGTTCCAGCTGGTTGTCGAGGTGCTGACCCTCGCTCAGCTGGGTGCCCTCCGGCAGCAGGGCCAGCTCCTCGGCCATCAGCTTGCGATCGAGATAGGGGGTGCCCACCTCCACCAGCTCCATGCCGCACTCGCGGCTCAGGAAGCGGGCCAAGGGGATCTCCAGCTGGGAATCGGGCAGCAGGAACAGCCGTTTGCCCGCCAGCACCTCCCGGTGCGGTGCGATCGCCTGGCGGCCGCGCTCCACCAGCGGATCGAGCACCGCGGCGATCTGGGCCGGGGCGATGCCGAAGGCCTGGGCCGCTGCCGCCATCCAGGCCCGGCTGCCCTCCACGCCGAACGGGTAGGGGGCGGCGATCAGCTCGGCGCCCCGGTCCACCAGAGCCCGGGCGGTGGCGGAGAGGAACGGCTGGGCCAGCAGCACCCGGGTGCCGGGGCCCACCGGCGGCAGCTCGGTGGAGCGCCGTGGCGGCAGGCTGCGCACCCTGGGGATGCCCAGGCGCTCGAACAGGGCGATCAGCCGGTCTTCAACCCCATCGGCCAGGGTGCCCACCAGCAGCAGTTGGTCGGCCTGCGCGGGGTCGCCGGCGGGCGGCAGCAGCGGCACCATCGCCAGCAGGGCGCCGTCTTCCCCCTGGGTGAACGTGGTTTCGATGCCGCTGCCGGAGTAGTTGAGCACCCGCACGCGGCTGGCGTGCTGCTGCTGCAGGCGCTCGGCCGCCTTGGCCAGATCCAGCTTGATCACCTCGCTGGGGCAGCTGCCCACCAGAAACAGGGTGCGGATCTCGGGGCGCCGTTCCAGCAGCCGCGCCACCAGCCGGTCGAGCTCCTCGTTGGCGTCGGCCAGGCCGGCCAGGTCGCGCTCCCCCAGGATCGCCGTGCCGAAGCGGGGTTCGGCGAAGATCATCACGCCCGCGGCGCTCTGGATCAGGTGGGCGCAGGTGCGTGAGCCCACCACCAGGAAGAAGGCATCGGGCATGCGCCGGTGCAGCCACACGATCGAGGTGAGCCCGCAGAACACCTCCCGCTGGCCGCTCTCCTTGAGCACCGGTGGCCCGGGCAGCGTTGCCCCAGATCTGCCCATGGTGTGCCTTCTCACTGCAGTCAACGACTGCAGCGTGGAGCGCGCGGTCCCATCGCGGGGCGGTACCGCCGCAAAATCTTTGGGATCAGGCTCTGGGATCAGAGCCCCGGCTCGCTCTCCTGGCGCAGATCCACCGTGCACAGTCCGGCCTCCAGGGGCTGCCAGGGCCGGCCGGGCGGCCCCTGAAGCCGCCCTAGCCCCTCCTGCTGCCAGCCCGCTGCGGCGCTCTCCAGTCGCCACTGGGCCAGCACCGTCGCCGGCGCCTCGCCGGCGGAAGCCCCAGGCTCCAGCAGCTGCAGCACCAGCGGCAGTTGGGGGTCGATGCCCGGATGTAGGCAGGGGTAGAGCCGGTGCTGGCGGTAGCGCACCGCCAGGGGGCCATCCGCCAGGGGCAGGGGGCGGCCGTTGAGCAGCAGCTGGTGGCGCCGGCGGAAGGCGGCGCTGCACTGCACCTCGAAGCGCTGCAGGGACGCGTCCACGAAACGGCTGGTGAAGCCCCCCTCCCGTGGGGTGTCGCAGATCAGGGGCCAGGGCTCCAGGGCCGGCAGCAGGGTCAGCCGTTCGCCGGGATCCTGCCCGTGCCACTCCAGCAGGGCTGGGAAGCGCCAGTGCCAGATCGCCCGGAACGGCTCGGCTGACAACGGCAGGCCGGCCTGCTCCAGATCGGCGAGCACCAGCTCCAGGTCGTGCCAGAGGGCCGAGGGCAGCAGCAGCCGGTCGTGCAGCGCCGCTCCCCAGGGGCGCAGCCCGGCTGGGCGCCGCTCAGGGCTGAGCAGCATCGCCGCCAGCGAGCTCCAGAGCAGGGCGATGGCCGCGGTCCAGTCGGGATCGGGCAGGGTTTCGAGGGCCCGGAACTCGATCAGCCCCAGGCAGCCGGCCGGCGTGCCCGGATTCCAGAACTTGTCGAGGCTGATCTCGCAGCGGTGGTTGTTGCCGGAGCGGTCGGCGTGCAGGTGGCGCAGGGTCTCGCCGATCAGCTGGCGCTGGTCGCCCGACCCCAGCCGCTCCAGAAAGCAGTAGGCCAGCTCCAGGTCGAACAGGCTGCCCAGGGCCTCATCCGGCCGCGGCGCCTGGGAGGCCGGCCCCACGCCGGCCCCGCAGAACAGGTAGCCGAGGCTGGGGTGGTGCTGGAAGTAGCGCAGCACCCCCACCAGCCAGGCCGGCCGGCTGAAGAACGGGTGGCGTTCCAGGCTCGGTCCGCCCCAGAGCAGGTGATTGCCGCCGCCGGTGCCCTCCTGGTCGCCGTCGCCCCTCGCCTTCCAGCTGCGCAGCCCCACCTCCGCCGCGGCCCCGTCCAGCAGCCGGATCCAATGGCGGTAGTTGCTCCAGCCGGCGCACACCGGCAGGTTGATCTCCAGCACCCCCGGATCGGCGGCCAGGCCCAGCACCTGCCAGCCCTCGTCCGCATCCACCGGCAGCAGTCCGCTGAACTCCGGCGGCGCCAGGGGGCTGCCCGTGACCGGCTGCCGGGCCAGGCCGCTGATGGCCTGCAGCAGCTGCTCCGTGGGCCGCCGCTCCAGGGGCGGCAGGAACAGTCCCCAGCCCTGGCTGTCGATCTCCAGGGTGAGCAGTTGACAGGGAACGTCGCCGGGGAAGTGCTCCAGGGGCAGCCGCAGCCCCGCCGGCCCCGGCGCCAGGGTGAGCTGACGCAACGGGCGCGGCAGCGGCCAGGGGCTGCTGCACCACTGCTCCTGCTCCCAGGTGAGGGGCACGGCCCACACCTGGCGCTGGGGGTCGAGGGGATCCCGCAGCCGCCGCCGCTGCAGGGGCACCCCCAGGGTCTGGCCGAGCGCTTTCAGCCAGGCCTTGGCCTCCGCTGCCGCCAGGGGCTGGCCCTGGCCGTGGGGCACGGGCCAGGGGGCGATCGGACGGCCATCGAGGCCGGTGACCAGGCGCAGGGCCCAGCGGGGGTTGACCTCGCCCTCGTAGCGCTTGCCGCTGCAGTAGATCAGCGTGCTGCCGGGCCAGGTGCGGCGCTGGATCGCCCGGGCCATGGCCCGCGCCACCGGCAGCTTGGTGGGCCCGTCGGCCGCCACGCTCCACTCCGCTCCCTGGGGGTCGAGCGGCACATAAGTGGGCTCACCGCCGAGGGTGAGGGCGATGCCCGCCTGCCGCAGCCGGTCCTCGGCGCGGGTGGCGGCCCGCTCCATCCAGTCGTGCTCCATCGCCGCCCTGCGCTCCGGGGTGTGGACCCTCGCGTTTGAGACCATGCTGCCTGGCGGTGGTTGGTTTAATACGCCCACAGATCCGCAGATCCGGATCCGGGTTGCTCGGCCCCCGCCTCAGGTCCCCGCTTCTGGATGGCTTCCCCCCCCTGGCGACGGCGCCGTCCCCCATCCAGCCGCAGCAACCGCGCCTGGCGGGCGCCGGTGGCCCTGGCTTTGGTGGTGAACCTGGCGGCCCTGGGCTACCGCCTCACCGAGGGCTGGGACTGGGGCGATTGCTACTGGATGGTGGCGATCACCCTGAGCACCATCGGCTACGGGGAGGTGCATCCGCTCTCCTCCTCAGGCCGGCTGGTCACCGCCCTGCTGATCCTGGGCGGGTTGGTGGTGGTGCAGATCAGCATCCAGGGGGTGCTGGGGCTGAGTGAATCGGGCTATTTCCGGCGCCTGCGCGAGCGCCGTTTCCGCAACTGGTTGAAGGCCATGCAAGATCACGTGATTCTCTGCGGCTACGGCCGCATCGGCCAGGAGATCGCCCAGCAGGTGACCCGCGAGGGGGTGGAGCTGCTGGTGGTGGAGACCGATCCGGAGCGCCGCGAGGCCGCCGAGCAGGAGGGCCTGCCTGTGCTGGTGGCCGATGCCACCCTCGATGAAACCCTGGTGGAGGCCGGCATCCACCGCTGCCGCTCGCTGGTGGTGGCCCTCTCCAGCAATGCCGCCAACCTCTACGTGGTGCTCAGCGCCCGGGGCCTGGCTCCGCGCTGCCGGCTGATCGCCCGCTCCGACAGCAACGAGGCGGAGCGCAAGCTGCGCCTGGCCGGGGCCGATGAGGTGGTGAGTCCGTATGTGAGCGGCGGCCGCATGATGGCGGCCACGGCCCTGCGGCCCCTGGCCGTGAGCTTCATGGACCTGCTGGCGGGCAGCGACTGCGAGGTGGAGGAGTTTCTGCTCAGCTCCGATGCGGCCGATCTGGGCCGCCTCAACGGCCTCAGCCTGGGCGAGCTGGAGCTGGGCCGGCGCACCGGCGCCCTGGTGCTGGCGGTGCGGCAGCCCCGGCAACAGGTTGAGAGTGGGCTGCAATACCGCGGCTCCAGCTACGCCCTGCCGGATCAGGAGCTGGTGGCCAACCCCGGCCGGGAGTTTGCGCTGCAGCCCGGACAGCTGCTGGTGGTGATGGGCAGCAAGGAGGACCTGGCCCGGGTCAGCGACCTGCTGGGGCCGGCCCTGCACAGCGTCGAGCACATGTCCAGTTAGCGACGGCCCCTTGGGCTCAGGAGTCGGCTTCCTCGAGGATCTGCCGCTTGAGCTCGATCTGGTAACCCTCGGTCATGGCATCGAGCGCTTCGGCTTCCTGCTCGTCCACCTGCAGGGCCTCGGCCAGCACCAGGTCGGGCACCTGGGTGGCACCGACGGCCGTGAGCGCCATGCCCAGCGAGGCGCTGTCGCGGTGCCAGATCGAGGCCGCCTCGGCCAGCTTGGTGAGGGTGTCGTCGCTCACCACCTCGCCGCTGCGCTGGGCGATCGCCGCCGCCAGTCGCCGGTCGTCGAACACCGCCGCGGCGGCCAGGTGAGCGGCGTGCAGGGCCCCCAGGCTGTAGAGGGCTTCCGATCGCAGGGTCACCAGGCTCTTGCCCAGGGCCCGTTCGCGCACCCCCTGCCAGGGCACCGACGGGGTGGCCTCATCGCCGGCGGCCGGTCCATCGTCGAGGTCGCCCAGGGCAGGCAGTTTGCGGCTGGCCAGGCTGAGCTCGCCGCCGGCGGGGGGATCAAGCCGTTCCCCCACCACCCGCAGCCAGCGTCCGATTCCCTGCCGTAGTGCCCTGCGTACTCCCATCCCTGCGTTGCGGCTGCTCCCACTGTGGCCCCGATCAGGCGTCGGTGTCGCGGAAGCGCTCACGGATCGCCTCCACGTCCCCGCGCCGCCGTGCCACGGCCGCCACGCAGTCGGGGTCGAGCTTGCCCATCGCCACCAACCGCTCCAGTTCACTCAGGGCGGCGTCGAGGCTCCAGGACGTCTTGTAGGGCCGCTGGCTGGTGAGGGCGTCGAGCACGTCGGCCACAGCGATGATCCGCGCCTCCAGGCTGATCGCCTCGCCGGCCAGGCCACGCGGGTAACCCGAACCATCGAGGCACTCATGGTGGTCGGCCACCACGTTCCGCATCATCGCCGCCTCCTGGCGGTGTTCGAGGTCGAAGTCGCCGATCAGCTTCTCCAGCACCTCCACGCCCATGCGCACGTGGTTTTCCATCAGCTCCCGCTCGCCGGCATCCAGCTGGCCCGGTTTGAGCAGCACCTCGTCGGGGATGCCGATCTTGCCGATGTCGTGAAGGGGCGCGAACAGGTAGAGGTTTTCGATGAACTCATCGCTGAGTCCGTGGCTGGCCTGCAGGTCCCGGCCGATCAGGCGGGCGTAGTGGGCCATGCGCTCCAGGTGGCCGCCGGTTTCGGTGTCGCGCAGGTTGGCGAACTCGCGGGCCACCGCCGCCGACAGGCTGATGGAGCGCACCAGGTCGAGCTCCTGGCTGATCGTGAGGTTGATCAGGGTGGCGAACAGTTCCAGGCTGCGCTGCACCGGGGCGGTGAAGGCGGCCGGCCGCAGTGAATCGAAGAACAGAATCCCGATCAGTTCGCCCCGCTGCAGCAGCGGCACGGTGAAGGAGGAGCGGTAGCCCTGCTCCAGCAGCCAGCGGGAGTGGGGAGTGTCGCCGCTGATCGCCGTCGGGATGTCGTCGATCACCCGGCTGCCGCCGCTGCGGGCCAGCTGGCTCAGGGAAGCGCTCTCAGCCAGCCGCCATTCGTAGGCCTCGATGGGGGTGCCGCAGCGGGTGCTGTTCACGAAGGTGCGCAGCAGATCGTCGCCCTGGTCGTAGAGGGCGCAGCCGATCCGGTCGACCGCCGGCACCACCTCCAGCAACTGGCCATGGAGCTGGCGCAGCCGGGCCCCGAGCCCCTCGCGGTCGCGGGTCTGGCTGCCGCCGCCGTCGGCGCCGGTGAGGGGGTGAAGGGAAACCATCCCGTTGGCGGGGGCCACGGACTTCTCCATGATCGGCCCCTGGGAGCCGGCGGGGGAGGGGGGTCACCCACCCACCTGGATCGGCAGCCCGTGGCGCAGGTTGAGCAGCCGGGAGGTGATCACCGCCTGGCCGGGCTCCAGGCCGCTGAGCACCGGATAGCGGTTGTTCTGCAGCGGGCCGAGCCGCACCGGCACCTGGATGGCGAAGCGGCTGTCCGGGGGCAGGCTGCGCAGGCTGTCGAGATCCACCTGCCCGGAGTTCTGCTCGAGATCGGCCAGGGTGCCGGGCACGAACACGAACGCCTGGCCGGACTGCTGGCTCACGGCCTGGAAGGGCACCGACAGCTCGCGCCGCTCCTCCAGCAGCAGCCGCGCCAGGGTGCGCTGGCCGCTGCGCAGGCTGCCTGAGGGGTTGTCGAACTGGGCCTTGACCAGCAGGAACTGGCTGGCGTCGTCGATCAGGGGATCCACCGAGCCCACCCGGCCCCGGCTGAGCTCCCGCTCGCCGGCGGGATCGAGCAGCACCACGGTCTGCCCGGGCTGCACGCGATCGGCGTAGAGGGCCGGCACCTCCAGCCGGGCCTGGAGCTGGTTGTTGCGCACGATGCTCGTGAAGGGTTCGTTGGCCTCGATCACATCCCCCACCTTCACCTGCAGGTCGGCCACGATGCCGCTGATCGGCGCGCGCACATCGCGGAAGGCGAGGTCGGCCTCGCGGGCCCGCAGTTCCTCCCGTGAGGCCACGGCCTGCTGGCGGAACTCATCGCGCTGCTGCACGCTGGCCGCTCCCTGTTCGGCCAGGGTGGCAAAGCGCTCGGCATTGATCTGGTCGGTGCGGGCCTGGGCGCGCAGCCGGGCCACCTCGGCCTGGGCCTGCACCTGATCGAGCACCAGCACGAGTTCGCCGGCGCGCACGGGATTGCCCTGGCTCACGCGCAGTTCGCGGATGCGCCCCCCAGCCTGGGAGGACAGCTGCACCTCCTCGATCGCCTCCAGGGTGCTGACCGTATCGATGCTGGTGCTGAAGGGTGTGGGGGCCAACATCTCGCTGCTGACGCTCAGCGGCGGCGGCGTGGGGCGGGCCTCCCCGTTCTGAGTGCGGCAGCCCACCAGCAAGGGCAGGGCCAGCAGTGTGGCGGCCAGGGCAGCAGCCAGAGCGGAGCGACTGTCATGGCGGCCGGAGTTCGCCGCTCCCGCCCCCACCTCCTCAGCTGCCATGGAGATCGCTGCGCAGCCAGCAGCGTAGGAGCCACGCGAGTCAGATGTAGAACATCTGCTGGGGCTGGGCCCGGACCGCCCGCTCCTCAAGCAGGTGTTCCAGGGTTGTGGCTTCGAGCAGGCGGGCACGGGCCTGTTCCAGCCGCGTTTCCAGGCCGGCCACCACCCCGAACTCCAGCGTGGAGCGGTCACCCTGGCGCTCGGTCGTGGCGTCCTGCTCCAGACAGGCGATCACCTCGGCCACGCTGATCGCGGCGGGCGGACGGGCCAGCTGGTAGCCGCCCCGGGGACCACGGATGCTGCGCAGGAGCCCCCCCTTGCGCAGGCTGGTGAGCATCTGGTCGAGGTAGCGGGCCGGGATGCCCTGGCGCCGGCAGATTTCCCCCGCCTGAAGCGTGCTTCCCGGAGGGTCGACGGCGGCCAGTTCGATCAGGGCCACCAGGCCGTATTCGGTCTTGGCACTGAAGGTCATGGGCCCGCTGCCGGCCGCTGCTGGGGCCATTCTCCCAGGTGAACCCCGGTGTGGGGGTGGGGATTGGGCCGTGGGAGTGTGGTGGGCCTGGTTTCGGTCTGCCGTGCGCGCTGCCCTGGTGATCCTGGTGGTGATGGTGCTGGTGGCGATCAGCCTCAACCCCCGGCGGGAGGATTTTGCCTGGTTTCTGCAGCTGCGCCGGCCCGCCTGGCTCACCTTCGAGCCCCTGATTCCCCTGATCTGGTTGCTGATCTACGGGTGTTTCTTCGTTTCGGCGTGGCTGGTGTGGACCGCCAGTGGCCGCTGGGACCTGATGGCCGGCTACCTGCTGCTGCTGGTGCTCGTCCAGAGCTACACCCTGGTGATCTGCCGCAGCCGCCGGCTGGTCTCCGGCACTGCCGTTGGATTCTGCGGCTGGGTGTGGGGCATCGCCCTGACGATCGCGGTGGCTCGGGTGAGCGATGGTGGCTGGTTGCTGTTGGTTCCCTATCTCCTCTGGAGCCCGGTGGGTACCTTCGTCACCTGGCAGATGCAGCGCCTCAACCGCTGAAGGCTGGCCGCTTCCACACTGCTCGATCACCGCTGATCGCCGTGATCGCTGATTGGCTATGCTTTGGAAGTTAATGGGTTGAACCATGCTGACGGGACAGGAACTTCTCTCGCGAGTCAAGGAGCTCGGCGACGCGTCGAAATCGGAGCTCGTGCGCGAATGCGGCTACGTGAGCACCAAGAAGGACGGCAGCGAGCGGCTCAACTTCACCGCCTTCTACGAAGCGCTGCTGGAAGCCAAGGGCGTCAGCCTCGGTGATGGCTCCGCCCAGGGCCGCGGCAAGGGTGGCCGCAAGCTCAGCTACGTCACCAAGGTGCAGTTCAACGGCAATCTGCTGGTGGGCAAGGCCTACACCGCCCAGCTCGGCCTCCAGCCCGGCGACGAGTTTGAAATCAAGCTCGGCCGCAAACAGATCAAGCTCATTCCCATCGGCGGTACCGACGAGGAAGAGTGATCGTGGCGGCCCGATGGGCCGTCCCCCCGGCGATGACGACGATCTGCCCGCGGCTCAGGGTCTTCCGCTCCCACTACGCCTGCTGGCCCTGATCGGTGCGTTCTCCTTCCTGATGATCGGCCTCAGCAGTGTGGTGCCGCTGCTGAGACCTCCTCCGCCCAGGCCCATGCCGGATCAGCAGCGGGGCCCTCTCGTCTGAGCTGCCCCTCTCTGCGGCAGCCTTCTCTTTCCGGCTGGCTGGTGCCGGGTGTCGCTCCTAGGCTCTGCTGAGGTTCAACGCGCCCTTCGCCAGGTCACCGGCATCGCTATCGGCCCAACCCAACCCTGCACGAAACCTTGAGCAGCCACTCTCTCCTGCTCGACGCTCTGCTGCTGTTCCTGATCATTCTGGGGCGCTACCTGCTCACCGCCGGTGGATCGTGGTGGCTGCTGCGCATCTGGGGCCGGCACCGAACCCCGGAACCCACTCCCGCCCAGCGCCGCCGCTGCGATGCGGGGATCCGCCATGACATCCGTCTGTCGGTGTCTTCAGCCGCGGTGTTCGCTGTGGGCGCCGGGCTGGTGCTCTGGCTGCAGGCCCATGGCCTCACCCGCCTCTACACCCGGCCCGATGCCTACGGCTGGTGGTACATCGCCGTGAGTTACCTGGCGGTGCTGGTGCTTCAGGACGCGGTGTTCTACGCCACCCACCGCCTGTTTCACCATCCGCGGCTTTACCACTGGTGCCACCACGGCCATCACCGCTCTCACCATCCCACCCCCTGGACCTCGTTTGCCTTCGATCCCCCTGAAGCGGTGGTGCAGGCCCTGTTTCTGGTGCTGGTGGTGGCGCTGATGCCCCTGCACCTGATCACCCTGGTGGCGGTGCTGAGCACCATGACGGTGTGGGCGATCGTGAACCACGTGGATCTGGATCACCTCCCCCAGCGCTTTCCCCACCATCTGTTCGGCCGCTGGCTGATCGGTCCGGCCCACCATTGCCTCCATCACCGCCGGCCCGGGGTGCATTTCGGCCTCTACTTCACCTTCTGGGACCGGATCGGCGGCACCGAAGACCGCAGCTATGCCGCCAGCGTGGGAGCACCGGCCGTGGAGTCGGGGGCGGGGTGAGCGCCGGATAACCGCCCCGCGCTGGTGGGGCGGGCGCGCCAGCTTTAAAAGACTTCACATCTGGAACCATGAGCGTTTCTCAGGTGCATCGGGAGGCCATGACCTCCGGCGTGATCACAGTTCAGGAAATCCACTGGCTGGCCCGTCACCGCGATCAGTTCAGCCCGCAGGAGCGGCAGGTGGTGGCGGGACTGATCCGCTTTCTGCAGCAGGGCGTGATCAACTACGGCTGCCGCCTGCAGGCTGTGTGATGGCACCCTGAAGGGCCGGGAGACGCTCAACGGCATGTTGTTCCACGTGCGCCACGTCCTGCGGTACGCCTACGAGCGACCGGTGTTTCTCGAGCCCACCACCGTGCGGCTCACCCCCCGCACCGACCCCGCCCAGCGGCTGCTGCACCACCAGCTCCAGGTCACCCCGGAGCCGAGCGGCAGCAGCCGGGTGCTGGAACCGGACGGTGCCGAGAGCGTGGTGCTGTGGTTCAACGCCCTGCAGGAGGAGCTCACCATCGCGGTGGACACGGTGGTGCGAACCACCCGGGACAACCCTTTCGACTGGATCATCACCCACTCCCCCGCCAGACGTCTGCCGGCGGCCTACCCGGCCGAGTACGGCGTCTCCCTGGCCCCGGCTCTGGGGGCAACGGCAGCGCCGATCGCGGAGCCGGTGCGCCAATGGGCGGCCGAACAGGCCGCGGCGGTGGATGGTTCCACCACCGATTTCCTGATGCATCTGGCCGACACGATCCACCACGGTTTTCACCACATCGGCCGGCCCGACGGCGAGCCGATGGCCGCCGCCGACACCCTGGCCAGCCGCACCGGGGCCTGCCGCGACACCGCCATCCTCTACGTGCAGGCCTGCCGCAGCCTGGGGCTGGCGGCCCGCTTCGTGAGCGGCTACTCGATGCACCACCCCGAGGAGGTGAGCGAGCACGAACTGCACGCCTGGGCCGAGGTGTACCTGCCGGGGGCCGGCTGGCGGGGCTACGACCCCAGCCTCGGGCTGGCGGTGGCCGACGGCCATGTGGTGCTGGCGGCCTCCCCCGACCATCACCTGGCGGCACCCGTGAGCGGCCGCTACCGCGGCACGGGGGTGGGTTCGTCGATGCGCTATGCGGTGGAGGTGCGCACCGCCGAAACCCTCGACGCCCTGCAGGCCCTGGATCGCGACAAGCCCGTGGCCATGCCGGCGCCGGAGCAGTGGATCAGCGGCGAGGGCACGCCCGGCCAGGGGTGATCGCTGCGACGGCGTCTGTCCTGGTTGACGGGTCCATCGGTTGGTGGCCATAACCAAGGGGAGAGGCATGCCCGATCGCCATGGCCATCGACACCGGCTCAGAGGTGGTGAGGAACGACGACATGCCGCAACCGGCCAGTTGGCGTCTATCCGCTGTTCTGCTCGCTGCGGTCGAGTCGCAGGCCCGAGTGGAGGGCGTGAGTGCCGACGAGATCGCCGCCCGTGTGGTGGAGGCAGGTCTGAATGAGCTGGGGCTCCTGCCCAACGGCCGTTGCTCCCTGCGCACGGGCTTGTGCGGTGGCGGTCCGGTCCCGCTGCCGATCCAGCAGCAGGGCAGCTCGCCCTTGTGAGTCGCCACTCTCCGTCGCCACTCGTCAGCGCCCGGCGCCTGCTGCGTTGCCCGCCGGCGCGCCGGGCCTGGTGGGCGGTGGTGGGGAGACGCTGCGGCGGGCAGGGAGGCGCCTGCCGGCCTCTGGCCCTCCATGGACCGAGACGGGAAGCGGGTGCGCTGGCCCATGTCGCGGTGTTGCTTCCACCGGGTTCTGGTGGTAAAAAAATTCCGCCAACCCACCAGACCACAGTTTGCACATACGCTGCGGTCAATGACCCGACTGAAAACCGGAGGCGACCATGACACCCCTGCACAAGGGTCAGTACTTCTGCGGTTCAGTCCAGCTTGAAGTGTCTGGCGACCCTGAGAGTATGGGGTAGTGCCATTGCACATCCTGCCGCTCCTGGTCCGCCAGCCCGGTGCATGCATCGTCCATGTGGAAACCGGATGTGGTGAGGGTGGTAGCTGGTGGTGAACACCTGCAAACGTTTCACAAAACATCCGAAAGCCTCAGTTGCCGGCAGTTCTGCGGCTGCTGCAGTGGGCATGTGATGATCCGATCGCCGGAATGGAACCTGATCGATGTAAGTCCAGCGATTCTTCCGTCGCTACGGTTTGTTCCGGCTGGCCATGTGAATTGCTCTGAATCGGTCTTGCAGATCCAGAATGGCCTGCCAAAGTTTCGTGATTTCCCGAGAGAGTATGGTGGCTCCGATGAGCTCGTGCCAGAGTAGTGCTACCCAGTTCAGCGTGATGCCGAAAGACCACCATCATTAAGCACAAGTAGCTGCGTATCTGTTGCCTGGCTTGCTTTGAACTGGTCTGCCTTTCTGATCATGAGTGGCGGACCACAACGTTTCCCTGGAAGCGAATCTTGCCCGCGAACAAGTCTTGCACGCGAACAATCTCATGGTGATGGCCTAGGCGATAGAGCACAAGACAGGCCAGGCGCACGCTGGTGGTTCCTCCCATGGCGGCGGACGCGACGCACACCGCCCCTCCGCTGCACTAAGGAGGAGGTGTGCGCCGCCCGTGCCGGTGTGTGCGCCAGATCACCGAGGCACAGGGGGGCATGGCCTGGGGCCCAGCCGGCCTGAGGACCCCAGCGGCAGAGCTGATCGAGGAGCTTGCCGGACCCGCCGCGCTTCAGGAGCCGCACCCCGCTGCCCTCAGCGGAAAGCTCTGGATGGATGGAGACACGCCAGCGGATGCCGCCGTACCGGTCAGGTTTTGGCCTCATGGCAGACGATTCCCTGCGGCTGACCTGCTTGCTGCGATGAAGAGACGATTCCTCGCGGCCACGTCATTCTCCAGCTGATCCGCTGCTGGTGCTGCGGCTGGGCTGAGCGGGTTCAATTCCGAGATACTCGTGGCGCTAAGAGCGGTGATCTCCGGAATGATCCCAGCCATGCACCCCGTCTCCAGACGGTGCTGGGGTGTGGGGCTACGCCAGTAGCGCCTGCAGGAATCCATCGCTGAGCTCCGCTGCCATGGCCCAGGTCTGCTGCTCGCTGAGGCCGGAGCTGCGGGTGGGTTTGTAGCTGTGGTCGCCGCCGGGGATCCAGGCCAGCTGCAGCTGGGGCGAGAGGCTGTAGGCCTCCACTTCATCGCGCCGCCCGAAGCTGTCGCGCTCCCCCTGCAGGATCAGGGTGGGAGTCTGCAGGACGGCCAGGTGCTCGGTGCGCAGCTGCTGCGGCTTGCCGGGCCGGTGGAAGGGATAGCCCAGACACAGGCAGCCGCGCACCGGGAGGGCTGCTGCCAGTTCATCCACCAGTTGGCTGGCCACCCGGCCGCCCATGGATTTGCCGGCAACGATCAGGGGCCGGTGGGGGTGGTCTGCGGCCTCCATGGCCACCTGCTGGCGGAACGCCTCCTGCAGCACGGGCAGCCGGTCGGGCCCATGGCGGCGGCCGCTGCTGCGGGAGCGGGCCATGTAGGGGAATTCAAAGCGCACCACCCGCCAGCCGCGCTGCGCCAGCCCCGTGGCGATGGCCACCATGAACGGGCTGTCCATCGGCGCGCCGGCCCCATGGGCCAGCAGCACGGTGGCCGCAGCGGCCTCGGGCCCATCGACCAGGCGCGGGGCAGGCAGAGGAGAGGCCGCGGTCATGGCCCGATCCTGCCCCAGCTGGGGGTGCGGGATGGCCGTGCCGCCTCTCGGGGCCCCATGCTCGGATGCCTGCGGCACGGCAGATCTCCTCGCCATGGCTGTTGTCGCCGATCTAGTTGTCGCCGCCGATCTCAGCGCCCTTGACCTGCTGCCGGCCGCGGCCCTGGGCGGCCTGCTGGGCGCGCTGCTGCCGCTCGACAGCGGCGAGAAGCTGTTCAGCGCGCTGGTGCCCTGGCTGATCCTGCTGGCGGTGCTGGCCGTGCTGCTCGCCGAGACCCTCACCCGCCTCAACGGGCTCAAGCAGGCCCTGGCGCTGGGGGTGAATCTGGCGGCGGCGCTGCTGTTCCTCGGTTCCGAGCAGCTGCACTGGGGCGCGGCCGCGGTGATGGCGCTGGCCGCTCTGGCGGGGGGAGCGCTGGGGGGACGGCTGGCCAGCCGCATCAACCCCGGGCGGTTGCGGGCCGTGGTGGTGCTGCTGGGGCTGGGGGTGGCCACGGTGTTCTTTCTGCGCTGACGGCCGGCTGGGGGGTCGGCCGCACCCCATGGCGGCTGCGGTGGATCACCTCCCCGGCGCAGAAGAGCAGCGATTCTCCGGGCTGGAAGGGTTGCCACTGCTCATCGCTGGTGAGCGGTTCGGTGCTCAGGATGGTCACCACATCGTTGGCGGTGGTGAGGGTGGAGAAATCCACCTGAAGGGGCAGATCGGCAAGGGTGGCACGGCGAAAGGGTGCTCTCCTGGTGAGCCAGTGCAGGCGGGAGGTGGCGGTGGCAAACAGCCACTGCCCATTGCTGAGCAGGGCGTTGAACGTGCCCCGCTGCGCCAATTGAGCAGCGCAGCGGTGCAGCTGATCAAACAGGACGCCGCGATCCTGGGCCTCCACAGCGGCTTTCTCGAGCTGCTCGAGGATCCAGCAGAAGGCGGCTTCGCTGTCGGTGGAACCGAAGGGGCGGTAGCGGCTCCCAAGGGGAATCTCCCCCTCGAGATGGCCGTTGTGGGCAAAGAGCCAGGTCTGTCCTCTCCAGGTGCGGGAGAAGGGGTGGCAGTTCTCCAGGGCCACCACGCCGCTGGTGGCCTTGCGGATGTGGGCGATGCTCACCAATGCCTTGGGTGCGCGGTCCGCCAGCTGCTCCGCCAGGGCGGAGAAGGCGGCTGGGGCCTCCTCGCGCAGGAGGCTGAGGCCATGGCCATCGCGCGTGAAGCTCGCCAGCCCCCAGCCATCGGCGTGCTCGCCGGTGACACCGCCCCGCCGGCTCAGCCCCCTGAAGGAGAAGCCCATGTCGGTGGGGGTGTTGGCGTTGAGGGCCAGCAGTTCACACATCTGCCGCTCAGGTGCCTGGGCTCAGAACTGAGCGTAGATGCCGCCATTGTCGGAGAACACCTTGTTCGCTGGGACACCAGCTGCTCGCCCCGATGCGCACGGCGACGTTGGCGAACCGGCCCAGGGGCGCCCCCTGGTGAAGACTTGCCTGCTGGGCCCCCTGGCCGGTTCGTGGTCACCCAGAATGGCCCTACAGCTTGGGGTGCCATGGCCCGCCTGGAAGCCCTGCTCGCCCCCGTAGGCGACAACGAGTCCCTGCGCGGCGCCATCGCTGAGCTGGCCAGGGAGTTGGGCGGCATGTTCACCTGGCTGGACAGACGCAACGGTTCTCTGGCGCTGACAACGGGGGGCCTGGCGGTTCAGGTGCTGCTGGAGCTGCGCATGGGATCTGAGCTGGGGGTGCTGCTGAGCAGCCGCGAGGGGATGGGCAGCGGCGCACCGCTGAGCACTGCGGTGCTGGAGCAACTGCTGGCTGGCCTGCAGGTGGCAGCCCCTGGTGCGCGGGTGCTGTTCCGTTCCGACCGCGATGGTCCGATCCGTCAAGGCGCCACGACTGGAGCGGTCGGGCGTGATCGCGAATGCTTGGCTGCGGGCCTGGATTGATCAGCAGCCCTGAAGTGGCAATCGCTCCACCAACAGGACAAGGTTTTCCACAGGTTTTCCCCGGTCGCCCCACGCAAGACTCACCAGCCCGTGCCGCCGTTGACTGCGGTGCGGGGAAAACGCAGCGTGCTTGACAGGCCGCAAAGAACGGTCGCGCTCGCTACCAGCTCAGCATCGGTGTGCTCCAGAGTTGCTGCAGCGCAGTGAATCTCGGCGTGATCCCGCCAGATCTCATGGCCGGATCGCGCGTTGACGGAAGCCCTGCTGTTGTGGGCTGATGGTGGGGCAGGCGAGAGCAGTGAATGAGCGCAATTCCGGATGCGATGCCCCCGCACGTGAGTGTGGAAAACCAGTTCCCGGAGGATCTGTACGACGCCATGCGCCAGTTCATCGCCACCCACCCGGACTGGGACCAGTACCGGCTGATGCAGTCGGCAGTGGCGGGATTTCTGTTTCAGCAGGGCTGCAAGGAGCCTGCGGTGGTGCAGCACTACCTCAACGGCTTGTTCCGCCGGCCGGGGGTGAGCGCTACCTGAGGTCGCCGGCGGGGCAACGACCATCCACGACGGCATCACGGCGTTCTGATCGAGGCCACTGGATTGGAGCTGCGGCTCCAGCAAGTGGGCCACCGGGGCCCAGCCGCGCAGGCGTGCGAGGTCTTCCGTCCAGCTGGAGCAGCGGTGGGTGCGGTGCTCCCGTGGGCGAGCAGTCCCTTATGCGACTGGCAGGTGAGCAGGGGGATGCAGTGGATTCCGCTGTGGTGACGCAAGACGTGCTGGTGATCGAGGAAGGGCCACTCCTCGATGGGCTGATCCAGTGAGCCTGTGCTGTGCTTCCCGCTCCCAGGTGTCGCCGAGGAAAGCCCGCAGGACCGAGACGGGGACTTCGTCGTCCACCAGTGGGTAGGTCATGGTCTTGCGCCCTCCCCCCCCGGCCCGCAGCAGGCCCCAGTTCCGGCAGCAGGGCCGGCTGGCGCTCTGCCTGCAGCGCCGGGCCGATGGCGCCGACCCCATGACGGTGCTGGAGGCATGGATTCAGGAGGCCGTCAGGTTGGGAGGCAGCCTGCTGGATCCTCCCCGCCTCGAACCCTTCGGAGCCGAGGCCTGTCTGCTGGATCCCGAGGGCAACAGGCTGCTGGTGCTGGTGCAGTGAGGAGTCTGTCCAAAACAAAACCCCCAGGCGAGGCCCGGGGGTTGAGGGGAGTCTGGGTATTGGCGTGGAGCTCAGAAGCAGAAGGGCAGGAACTGGGTGCGGCAGGCGGCGTAGCCGTCCACCAGGGCACCGAGGCCGATCTGATGGGCGATGCCAAAGCCCGTGAGCCCTTCCACCACCACGCCGA
>SLIG01000058.1 GCA_007135755.1 Cyanobium sp.
AGATTAAGCCTCTCCTGCAGCTGAACGAGATTCAAGAGGTGTTCACAGTGGTCAGGAACCCTTATTCTAGGTTGATTTCGGAATACAACTGGGTCACCCGCAGGATTTTAGATCCGGCATTGATCCCCTCTTTTGAAAGCTGGGTAGTCGAGCAGATCTACCAGGCCAGGGCCAATCCCAATCATGCCGACAATCATATCAGGCCCATGATTGACTTTCTGTCTGCCGATATTCCATGCAGAATCTTCAGACATGAATCTGGGCTCAACATAGTCACGGAGTTTTACTGCGACGATGAACTACTTGAGGCCCCGCCCATGGGGAGACGCAATCAATCTTCCTCGCTTTCATCCCCAGCCCGCACTCGCAGCTCATTATCAGAGATCATTCTACATTTGCCAGATGAAACCCTGGCGCTAATCAATGACTATTACAGTAATGACTTTACCGCCTTTTGCTATCCCCTTTTGTCAGCCAAAAGAATTACAAATGAAACTCGCGTGCCGGATCTTCGGCAGGCGCCTGACTTCGGTCGCACGCAGGAGCTTGCCAATAGCCTCGCGCTCTCCCATCAAGAATGCATATCGACACTGTCCTCAAAGCTGGTGAGATTAAGATCTTCAATCAAGGAAACCAGGAAACAAGACCTGGAAAACTTTGCTTCTCAACTTAAATCGGAAGCGGTAACGACCAAAGCACAGCTTGATCAACTCGCCGCCGAACTACAGGAAGAGCGGCAGCAGCTTAAAGATGCTCGCTCAGAAGCCGATCAAATGCATGCGAAGCTCCAGCAGGCCCTAGAGGAACTTGAACAATATTGCCTGATATCCAATGAATGCCAACAAAATCTTGGCCAAGCACTACAGGAGCTGAATTGGAATCGCAACCAGCTCAAACGCATGGCGACAATCGCAGAATCTAACTTTGAGTATCAGCATCGTGCCCTAGAAATCATCACTAGGCTAATCCTGGCTACGCCGCTGGAATCCAACCCAGAAATAAGAAAGGGGTATTTGAGGAGGGCAGGAAGGCGGCTTTGGAAGAGTGTTGGCTGTCTGTTCTCGCGGCCGTCGTCAGCGAGACTTCATAATAGCTCTGACGCAGTAGCGATCCCAAAGCAGTAGAAATTCCATTGGGCATGAACGGCGAAGTCGATACTGACAAATTACCGACGCCTTAGAAAGCAGTCAGTACAAGCGGCGAGCAGACCAACACGGCCGCTTCCGCCGAAAGGATTTGCCTGAGGCGGGTGCCTTCAGGAGTGGTCGTGATAGACAGACTTGCCCGGCTCAAAAGTGTCTCAGTTGCCGAGACTTTTGTGCCACTTTAAGTACAACTTTGGCTGAGCAATCTTCTGGAACAGAATCGCCTGCTTGGCCTGAGTCTCGTCCTTCAGCTGGCGCTTCTTGAATCGTGATAACACCTCGCAGGCCCCCTCCAGCAGCTGCTTCATTCACTGGATCATCTGAGTCAAGTGAATGGCGGTGAATCGTTGTGAGCCTGGGCCACAGCGCCGCCAGCGGCCCTGGGTCTGATCACTGACGGGGTGTACGTGGCGCCGTCGATGGCCCTGTTGCTGCAGCGGCTGGCCCCTGATCAGCTGGTGCTGGTGAGTGACGCGCTCGGCCCCTACGGCCTGGGCGAAGGCCGCCACCGCTGGGATGAACGCCTGCTGCTGGTGACAGGCGGCAGCTGCCGGCTCGAGGACGGCACCCTGGCGGGCGTCACCCTGCCGCTGCTGGAGGGGGTGCGGCGACTGGTGGGCTGGGGCGCGCCGCCGGAACGGGCAATCGCTGCCGCAACCTTGACGCCGCGGCGGGTGCTGGGTGATCAGCGCAGCGCAACTGAACTGCTGCTACGACTGCCGCTGGCTGAAACCCTGCGCTGGAGCTAGGACGAGAGCACGCTGCACTGGCGCCGGTCATGAATAAACTAGTTTGCGAACCAGGTTGTTGCAGCCATGGAGAGCTCCATCGGCGCCTTTGAGGCCAAGGCCCAGCTCTCTCGGTTGCTGCGGGCCGTGGAGCAGGGCGAACAGTTCACCATCACCGTGCGGGGACGGCCCGTGGCCGATCTGGTGCCCCACCGCGCCTCCTCCAGCCAGAGCGTGGCCGCGGCCATTCAGGCGCTGCAGGCCTTCCCCCGGATTCGTGGCCTCAGCGATGCCGGCGTCGCCAGCTTCGTGGCGGAGGGGCGCCGTTGACCCTCGTCATCGATGCCTCGATGGCTCTGGCCTGGGTGTTTGAACGTCAGCAGGCCAGTGATGCCGTGCGAGCCAGCCAGCTTCTTTCCGCCTGTGGTGAGGATCCCTGGTGGGTACCTGGCCTCTGGCACCTGGAGGTGGCCAACGCCCTGCTGGTGGCCGAGCGGCGAAGTGTGATCGCCCCTGGCGACAGTGATCTGTTCCTCAGCCGGCTCAGCGACCTGCCCATCCAGTCCGATGGCGATGCAGCGCAGGAGCGCCGGTCACAGGTGATTGCCCTGGCCCGGGCCCATGGCCTCTCCAGCTACGACGCCGCCTACCTGGAGCTGGCCCACCGACTCGGAGCCGCCCTGGCCAGCTTTGACCGCCGGCTCAACCAGGCCGCCGGAGATCTGGGCATTGCGCTCTATCCCTGACTCCAGCCCTGGATCGAGCCCCGCTGGTGGCGAAGCGCGCCACATGGCCAGACCCTCGCCACTGCCTAGGATCCGCGCCACCACGCCACCGCCCGATGGCTGCCAAGCCGCTGCTGGATTCCCCCGAGGCCAAAGCCGCCGAGAAAGACGAAGTCAAGGGCTACTTCGAAACCACCGGCTTCGAGCGCTGGAACCGCATCTACAGCGAGTCCAACGAGGTGAACAAGGTGCAGCGGAACATCCGCATCGGGCACCAGAAGACCGTGGACAACGTGCTGGCCTGGCTGCAGGAGCAGGGCAACCTGGCCGAGCGCAGCTTCTGCGACGCCGGCTGCGGGGTCGGCAGCCTGGCGATCCCCCTGGCCCAGCTGGGAGCCGGGTCGATCGCCGCCAGCGATCTTTCCGAGGCAATGGTGACCGAGGCCCGGCGCCGGGCCGATGAGGCGGGCATCAGCCGCGAGCAGCTGCAGTTCAGCGCCTCCGACCTCGAAAGCCTGGACGGCCGCTACGACACGGTGATCTGCCTGGATGTGTTCATCCACTACCCCCAGGCCCCGGCCGAGGAGATGGTGCGCCACCTCGCCGGCATGGCGGAACAGCACCTGATCGTGAGCTTCGCGCCTTACACGCCGCTGCTGGCGCTGCTCAAGGGCATTGGCCAGCTGTTTCCCGGCCCCAGCAAGACCACCCGCGCCTACACCCTCAGGGAAGCCGGCATCGTGGCCGCTGCCGCCGAAGCCGGCTTCCGGCCCGCGCGCCGCAGCCTCAACCAGGCCCCCTTCTACTTCTCGCGGTTGCTCGCCTTCGAGCGGGGCTGAGGGCGCACCACCCGGAAGGTGAGGTTGAGCCGCTGCCCCGTCACCCGCAGCCGGCGGGGCACGGCGTGCTGCCACCACAGCTGGCTGGGGGGCTCCATCAGCAGCAGGTCGCCGTGGGCCAGCTTGAGGTTGAAGGGGGCGCAGGGGCTGTCGGCGGTGCTGCCCCTCGCCGTGCTGTAGCCCTCGGGCGGCGGCAGGCCGGGTGCCCGGCGCGGGCTGGACCTTGGCCGCAGCCGAAAGTCGCGCGACGCCCCCAGGCTCAGGGAGGCGATCGGCGCGGACGGGTCCAGTTCGGGTTCGTCATCGGCGTGCCAGCCCATGGCGTCGCGGCCGTCGCGGTAGCGGTTGAGCAGCAGGGAGTTGAAGCGCCAGCCGGTGAGTGCCTCTAGGAGTTTGTCGCTCGTAGAGAATCGGTCCACCGATCGCAGCGAGTTCGGGCTGGCTGAGGCTGACGGCTCCGGGCTGTGGCTTTCTGCGCCGAGCTTCATGGAAGTGGAGGTGATGCAGGAGCCCCTCATC
>SLIG01000031.1 GCA_007135755.1 Cyanobium sp.
CATCGTGCAACCACGAGGTGCAGATGCACCTCCGGAATGACAGCGCGTCATTCCACCCTGTTCACCCTCGGATCAGGGCAATCGGGCCTCGGGTTTTACACCACTCAAAGGGACGCGGCCCAGTGATCACGGCCTTTGAGGGGTTGCTGGCCATGCGCCACCTCCATCTGGAACAGGAAGAGCTGGTGAGGCGAGCCCTGGAGTGGCACCGGCAGGGGATGGACTTTGCCGATGCGCTGCACCTCGCCCGCAGCGAAGGCTGTGGCGCCCTGATCAGCTTCGATCGGCAACTGGCCCTGGTGGCTGGGCAGCTGAACCTTCAGCCCACAGTCAAGAGCCCTTGATCGGATCCAGCCAGGGCGCCCCTCGTTCACCCGCCACCGCTTCCACCACACCACATCTGGTGTCTCCAACCCTTGAATTCCTGAGCGCGCCGGAGGGGCTTTCCCGAGCGGCTCAATCGCTGGGCCGGCTTCTGCACCGGTGACCCCTGGAATGCCAACGAGCGCATTTGTTGGCATTCTTGGGTTTGATTGGCATTGGATTTGGCATTGGCTGCCTACCCGGGTTTTGCGACTGTGCTGGATCGCATCCGGCTCACGGCAGCCGATGGCGCCATGCTGGCAGCCCTGGCGAGCCACCAGGGCCGGCAGGAGTTGTTCCTGCGGCGGCGCCCAGAGGCCCTGGATGCCCTGCGCACGGTGGCGCTGGTGGAGAGCAGCGAGAGCTCCAATCGGCTGGAGGGTATCGCTGTGCCCCGGGCTCGGGTGGAGCGGCTGGTGCTGAAGGCTGCCGAGATGCGCAACCGCTCGGAGCAGGAGGTGGCTGGCTACCGCGATGCCCTGGCCCTGATCCATGAGAGCGCCGCCGAGATGCCCCTGGAGCCGCGGCTGCTGTTGCAGCTGCATCAGCGGCTCACCAGCTATTCCACCGGCCGGGGTGGGGTGTGGAAAGGCGCCAACAATGAAATCCAGGAGCGGGATGCCAGCGGACAGGTGCTGCGGGTGCGGTTTCGCTGCCTGGAGGCGGTGGCTGTGCCGCAGGCGATGGATCTGCTGATGGCCGAGATCCGGGCAGCGCTGGAGCGACGTGGCAACGACGAACTGCTCTGGGTCCCGCTCGCCCTGCTCGACTTCCTGTGCATTCATCCGTTTACGGATGGCAATGGGCGCCTTGGCCGATTGCTCACCCTGCTGCTGCTCTACCGCAGCGGCTGGATTCTGGGGCGTTACATCAGCCTGGAGCGGCTGGTGGAAGACGCCCGCGCCGGCTATTACGAGAGCCTGGAGGCTTCATCTCAGGGTTGGCATGAGCAGCGGCATGATCCGCTGCCCTGGTGCCGCTATTTCTGGGGCGTGCTGCTGCGGGGCTACCGGGAATTTGAGCAGCGCATCGATGCGTTGGCGGAGGTGCGCCAGGGCGAGCGCATGGCGGTGCCACGGCTCGAGAAGCGTCAGCTGGTGCGTGAGGCCTGCCTGCGCCAACTGGTTCCTTTCCCCGTGAGCTCCATTGAGCAGGAGTGCCCTGGCATCAGCCGCGAACTAATCCGCCAGGTGCTGCATCTCCTGGCGGAGGAGGGCCTGATGCAACTGGAAGGTCGTGGCCGGGCGGCGCGCTGGGTCCCTCTGATCGCCGACGGGAGCGAACGGCCACCACCTGCGGAATGCATGCAGCAGGCCTGTGAAGGAGACATCGCTTTGCCCCTGCGCCGGGGGAGTTGATCCGCCTGAACCGTTCCCGCTGAGATGGCCACCGGAGGCGCAGGCCCTGGCCCTGGCCCGCCGCGAAGCGGCCGTGTTGCTCAGCGCCGATCAGCGCCTCCAGCAACTGGCTGCGCGGGTGTTGCCCTGAATCCGTGGCCGCGACCCCAGCCCGAACGAGCCGCGAGGCCGCCTGCTTCCAGCAGGTCTCCAACCGCACCAGGCCCTTCACGGTCTTCAGCCATGTCCCACCCTGCGAGGACAGGGAGTGGGCGGTGCCGAGCGGGCTGGACGACCGTTCCCTGCGGGTGCTTCTGGTGCTGCCGGAGCAGGCCGGGGCGGCTGCGGTGCGCATGCGGCTGGCGGAGCTGGGCATCAGCGAGGCCGAGGTGACCGACGCCGTCGTTCCGGCTGGAGCCGATCGACCGCGATCGTTTGCTGGAGGATCTGCTGCGCTGGTGTGAGAGCTGGGGTGCGGCCACCCCTGTACTGGTGAGTGGCGATGCCGACCTCCTCGCCCTGAACGAGGAGGTCGTTCCCCTGCAGATCGTGAATCCCGTCGACTTCCAGAACTGGCTTGGCACCAGCCCCCAAGGTGTTCACGACCTTCAAGGGCGGCTCCATCGATCGGGCTTTTGACGGATGACGGCATCCCCAGACCACCCGCCTACGTTCCAGGAACCATTCCCTCAGGACGAGTTCCACTACTGAAATCTCCTGGTTGCTGCTTCTCGGGGTGTGATGGGGGTTGTTGAGCGAAATGCGAACCCCGATCGGAACGCGCCCGAGCCGCGACAGAGTGCTCTGGAGTGGTTGCTGAGCCAGCCGGTTTCAGCGGTTTGAGCGGCCTCAGGCTTCAGCTGATCCGCTGATGCAGCGCAACCTCCGGCACCGGCCAGCTCCTCAGCCCATGCACCAACCCGTCTCCCTCCCCCAGCTCGCCCGCAGCCTGGCCCGCACCCTAGGGGTGCAGCTGAGCCAGGAGCCGGCCTCGCGGCTGATCCGGCGCACGGCGCTGGAGCAGTGGAAGCTGCTGCTGCTGGCCACGGCCAGCACCCTGGGCCGGGCGCTGCTGGAGGGGGCCAGCCTGGGCACGGTGTTTCTGGCGGTGGATCTGCTCAGTCACGACAGCCCCGGAGGGATCAGCTGGGAGACCAAGCCGCTGATCTCACGGCTGCCGGCACTGGTGAGCTGGCTGGAGGGGGTGGAGCCCACGCGGCTGTTCGTGGGCCTGATCCTGCTGGCGGTGGCCCTGAAGCTGGCCCAGGCGCTGCTGCAGTTTCTCAACAGCGTGAGCGTGGGCTGGTTCACGGCCCGCTGCAACCGGCGCATCCGCGCCCTGATCCACCGCCGCATCACGGGCCTGAGCTTCGACTGCGCCAGCGGCTACCGCGTGGGCGACCTCACTGAGTTGGCGGCTACAGCCCCCGAGACGGTGCGGCGTGAGATCGAGGCCAGCAACGCCCTGGTGGTGCAGGTGCTGATGGGCCTCACCTATCTGGCGGTGCTGATCACCCTCTCGCCCTGGCTGCTGCTGGCGGCCGCCGCCATCGCTCTGGTGGTGCTTCTGCTGCAGAAGCAGCTGTTGCCGCGCATCCGCCGTGCCGCGGCGCGGCTCACTGCGGCGAGCGTGGCGCTCAGCAGCCGGCTCACCGAAACCATCCAGGGCCTGCGGCTGCTGCACAGCCTGGGCTGGCTGGAGGCGGCCGATGCCACTTTCCAATCTGAGCTGGGGGAGCAGGAGGCGGCGCAGCGACGCCAGGCGCTGCTCCTGGCAGTGCTCGGGCCGATCAACGAGCTGCTGCCGCTGCTCGCCATCGCCGTGATCGCCATCGTGAGCGTGGTGGCCTTCGGCACCCGCGCTTCGGGGGTGCTGCCCAGCCTGGTGGTGTTCGTGCTGGCTCTGCAGCGGCTGAACATGGCCCTGAGCGGGATTGCCGGGTCTTACACCAGCCTCAGCGCCAACGCGGCGAACCTGGAGCGGCTGAACGGCTTCCTGCGGCCCGAGGACAAGGCGTTCCGCCGGCTGGGGGGTGTGCCGTTCGCGGGGTTGCGGCGGGGCATTCGCCTGGAGGGGGTGGGGCTGCGCTACGGCGCCGATCGCCCCTGGGTGCTGCGCGGCATCGATCTGGAGATCCCCCGGGGGCGCACCGTGGCGCTGGTGGGGGCCAGCGGGGCGGGGAAGAGCTCGATCGCCGATCTGCTGGCGGGGCTCTACGAGCCCACGGAGGGCCG
>SLIG01000053.1 GCA_007135755.1 Cyanobium sp.
CAGCTCAGATGAAGGTCTGGTCAAACAGCTGGCGCCATTGGGAGTGGACAGCAGGGCCCTCGCGGCGGGAACGGGCCAGGTTCTGCTCGGCGAAGTGGCGCGCATCCATCAGCGGCACCACCTCGAACGTGGCACCCCGGGGCTGGAGGGTCACCAGAAAGAAGATGCGCTGGGCGTACAGGGTGGCGTACAGATCGCGCCCGTCGGCCACCGGTGCCACGCGGTACAGCATCCCGAAGGTGGGGTGGTTGAGGTAGCGCTCGGAGGTCACTCAGCCATCAGCACTGCGGTGTATTTAAGTTCACCGCGGACCTCCCACGCTCCAGCGCAGCCCCAGCAGGCTGATCAGGCCCAGCAGGGCCACCAGATTCAGCCACGGCCGTGGTGGTGACGGCCGGTGCAGCTGGTCGGGCGGCAGCCAGCGGCCACCGCCGGCCATCAGGGCCTCGGCCCCCTGCTCCGAGCGCAGCAGCAGGTTGGCGAGCAGCCGTTCTCCCACCGCCAGCACCAGAGCCAGCGACGGCCGCCAGCCCAGCTGTCGCAGGTTCACCGCCCGGGTGGCCAGCGAGCGCAGCAGGTTCTGCAGCTCCTCCTGCACCAGGGGCAGAAAGCGCAGGGAGAGCAGCAGTGTGAAGCCAAGTCGCTGCACCGGCCAGCCCAGGCGGGCCAGGGGTGCCAACAGCCAGCTGAGGGCCCACACCAGCTCCTCCGGACGGGTGGTGAGCAGCATCAGGTTGGCGCTGTGCACCAGGGTGAACAGCAGGGTGGAGCCATTGAGGGCCAACCGCGCCGAACGGCGGGTCACCACCAGGGGGCCGAGGTCAAGCGGTCCCAGCTGCAGGGGCCCCCAGCGCAGCACTTCCCAGGCCCGGCCACTGCGCTCCGCCGGCGGCTCCAGCGGCGAGCCAGGCTGCAGCCGCACCTCCGCCGGCGGCCGCTGCAGCGCTGCCGGAGCCACTCCGCCTGCCGGCAGGAACAGGGACAGCCCCCCCACCAGCAGCGACAGGGCCAGCAGCAGGGGAAGGCTGCGCCGCCACAGCCGCCAGCTGAGGCCACTGAAGGCGGTGATCAGCAGCAGCAGGCCCACCAGGGCCAGACGCCAGAGCGGCCCGGCCAGGATCGGGGTGACCAGAAAGGCCACGGTCCAGGCCAGCTTGAGGCGCGCATCCAGCCGCCGCAGCCAGCTGCCATCACGCCGGGCGCCGGACAGAGCGGGGTCCTCGGCCACGTACTGGCCGATCGGCAGCTGACGCAGAAAATCCACGGCGGTTCAGGCTCCTCAGCGCTTCACCCGAGCCAGATCCCGCTCGGCGTCGCGCTGCTGCTTGCCGCGCCAGAACAGGCGGATCGGCGTGCCCTCGAAGCCCAGACCCTCGCGGATCTGGCGCTCGATGTAGCGGCGGTAGGTGTCGCCGAACAGCTTGGGGTCGTTCACGAACAGGGTGAAGCTGGGTGGGCGGGTGGCCACCTGGGTGCCGTAGTAGAGGCGGCCGGCACGGCCACCACGGCTGGTGGGGGGCGTACGCCAGCTGAGCGCCTCGGTGAGCACCTCATTCACCACCGAGGTGGTCACCCGGCGGCGGTGCTGCTCCACCGCCAGCAGGGCCATGGCGAACACGCTCTGCACCCGCTGGCCGGTGAGGGCCGAGGTGAACAGCATGCCGGCCCAGTCGAGGAAGTAGAGCTTGGCGCGGAGCTCCTTCTCCATCGCCGCCATGGTGTGGCTGTCCTTCTCGATGGCGTCCCACTTGTTCACCACCACCACGCAGGCGCGGCCCTCCTCCTCAATGCGGCCGGCGAGGCGCTGATCCTGTTCCGTCACGCCATCGAGGGCATCGATCACCAGCACGCACACATCACTGCGCTCGATCGCCTTGAAGCTGCGGTTGATGCCGAAGAACTCCGGGCCGTAGTTCACCGAGCGCTTACGACGGATGCCGGCGGTGTCGAGGATCTTCCAGGTCTGGCCCTCGCGCTCGATGGTGGTATCGATGGTGTCGCGCGTGGTGCCGCGGATCGGGCTCACGATCGCCCGTTTCTCACCGCAGATGGCGTTGAGCAGGCTGGATTTGCCCACATTCGGCCGGCCCACGATCGCCATCTGGATGGGCTCCTCGCCCTCCTCGCCATCACCGGGGGGCAGAAAGGCCACCACCTTGTCGAGCAGGTCGCCGGTGCCGGCCCCATGGATCGCCGACACCGGATGGGGTTCGCCCAGCCCCAGCCCCCAGAACTCGGCCGCCAGGGCCAGGCCCTTCTCCGGCGACTCGCACTTGTTCACCGCCAGCAGCACCGGCACGTTGTGGCCGCGCAGCCAGGTGGCGATCGCCTCGTCGGCGGCGGTGCAGCCCTGCTGACCATCCACGATCACCAGGGCCACCGCCGCCTCAGCGAGGGCCAGATCGGCCTGCTCGCGAATCTCCGGCAGAAATTCGCTGTCGTCGTCGAACACCAGCCCGCCGGTGTCCACCACCTTGAACGTGCGATCGCCCCAGAAGCCCTCCTGGTAGGTGCGGTCGCGAGTCACGCCCGGCTGGTCGTGCACGATCGCCTCGCGGCTGCGGCAGAGGCGGTTGACCAGGGTGGATTTGCCCACGTTGGGGCGGCCGATGATGGCGACGACCGGCAGGGCCACGGCAATATCTCTACATCTGTCTTGTCTTGACCCTACAGAGCAGGCCCCGGCCTGGCCTCACCGGCCTGGCCTCACCGGCCTGGCCTCAGGTGATCGGCAGGTCGCCGGGATGGCCACGCACCGGATCGGCCGGCTCGGCCAGCAGCTCCGGCAGGGGGCCGTTGGCGGGCAGCGGTTCAGGGCGGCCGGCCAGGTGGGCCAGCAGCCAGTTCACCGCCGTGGCGCGGCGGGTGCGGCGGGGATAGAGCTCGCCGATGCGGTAACCGCCGAAGTCGAGCTGCTCCTTGAGCAACTGCTTGTGCTCCCGTGGGATGGCACGGGTGAGCGCCACGCTGGGGGGACGCTCGGCGATGAACTGGGGCTCCAGCGGAAACGCCTCCCGCCAGCCGGCAGCGGTGGCCGGACCGGCGCTCCAGCGGCCGGCAGCATCCGGCTCATACCCCAGGCGTGGCCAGATCAGCTCACACACGAAGCGGTCGCTGGTGCGGTCGGCCAGCACCGCCTCCAGCAGGGCGCGGCTGAGGGGAAAGGGCGGGGGCTGGACCTGGGCCAAGGAGCGACGGGAGAGGGGGGCTTGAACGGGAGCGGGGATGATGGCATCACCATGACCATCACCGGCGCGCCGTCCCTGGCCACCCCATCACGGCCCGCAACGGCCTGGCCCGCATCCGCTCGGCCCGCCGCCGCCCCGGCCACGCGTCTGGCCGCGCTGGCCGGGCCGCTCAGCCTGCCGGGCCGGGGCTGTGCGCGCAGCCTGCACAGCCGCGTGCTGCAGTCCCCTCTGGCGGGGGTGAGTGATGCCATCTTCCGCGGCCTGGTGCGGCGCTGGAGCGCCGACGCCCTGCTGTTCACGGAGATGGTCAACGCCACCAGCCTGGAGCTGGGCCACGGCCGCCAGAAGGTGGAGGAACTGCAGCTGGAGCAGGGGCCGATCGGCGTGCAGCTGTTCGACCACCGGCCATCGGCCATGGCCGACGCGGCCCGCCGCGCCGAGGCGGCCGGCGCCTTTCTGGTCGACATCAACATGGGCTGCCCGGTGAAGAAGATCGCCCGCAAGGGCGGCGGCAGCGGCCTGATCCGCGACCCCGAGCTGGCAGCCCGGATCGTCGAGACGGTGGCCGCCGCGGTGTCCATCCCGGTGACGGTGAAGACCCGGCTGGCCTGGTGCGGTGCCGGCAGCGGCGCTCCGGGCGGGGGCAACCCCGAAGAGAGCACGGCGGCCGTGGCGGTGCACTGGTGCCGCCAGCTGGAGAGCGCCGGCGCCCAGCTGCTCACCCTGCACG
>SLIG01000100.1 GCA_007135755.1 Cyanobium sp.
CCTCCGGCACCGGCGGGGGCGGCTCGGGCGCGGGGGGCTCGGCCCGCACCGAGAGCGTGATCACACTCGCCGCCACGCCGTCGTTGCTCACCAGCAGCTGAAGCGGCTGGCGGCTCTGGCCATCCAGACTCACCACCCGCAGCGGGCCCCGCGACTCCAGCAGGGTGCCGTCGGCGGCGAACACGGCCATCTGCATCAGCGGCGAGCCATTCACCCCCAGCACCACCGCGTGACCCTCCGGGGCCCGCACCGGGAACAGGCGCGCCCCGCCGGCGGCCACCGAGGTGTTGCGCACGTCGGTCTGCAGGGGCCGGGCCTGGATCGTCTCGATCTGCAGGTTGGAGAGGCTCTGCTCAGCGGCGGCAAACCAGAGCTGGCGGAACGGCTCAGGGGGGATGGCGGTGCCGGAGCGCCCGGGCAGCAGGGCCTGGGCATTGGCCGACACCAGCTGGCGCAGCACCGGACCACTGAGCCCCTGGGCCTCCAGCTGGTTCTCGCGCCGCTCCCAGTCGCCGCTGCTGTAGCGGCCCAGCCGCTGGCGCAAGGTGAGGGGCAGCTGCTCCACCCGGGCCAGCAACTCCTCGGCCAGGTCGTTCCAGGCCTGGCGCAGGGAGGCGTCCTCAGCGGCATCGCTGGGCAGGCGCCCGCCCCGCTCCGGGAACCGGGCCAGCAGGCTGGCGTCCACAAGCTTGAGGAACCAGGCCCGGTCCACCTGCAGGGCGCGCAGGCGGTTGAGCAGCTGCTGGCGCTGGTTCACCTCCTCCTGGGGAAGGCTGCTGGGCAGCTGCAGGGCCACATCGGGGGTGCTGGGCTCCGGGCTGGTGCCGCGGCTCAGCCACCACCAACCGAGGGCCGTGCCCACCACCGCCGAGAGCACCAGGGCCATCACCACCGGCCACACGCTGCCCTCGGCCTGCAGCTCGCGCTCCTCGCCGCGCAGCCGCCGGCCACCCGGCGCCCGGCGCCCCCCCAGGGTGTGCACAGGGGGCAGCTCGGCCGGGTCGGCGGCCGGCGCTGGTTCAAACGGCAGCTGCACCGCCGGCCTTGACCCCGCTGCTGTTGCTGCTGCTGCGGCGCTGGGGGCAGTGGCTGGGATCCCCAGGGCCGGCGGCAGGGGCGAGGCGGTAGGAGCCGCGGGGGCAGGCGGTGGTGGCGCGGCCGGTGGCACCAGGGCCAGGGTGCGGTCGGAGCGGGGCACCGGTCCGGTGCTCTCGGGCATGGGCAGGGCCTGCAGGGCCGCCAGGGACTCGGCCGCCGAGCCGTGGCGCTGGCCCGGATCGCTGGCCAGCAGGCGCTCCAGGGCGGCCTTCAGCCCGGGCTCGTCGGCCAGGGACGCCGGCCAGCGCCAGGCCATGGTGCCGGGCTCGAGCAGGCGCTCGGGGGGATCACCGCTGAGCAGAACCAGGGCCGTGACCCCCAGGGCATGGAGGTCCATCCAGGCTTCCGGGCGCTGCCCGGCGGCCAGCTCCGGTGGGGCGTAGCCGGGGGTCACCGCCGCCGTGCCGGCCACCAGGCCGTAGTCGAGCAGCACCGGCAGGCCGTCGCTGTCGCGCCGCAGCAGGTTGGCGGGGCAGAGGTCGCCATGGACCAGCTGCTGGCCGTGCAACACCGCCAGCACCGGCAGGATCTGGCGCAGCAGCAGCAGCACCTCGCCGGCGCCGAACACCATCTGGCGCTGGCCCCGGGCGGCCAGCAGATCGGCGAAGGTGGGACCGGCCAGCCACTCGCGCACCAGCCAGAGACTGCCGCCGTGGTCGATGGCCGCACCCAGGCGCGGCACCTGGGTGTGGAGCACCCCCTGCAGGCGGCTCCAGAGCTCCCGTGCCCGCTGCTGGTCGTGTTCCGGCCCGAGACGGCGCAGCACCACCGGGGCATCGGCGGCCAGCTGGTCGCGGCCGCGCCAAACCGAGCCCTGGGGCCCATCCCCCAGCTGTTGCTCCAGCCGGTAGCGATCGCCGATCAGCGCGCCGGCGTTGCTGTCGCTGGCCTGCTCGGAAGCCGGTTCGGAAGGGGAGGCCATCAGCCGGCGGCGACCGCTGTGCGCTCAGGTTGCCTCAGGCCACGGCTGGCCAGCCAGTCCCGGTCGTAGAGCCGGGACCGGTAGCGGTCACCGCTGTCGCAGAGCACGGTGACGATCGTGTGGCCCGGCCCCAGCCGCCGCGCCGTTTCCACCGCCGCGGCCACGTTGATGCCCACCGAGCCGCCCATGAACAGCCCCTCGCGCCAGAGGAGCTCGTAGATCGTGTCCAGGGCCGCCTGGTCGGCAATGCGCACGGCATCGTCCAAAGGCGCCCCCTCGAGGTTGGCGGTGATGCGGCTGTTGCCGATGCCCTCGGTGATCGAGTTGCCCTCGCTGGCCAGTTCACCGGTCTTCGCCCAGGCGTAGAGGGCGCTGCCGTGGGGGTCGGCGAGCACACAGCGGATCGCCGGGTTGCGTTCCTTGAGGAACAGGGCCACGCCGGCATAGGTGCCGCCGGTGCCGGTGGCCGCCACCCAGGCGTCCACCCTGCCGCCGGTCTGCTCCCAGATCTCCGGGCCGGTGGTGGCGTAGTGGGCGCGGCGGTTGGCGAGGTTGTCGAACTGGTTGGCCCACACGGCGCCGGGGGTCGCGGCGGCGATGCGGCCCGAGAGCTTCACGTAGTTGTTGGGGTCGCGGTAGGGCACGGCCGGCACGGTGCGCACCTCGGCACCGAGGCTGCGCAGCAGGTTGATCTTCTCGGCCGACTGGGTGTCGGGGATCACGATCAGGGCCTTGTAGCCGCGGGCATTGCAGATGTGGGTGAGGCCGATGCCGGTGTTGCCGGCGGTGCCCTCCACCACCGTGCCGCCGGGGGCGAGCAACCCCTCGTTCTCAGCCTCCAGCAGGATCCCCAGGGCCGCCCGGTCCTTCACCGAGCCACCGGGATTCATGAACTCGGCCTTGCCGAGGATCGTGCAGCCAGTGAGCTCACTGAGCAGGCGCAGGCGGATCAACGGCGTTTGGCCCACCGCGGCGACAAACCCCTCACTGATCCCACCCATCAAGCCTTCGCCACATGGGCGGATCGTAGGCAAGCTCCCTATGGTCGGACCTGAGCCCGGCGAAGCGATGACCAGCGGCCTGCTGCAGGGGACCGATCTGGCCAGCACCCTGCTCGCCGACCTGCAGGCCGTACGCGCCCGCAGCCTGGAGCTGATCGCGCCCCTGGAACCGGAGGACCTCTGCCTGCAGGGGATGGCCGACGCCAGCCCGCCGAAGTGGCACCTGGGACACACCACCTGGTTCTTCGAGCAGTTCGTGCTCAGGCCGCTGCAGCGGGAGGGCCTGCCCCTGGCCTACGAGGGCGCCCCCAAAGCCTGGGGGTTCCTGTTCAACAGCTACTACGACGCCGTGGGCGAGCGCCATCCGCGGCCCCAGCGCGGCCTGCTCAGCCGCCCGCCGATCGCCGCCGTGCTGGCCTGGCGGGAGCGGCTGGATGCCGCCCTGGAGCAACTGCCGGCCCTGCTGGAGCGGCTCGAGCCCAGCCGAGCCGCAGCCGTGTGGGGGATGCTGGAGCTGGGACGGCAGCACGAGCAACAGCACCAGGAGCTGCTGCTGATGGACCTGCTGGACGGCTTCAGCCGCAACCCCCTGGCCCCCGCCTACGACAGCGGCCCCGATGGCCCCGAAGCGCTGTGGGAGCGTCGCCTGGCGGCCACAGCCGATGGGGCCGGCGCCCGAGCGGGCCACAGCTGGCCGAGCTGGCCCGGCGGACTGGTGGAGATCGGCCATGGCGGGGGCGGCGCTGCCGACGGGGGCGGTTTCCACTTCGACAACGAGGCGCCCCGCCACCGGGTGTGGCTGGAGCCCTTCTGCCTGGCGCCGGCCCTGGTGACCAACGCCGAGTTCGCCGCCTTCATCGCCGACGGCGGCTACCGGCGGCCTGAGCTGTGGATGAGCGAGGGCTGGGCGGTGTGCCAGCAGCGGGGCTGGCGGGCGCCGCGCTACTGGCGCGGGGAGGCCGAATTCACCCTGGCCGGGCTGAAGCCCCGGCGGGCCGACGTGCCGGTGCGCCACCTGAGCTGGTTCGAGGCCGACGCCTACGCCCGCTGGGCCGGCGCCCGGCTGCCCAGCGAGGCCGAGTGGGAGCTGGCGGCCGCCGCCCAGGCGCCGGCGGGGGGCCTGCCCCAGGCCTACGGGCTGCTCTGGCAGTGGACCGCCAGCCCCTACCGCCCCTACCCCGGCTTCGCCCCGGCCGCCGGCGCCGTGGGTGAATACAACGGCAAGTTCATGACCTCCCAGTTTGTGCTGCGCGGCAGCGGCTTCCTCACTCCCGCGAGCCACGAGCGCGCCACCTACCGCAACTTCTTTCCCCCCGCCTGCCGCTGGATGGCGGCCGGCCTGCGCCTGGCCCGTGACGGTCAGCCCCCCTTCAGCGACCCCGATTCGGCGCCATGAACCTCACCAGCCAACGCCCGCGGCTGATCGACCTGCATCCGGCCCCGGCCGACATCAGCGCCCTGGTGCGGGCGGGCATGGAGCGCCGGCCGCGGCAGCTGCCCGCGTGGCTGCTCTACGACGCTGAGGGCTCGCGGCTGTTCGAGGCGATCTGCGAGCAGCCCGAATACAGCCTCACCCGCACCGAGGTGGCGCTGCTGGAGACCTCGGCGGCGGCGATCGCCGCGGCCCTCGGGCCACCGGCGCCCGTGGTGCTCGAATTCGGCGCCGGCAACGACCGCAAGGCCGGCCCGCTGCTGGAAGCCCTGCAGCCGCCGGCCTACCTGGCCCTGGACATCAGCCGCAGCGCCCTGGAGACCACCTGCGCCTCCATCCAGGCCGCCCACCCCGCCACCCGCGTGCTGGGGGTGTGCTGCGACTACAACGCCCTGCCGGAGCTGCCGGCCCTGCCGGAGCTGGCCGGCCGGCGCCGGCTGGGCTTCTATCCCGGCAGCTCGATCGGCAACTTCGATCCCGCCGAGGCCCGCGCTCTGCTGAGCCAGGTCCGGCGCCTACTCGGGCCCGGCGGGCTGCTGCTGATCGGCATCGACCAGCCCAAGGCGGTGCAGCGGCTGGAGGCCGCCTACAACGATGCCGCCGGCGCCTCGGCGGCCTTCGCACTCAACCTGCTGGCCCGTCTGAACCGGGATCTGGCCGGCGACTTCGATCCCCACGACTTCCGCTACCGGGCCCGCTGGCAGCCCGAGCACAGCCGCATCGCCATGGCGCTGGTGAGCCAGCGGCAGCAGACCGTGCGGCTCGCCGGTGGCCGCTGGAGCTTCGCCGCCGGCGAGGAGCTGATCAGCGAATACAGCGTCAAGTACAGCCCGGAGGCCTTCCTGAAGCTGGCCGCCGAGGCCCGCTGGCGGCCACTGGGCCGCTGGAGCGACGCGGCCGGGGATCTGTCCCTGCATCTGCTGGGCCAGACCGGTGCCGCCCAGGCAGACTCAACCTGAGCCCCGCCCCCAGCCATCATGTCGAGGGAAGACCAGCGCCAGGCCGTGCGCCAGCTGCGCGAGGGCCTGATCGCCCAGCTCGAGCAGCTCTACGCCGCCAGCTTCGAAACGCTCGCCAGCCAGAACCTGGGCGAGGGCGGCGTCGCCCGCCTCACCCAGCTGCTGCTGCGCTCCCGCGAGGCGGCGATCACCCCCCTGCAGGAGGAGATCGAGGCGCCCCTGATCACCCGTGCCCCCGGCCAGGCCCCCAGCCCAACCGCCGAACCCCCCGCCCAGCCATGAGCGCCAGCGACTGGTTCAGCCGCCTGGAGGCGCAGCTCGAAGAGCAGCTGGAGTCGTTTCTGAGCGCCAACCCGGACCAGGAACGGCTGCTGCGGCAGCAGGAGCGCCTGGAGCGCCAGCAGCGCCTGCGCAGGCGCCGCGTCGACCTGCAGACGAGCGCCGAGCAGACGCGCGCCGAACTGCTGCACCTGGCCGGCGAGATCGGCGAGTGGGAGCGGCGGGTGGAGCGGGCCCGCGCCGCCGGCGCCGGCGATCTGGCGGCGCGGGCCGAGCTGCACGTGGCCGAACTGCGGGCCCGGGGCCGCGACCGCTGGCAGGCCCTGGGGGAACTGGGGGTGGCCTTCCGCAAGCTGGAGGCCGAACTCGGGGCTCCGACCGAGCACGAGACCAGCGCGGCGGACGAGGCCCGGGCGGGCGAGGCCCGGGCGAAGGTGAACCTGGATCAGGCCTGGGCGAACTTTGAAACCCAACAGGAGCTGGAGCGGCTGCGCCGCAACCAGGGCTGAGGCCCACGCCCTGCCATGGGTTTCCTGCTCTCCAAGCTGCTGCCACTGCTGCTCTACCCCCTGGGGCTTGGGCTGAGCCTGGGGGTGGTGGGATGGCTGGGCCGCCGCCGGCGCTGGGGGCCCTGGCTGGGGGCCGGCGGGCTGGGGTTGATCTGGCTGTTCGCCATGCCGCTCACCAGCCGGCAGCTGATCTGGGGCCTGGAGGAGCGGGCCGTGACCCTGGTGCCGGAGCCGCTCCCCCAGGCCGACGCGGTGGTGGTGCTGGGCGGCGGTCTGCGGCCGCCCCTGCCGCCGCGGGCCGGCGTGGAGGTGGCCGAGGGCGGCGACCGGCTGCTCACCGGGGTGCGGCTGCTGCGCCAGGAGCTGGCGCCGCTGCTGGTGACCAGCGGCAGCAGGGTGAGCTTCACCAGCGGCGATCCGGCCCAGCCGGAGGCCATCTGGGCCCGGGATCTGGCCGAGGAGCTGGGGGTGCCGCGCGAGCGCATCGTGCTCAACCCCGGCTCGCGCACCACCGCCGAGGAAGCTCGGGACATCGGGGCCCTGGGCCGGCGGCTGGGCTGGCGGCGCATCCTGCTGGTGACCAGCGCCTACCACCTGCCCCGCTCACTGGAGAGCTTCGAGCGCGGCAGCGGCCTGGAGGTGATTCCGGTGGTCTGCGACTTTCAGCTGCCGGCGCGGGACCAGTTCGGCGCCCCCACCGTGGCCAGCCTGGCGATGGACCTGCTGCCCAGTGCCGATGCCCTGGAGCTCAGCACCGTGGCACTGAAGGAGCACATGGGTCGCCTCGCCTACCGGCTTGGTGGCAGCCTCGGCTACCGGCTGAGGGAGCCCACGCCGGCGCTCAGGACTTCGGAGCCGGAGGCACCAGGCTGACCCCCTCCGGCGGCGGGGTGGGATCGGGATCGGCGATCAGCATGTGCTGCAGCACGATCTCCGGACGTTCACTGTCCCGCCAGCGGATGCGGTAGGCGGGCATCTTCGTGCCCCGGCTCGTGGTCTGCTCCACGGGCTCCATCACCCAGCCACGGCGTGAGCGGCCCTGGGGGTTGCGCTTCACGACCGCATCCGCATGTTGGAAGCGAAAACCAACGCGCTCGCCACTCATCGAATCGTTGCCCCTCGGGGGAGATTGGCTACCGGAGCCATTATCCCATTGCGCCCCCTCGGGACCCCGTCAGGCCTCCTGCTGGCTTCCCGGTGAGGGCTCTGGCCGCAGCAGCGGGAAGGCGATCACATCGCGGATCGAGGCGCTGTCGGTGAGCAGCATCGCCAGCCGGTCGATGCCGATACCGAGGCCGCCGGTGGGCGGCATGCCCACCTCCAGGGCGTGCAGGAAGTCCTCATCCACCCCCTGGGCCTCCAGGTCGCCGGCGGCCCGGCGCTGCTGCTGGGCCTCGAGGCGCTGGCGCTGATCCACCGGATCGATCAACTCGCTGAAGGCATTGGCGGTTTCGCGGCCCACGATGAACAGCTCGAAGCGCTCCACCAGGCCCGGCTTGCTGCGGTGGGCGCGGGCCAGGGGCGAGTTCTCCACCGGGTAATCGAGCACGAAGGTGGGCTGCACCAGGGTGTCCTCCACCCGCTGCTCGAAGGCCTCCACCAGCAGCCGGCCCACGGAATCGGCCAGGGTCGGCACCTCCAGCCCCTGGGCCGCCATGGCCGCCGCGGCGTCCTCGCGGCTGGCGAAGGCGGTGAAATCCAGGCCGGTGGCCTGCTCCACCAGCTCGTGCATGGTGGCCCGGCGCCAGGGTGGGGTGAGATCGATCTCGGCGCCCTGGTAGCTGATCCGGGTGCCGCCGCACACCTGCTCGCACACCGCGGCGATCAGCCCCTCGGTGAGCACCATCATGTCGGTGTAGTCCGCATAGGCCTGGTAGACCTCCACCGAGGTGAACTCGGGGTTGTGGCGGGTGCTCACCCCCTCGTTGCGGAAGATCCGCCCCAGCTCGTACACGCGCTCGAAGCCGCCCACCACCAGCCGCTTGAGGTGCAGCTCGGTGGCGATGCGCAGGGTGAGGGGCAGGTCGAGGGTGTTGTGGTGGGTTTCGAAGGGACGGGCATCGGCACCGCCGCTCACCGTCTGCAGCACCGGCGTCTCGATCTCCAGGAAGCCGCGCTCATCGAGCCAGCGGCGCATGGCGCTCACCAGCAGGGCGCGACGACGGAAGGTCTCGCGGGTGTGGGGCGAAACGATCAGATCCAGGTAGCGCTGGCGGTAGCGCTTCTCCACATCGGCCAGGCCGTGCCACTTGTCGGGCAGGGGCTGGAGGGCCTTGGTGAGCATCTGCCAGCCGGTCACCTTCACCGACAGCTCGCCGCGATCGGTGCGCCGCAGGCTGCCGCGCACACCGATCAGATCGCCGGCATCCACCAGGCTGGTGATCTGGCCGAAGGCGCCGGGCGCCGGCGCGTCCGGGTTGGCGGCCTCGAGGGTGGCCTTCTCCAGGAACAGCTGGATCGGCCCGCTCTCATCCACCAGGGTGAAGAAGGCCAGCTTGCCCATCACCCGCCGGGTCATCACCCGGCCGGCCACCGCCACGGCCACGTCGCGCTCCTGGCCGTTGGCCAGGTCGGCGTGGGCGGCCTGCAGCTCGGCGGTGCGGTGGCTGGGCTCGAAGCGCAGGCCGTAGGGGCCCTGGCCCAGCTCCGCCAGGGCCGCGGCCTTCTGCAGACGGGTTTCGCGCAGCTCCGACACGGGGGAGGGGACAGTTCAGCAGGCAGCCATCCTGCAGGACGGGAGTGCGGGGAGGGCTTCAGCCGGCGGCCACCAAGGCGCTGTCGCCGAAGCGCTGGGAGGCGTAGCCGGTGCCGCGCACGGTGAGGATCAGCTCGGGGTTGCGGGGATCGGGCTCGAGCTTGCCCCGCAGCCGGGCCACGTAGACATCCACCACGCGCAGGTCGGCGGCGCGGCGGGGCGGATAGCCCCAGAGCTGCTCGAGGATCTCGGCCCGGGGCACCACCCGGCCGGGATCGCGGAACAGCAGCTCCAGCAGGCTGAACTCGGTGTAGGTGAGGGCGATGCGATCGCCGTTGCGGGTCACCTGGCGGCGGTTGGTGTCCACCACCAGATCGCCCACCCGCAGCACGCCTTTGCCGCTGGGCACCTCCCGCGGCTCACTGGATGCCGAGCCCCGGCCCACCCGGCGCAGGATGGTGGCGATGCGGGCCTCCAGTTCCTTCGGACTGAAGGGCTTGGGCAGGTAGTCGTCGGCGCCCAGATCAAGGCCCGACACACGCTCGGCGATGGTGTCGAGGGCCGAAAGGAAGATGATCGGCACGCAGGATTCGGCCCGCAGGCGGCGGCACACGGCGAAGCCGTCGAGCTTGGGCATCATCACGTCGAGCACCACCACATCGGGCTGCTCCTGGTGAAACAGGCTGATGGCTTCCTCGCCGTCCTCGGCGCACACCACCCGGTAGCCCGCCAGCTGCAGACGCATCAGCAGCACCCGCCGCACGGCTGCTTCATCGTCCACCACGAGCACGGTGGCCTTGGGGTCACCCGATGGGGTGGGCCTGTCCGCCGAGGGCATGGGCAAGGCACCAACGGTATGAAGTTTCGCAACCCTACCTTTCTGTGGAACTCGACTGCCCGTTCGCGCCGACACCTCAGGGTGGTATCCGGCCAGGCTTAAGGGTTTTTCAAGGCCAGCGGGCCCCGGCCGGTCAGGGCCAGCGCGCTTCGGCGTAGCGGTTCCACTCCCGCTCCGCTTCCGTCAGGGCCTGGTCGCTGTCCACCTGGCCGAGCATCGCCCGCTGCAGCTGGGTGTACACGATCGCCTGCAGGCGCTTGATGCCGGGGATGGCCGGCACCAGCACCCGGGCAGCGCGCAGGGTGCGGGCCGAGAGCAGCCGTGCCTGCTCCACCAGCTGGCTGGCCGGATCGCCGCCGGCGGGCCGGGCCAGGGACGCCTCCAGCTGGCTGAGGGCCTGCCGGGACGAGGGCAGCACCCGGGCCTCCTCGGCGAAGGCCAGCTGGTTGGCGGCGTTGGTGAGCAACAGGGCGAAGCTCACGGCCTCGGCGGCCATGGCGCTCTGGCGCGGCACCACCAGGTTCATCACGGCCACGTTGGCGGCACCGTCTTCGCCGGTGATCGGCGGGAAGGGGGCCGTCTCGGCGGCGACGCCGGGAGCGTTGGTCTGCAGGTTGCGCAGGAAGTCGGGCCCGGTGGCCACCAGGGCCAGATCTCCGGCCTGGTAGAGCTCGATGGCCCGGCGGAAGCCCTGGCTCACCACTTCGCGGGGCAGCAGCCCCTGGCGGTAGAGCTCGCTCCAGAAGCTGAAGGCCTCCCGCCCCGCCGGACTGTTGAAGGCGGCCCGGCGGCGCCCATCGAGCAGCTGCACGCCCATCTGCACCAGGGTTTCCATCAGCTCGGCGGAGTCGTCCGGCACCACGGTCATGAACAGGGCGTAGCGGCCGGTGCGCCGCCGCACCGCCTCGGCCCAGGCCGGCACCTCCCGCCAGCGCCGGGGCGGGGCGCTGGCACCGGCCTCCGCCAGCAGCCGGCGGTTGGCCATGCCGATGCGGGCGGTGAGATACCAGGGGATGGCGAACTGGGCGCCGTCCTGGCCGCCCGCCTCCCAGATCGCCGGCAGGTAGCTGGCGGCGGCCTCGGCGCTCACCAGAGACCCCAGATCCAACAGCCCCCCCTTGCTGGCCAGGTTGGCGGCAAAGGGGGGGTTGAGGTTCACCAGATCAGGGGCGGTGCGGGCGAACACCGAGGCCAGCAGCTTGCGCTCCACCGATCCCCAGGGCACGTCGGTCCAGCGCACACGCTCACCGGGGTTGGCACCCTCCCAGCCGGCGATCACCCCACCCAGGTAGTCGTTGAAGCGGGGGGCCAGATCCAGGGTCCAGAAGTTGAGCTCGCGGCGGCCATCGCCTCGCCCCCCGGGCCGGCCGCAGGCCGCCAGGCCGGCCGATCCCCCAGCCAGCGCCAGCAGGCGCAGCAACCGCCGGCGCGGGAGCAGCGGGCTGGAGATCGGATCGCTGGACATCGGCTGGCGGAGGGTGAGCTGGCGGGAATTCGGCCGCTGAACGGGGGGCCTCAGCTGCGCAGGCCTGGAGCCAGCTGGCGCCAGAGCAGCAGTTGCAGTGAGCACAGCATCGGTGCCAGCAGCCCCGTGAGCAGGGTCTGGGCGAGCAGGGTGTGCACGGTGGCGGCGCTGGAGAGCCCCCAGAGCAGCTGCTGCAGGGCCAGCGAAGCCCCCAGCAGGGCGGTGCCCAGCAGGGCCAGCAGGCCGAGACTGAAGCTCCGCTCGATCGGCGCCCCCCGGCGCCCCAGGCGACCCCACCACCAGCCCATCAGCACCAGCACGGGCAGCTGGGTGAGCGGGCCGGGATGGAGGCTGTCCAGCAGCAGCCCCAGCACCGCCCCCAGCAGGGCACCGGAGAGGGGACCGTCCGCCAGGGCCCAGGGCAGCAGCCAGAGCACAGCCCAGCTGGGCGGCACCCCGGCCAGCCGCAGGGGCGCAGGGGCGGCCAGCACCAGCAGGGGCACCAGCAGCACGGTGGCCAGGGTCCAGCGCTGGCGCGCCAGGCCGCTCATCGACCCGCCACCTGCACCTGCACCTGCACCTGCACCCAGTCGATCGCCTCGACCGGCGCGCTCAGCTGCACCACCGCCTCCGGGGCCGGCACTGCCTTGTCGTTGACGCTCTGCACCACGCCCACGGTGAGATTCGGCGGCAGCAGCGTGCTGGCCGGGGAGGTGGTGACCAGATCGCCGGGGCGCACGCCCACGTCCTGCTGGATGAAGCGCAGCAGAGGGCGGTCACTGCCCTGGCCCACGAGCATGCCGTGGTGGCGCACCCGACCCACCCATACCCCCACGCGGCTGGAGGTGTCGGTGAGCAGGGTGACGGTGGCGGTGGAGGGGGTGACGCTCACCACCCGGCCCAGCAGCCCCCCCGGGGCCAGGACCGCATCGCCGCTGGCCAGCCCCTGCAGCGAGCCGCGGCCGATCACCAGCTGCTGCCACCAGCCCTGGGCCTGGCGGGAGATCACCGGGGCGCTGAGCAGCTCAACGGAACCGGCCTGGAGCTCCAGCAGCTCCCGCAGACGGCGGTTGTCGGCCTCCAGCTGCTCCAGGCGGGTCTGCTGATCGAGCTGCTGGGCGGCCCGCAGCCACTCCGACTGGGCACTGCCGGGCCAGAAGGGACGGCTGAGCAGGGCGTAGGCGTCACTGAGGAAGGCCCCCTTGCTGAGGCGCACCCCCAGCACGGCAGCCAGCAGCAGCACCCAGGGCCAGGCCGCTCTGACCCTGCGCAGCGACGGGAGGCGCAGCCCGCGGCCCGGCGATTGCATGGAGGTCAGGCCATCTGACGCACGAAGTCAGGGGTGTCGAGCACGCGCTCAAGGCGCTTGTAGTCCTCGAGCACCATGCCGCAGCCCTGCACCACGCACAGCAGGGGCTCCTCGGCCACGTGGGTGAGGATCCCGGTTTCGTGGCTGATCAGGTCGGAGATGCCGCGCACCTGGGCGCCACCGCCGGCAAGCATGATGCCGCGGTCCACGATGTCGGCGGCCAGCTCGGGCGGGGTGCGCTCGAGGGTGCGCTTCACCGCCTCCACGATCACGTTCAGCGGCTCGGCCATGGCCTCGCGGATGTCGCCGGCACGCACGTTGATGGTGCGCGGCAGACCGGAGAGCAGGTGCAGACCGCGCACGTCCATCGAGGTCTCGTCGTGGGTTTCGTCGGGAAAGGCGGAGCCGATGCGGATCTTGATGTCCTCGGCGGTGCGCTCACCCACCACCAGGTTGTGCACCTTCTTGAGGTACACGCCGATGGCGTCGCTGAGCTCATCGCCGGCCACCCGCACCGATTCACTGAGCACGGTGCCGCCCAGGCTGAGCACCGCCACCTCGGTGGTGCCGCCGCCGATGTCCACGATCATCGTGCCCACCGGCTCGGTCACCGGCAGGCCGGCGCCGATGGCGGCCGCCACCGGCTCATCGATCAGGTGCACCTCGCGGGCACCGGCCAGGCCGGCCTCGCGCACGGCGCGGCGCTCCACGCCGGTGACGCCACTGGGGATGCCGATCACCAGCCGTGGCGCCACGATGCCGCGGCCCTCGTTGCCCTTCTGGATGAAGGTCTTGATCATCTGTTCGGCGGCGTCGAAGTCGGCGATCACGCCATCGCGCAGGGGGCGCACAGCCCGGATGTTGCCAGGGGTGCGGCCGAGCATCATCTTGGCCTCATTGCCCACGGCCAGAGGCACGCCGCGCTCGAGATCGAGGGCCACCACCGAGGGCTCCTGCAGCACGATGCCCTTGCCGGACACGTACATCAGGGTGTTGGCCGTTCCCAGGTCGATGCCGATGTCGCGGGAGAACTGAAAGCGACGGAAAAACACGTAGCAGCAACCGGCCGGAAGGGGCCGAATCATAGGTGGGTGTTACGGCGGCCCCGCATCGGTGGCACTGACAGAACAGTGGCGCCAGAGACCGGGTTCCGACCTCGGGTGCCGCATCATTGATCCCTACGAACGAGGACACACGCCATGGGCGTCAACTCCATCACCCTGGTGGGCCGGGCCGGCCGCGATCCCGAGGTGCGTTACTTCGAATCCGGCAGCATGGTGGCCAACCTCACCCTGGCGGTGAACCGCCGCAGCCGCGACGACGAACCCGACTGGTTCAACCTCGAGATCTGGGGCAAGCAGGCCCAGGTGGCGGCCGATTATGTGCGCAAGGGCTCCCTGCTGGGCATCATCGGCAGCTTCAAGCTCGACCGCTGGACCGATCGGGCCAGCGGCGAGGAGCGCACCAAGCCGGTGATCCGCGTGGACCGGCTGGAACTGCTGGGCTCCAAGCGCGACAGCGAAGCCGCCATGGCCGGTGCCGGCAGCTACGGCGGCGGTGGCGGCGGCTTCGGTGGCGAGCCCAGTGAGGAGGAAGTGCCCTTCTGAGCGCCTGCGCCCCAGGGCGCTGATGGAGTGGCCGACCGCGCTGACGCGACGGCTGACTCCACCCATCGACGCCCCACGGCGAGCCGCTGGTTGGCTTGGGTGCTGATGCCGGTGCAGCGCCAGGCGCCAAGCTCGCCGTGCTGCATCCAGAAGTGTTTGCTGAGCCCTGCAGTACCTGCAGTAAAGGACGCTCCCGGCACCAGAAGCGCCGGCACTTCCAATCCGTGCAACAGGCCAATGCCCTCGCCGGTTCGCACCAGCGAGGGCATCACCCATCAGTTCAGAGATTCAGG
>SLIG01000026.1 GCA_007135755.1 Cyanobium sp.
AGCGCAACAACGCCGCCAGTTGATGCACGAATTCCTCATGGCGGCCCCGGCGCGCTGAGCGTTCCGGAAACACCGAGAGGTTGCGCCTGATCGAGGATGCACAGCCCGTCAATACCGCGTCCATGCCGGCACCGCCCAAGCAGGAGGCCCAAGCCACCGACGCAGGCCTGCGCCCCCTCGACCCGGCCGCCATCGAGCAGATCCTCGCCACCCTGCACGGCCTGCCGCGGCCGGTGCTGGAGGAATTCACCACAGGCTTCCGCCGCCGCTTCCAGGTGCCGCCGGAAGCCACCACCATCGCCGATCGCATCACCCAGCGGCGTCACCACGACTGGATCGAGGCGTTCCTGGTGCAGCACCAAGCCGCAGCATGAACAACGGGGGCCCAGGCAGCTTGAAACCATCGAGCTGCCTACCGTGAAGCGGTCCGGCCACGAAGGGGCCATGAGCACGCAAACCGAACTCGGGTGGGCTGGCTGCACCGCGGTGGAGCGTGATCCGCAGCGGCTCAGTGGTGCCTGGGTGTTCCGCGGCACCAGGGTCCCGGTGGCAGCCCTGTTCGAAAACCTGGAAGACGGCATCTCCCTGGCTGAATTCGTGGAGCTCTTCCCTGGCGTGACCCAGGAGCAAGCCCGCGCGGTGCTGGAGCATGCCGCCCGCAGTACGGCCTCGGCCGTGGCCTGAGTGCGGATCCTGTTAGACCAGGGGACGCCCGTTCCCCTGCGCCGTGCACGGAATGACCACGTCGTGGCCACGGCCTACGAACTGGGCTGGTCCACCGTCACCAACGGGGACCTGATCCGCCTGGCGGAGCTGGAGGGCTATGAGCTCCTGATCACCACCGACACCAACCTCCGCTACCAGCAGAACCTGCAGAGCCGAAGCATCGCGATCCTGGTGCTGACCACCACCAGCTGGCCCCGGATTCGCGCGGTCACAGGCGAGATCCGGGCCGCCGTCGACGTGATCCAGGCTGGCGCCTATGGGGAGTTGCCGATTCCCTGAACACCTCTGCCCCGCCTCCCATGCCGAGACACCTGGCCCGCACCGCTGTGGCCGTGGCCCTGCTTAGCGGCCCCATGGCCCCGGCGGCGCTGGCGGAACCCTGGAAGACCTGCGCCTTCAACGACCAGCCGATCCGCTGCCGCGACAGCCACGCGCCCGACGGCACGGTGCGCATCGTCTGGGAGGACGGCAAGACGATGACCTACACGCTGGTGAAGGAAGGCTTCCCTGTCTCGACGCTGCGGGATTCCCTCGGCGGCACCTGGGAGCGGGAGGTGCTGATCCAGGGCAACGCCGTGTTCACCAACCCGGCCAACGGCAACCGGATCTTCGTGCCGCTGCGCTGAGGCGGTAGCGACCGGAACAGGCCACCGGCTGCGGGGAGCACAGCGCGACCGGGCGACATCTGCTAGTACAGGTGTACGCATGCGCCGAGGGTCGTGGGCCTCCGTCTCCGCCGATCAGCCGGCGAACCCTCCGGATCGCTGGAGCAACCCATCGACGAATGGCCCTACCTCGATCGGGGCGTGTTGCTGCCCAGCCGCAGCCGCAAGGTCTGTATGACTTGCCACTGGTTCCGCCACCACAGCGGCGTGAACTGCATCCCCTTGCTCACCTGCCAGCTGCATCAGGGCCTCCTGGCCCAGGGCGAGCACCTCACCCACCGCTGCCACGGCTGGACCGATGACATAAGCCGCCAGCCTCCCGTTCGCCTGGCTGGTCAGAATCGGGGCCATGGACCTTCATGCCGACCTCAGCCAGCGCGCACTGCACGACACCAACGCCCTGGCCTGGATGCCCTCGCCGATGGCGGGGGTGGAGCGGCGCATGCTCGACCGCCGCGGCGGCGAGGTGGCCCGGGCCACGTCGATCGTGCGCTACGCCCCAGGGAGCCGCTTTGAACGCCATGGGCATGGCGGCGGTGAGGAGATCCTGGTGCTGGAGGGCACCTTCTCCGACGAGCTCGGCGACTATCCCGCCGGCACCTACCTGCGCAATCCCGCCGGCTCCAGCCATGCGCCGTTCAGCGAACCGGGCTGCACGCTCCTGGTGAAGCTGCAGCAGATGCACCCGTCTGATCAGCAGCGGCTGGTGATCGACACCCGCCAGAGCAGCTGGGTGCCCGGTCTGGTGGACGGGCTGGAGGTGATGCCCTTGCACGCCTTCGGCTCCGAACATGTGGCCCTGGTGCGCTGGGCGCCGGGCACGCGATTTCAGCCCCACGCCCATCCCGGCGGTGAGGAGATCCTGGTGCTGGAGGGCGTGTTCCAGGATGAGCACGGCAGCTATCCCGCCGGCAGCTGGCTGCGCAATCCTCCCGGCAGTGTGCACCGGCCCTGGAGTGAGGCGGGCTGCACGATCTGGGTCAAGACCGGCCACCTGAGCGCCACCGTGGGCCCTGATGGGTTGGAGGGGTGAGTGGGATGAGCCTCGCTGCGTTCGGGGGATGGCTTCCGGTCATCTCATGGCGTCAGCGCCCGGCTGTACTGGCTGGGGTGAGTGAACTCCCATTTCGTGCCTGCAAACATCTCAAACAGCCGGCGATGGCTCTGCAGCCCATACGCATCGCCGCGGCAGTCGTAGGTGCCCACCCAGGCCAGCAGAGCCGCCAGGTTGGCGTCCTGCTCCTCGCTGGAGCCGAATTTCTCCGGTTCCCAGGGTCTGGCGCGGCAGTGCTGCTGGCACACCTCCACGCCGGGGTTGAGAAAGATCAGGGTTTCGGCGAAGGGCAGCACCGGTTCGAGGATGTCGGCGTAACAGCCCTCGAGGATCCAGCTGTCGTGGGCGGCGATGAACCGCCGCACCGCCTCGACGCTCTCAGCCAGGGGAAGCCGCTCGCTGCCGCCCGCAAACGCCACGGTGTCGAGTGACAGCCGTGCCGCCGGCTGGTGGGCGATGAGCTGGCCGGCCAGGGTGCTTTTGCCGGCCCCGGCGTTGCCGAGAAGGATCGTTTTCATCGCTGCGACGTCATGGATGTGCCCCGATTTGGCAAGCTCCCTCGATTGATTTCATTGTCTGCCCGGTGGACTTTGTTGAGATCTTCCCAGGGGTGACGCAGGAGCAGGCCCGGTGCGTGCTCGAACATGCCGCCTGCCGCAACCTGTTCCAGATCTGCCCCCCCTGAGGCTCTCCGCCTCAGGGCGAAGCCCAGGGTCGCGGTGGTCCTCCTGGCCTTCAGATGCACGTGGCCTCTGGCGCTCACCCCTCAGGCTGCTTCTTCTCACCCCAGGCATGAAGCTCCTCCAGTACGGGCACCAACTCACCCCCCAGCGCTGTGAGGGCGTACTCGACACGGGGCGGTACCTCCGCATACACCGTGCGCTCCACCACACCATCAGTCTCCAGTTCCCGCAGCTGGGCGGTGAGAACCTTCTGACTCACCCCTTGCTGAACCTCGGCCAAGGCCCGCTGCAGGTCAGAGAAGCGGCGCACGCCGTCGAGCAGTTCCCGCAGGATCAGCAGCTTCCATCGCCCCTGGATCACCTTCAGGGCCAGCTCAGCCTTGCAGTTGCTGTGCTGGAGCGTGCCCTGAAATCCCTCGCCCTGATCCATGACTGACGTCGTGGTAACCACCCCACTTTGAAGTGCGTTCTTGTGCAGCAGCAGACGTCCAGCGCACGATCAGAGGGACGTTCACACGCCCGATCCCGCCAGCTTCGTCAGACCTGACCCGGCGGGCCGCAGCGACTACCCCACCCTGGATCCCCAGCCATGACCAGCTCCGTTCCCTCTGCGCCAGCCAACGCCTCGAGCCTGGTGTTCCGCCCCGCCGCCGAGCGCTTCCACAGCCAGCTCGACTGGCTGGACAGCTGGCACTCCTTTTCATTTTCCTCGCACTACGACCCGGCCTGGATGGGCTTCGGTCCCCTGCGGGTGAT
>SLIG01000022.1 GCA_007135755.1 Cyanobium sp.
CACAGCTAACGCAACCATCAACGCCGAAGGTGCTGTTATCCCTGGTGCCACAGGCTAATTCCTTAAACTCTACAAAAGATTTTATATTCATCAAATCTCATTATCCCACCAAGCGGCGGTTTACGCCGCTTTTTCATGCCCACAAGCGGCTTGGTTGATCATCTAGAATTGACTTCTCCAGCAGGAAAGCATGCCGCCTTAACAAGGTGGGATTCTCGGCAATGCCTCTAGCTGCTATCTCAACCATAGCGGAAGAGGCTAGGTGACTTACAAAAGGATGATATATGCTGCAGTTGTCACTCGGCGCTGCTTCCACTGATGCGCAGCCACTTTATATGCCAGGCTAGAGCTAGCGAGACAAATACACTGAATGACCTCACTTACGAGGCCAGCAGGAGGTTTCCGGCCTCAAATAGCTGCCAGATTTAACCAACTTAGCACGAATCCAATGCACCACTGGCGCAGTTCACAGGTGTATGATACGGGAGCCTTTTATTGCACAGGCCTTGGGCATCGTTAACTCAGAGAGGGAGGAACAATGCTCGGTATTAGTATAGACTGGCCAGAGAGTTTTAAATCCTGTTTCACTGTTGGGCTTTGCAAGGCAACACCTCCAAGCTAAGCGGGCCAGGTTGATTCCTCACTCCCATCCGACTATTTAGGCAGGCAGGTAAACCTACTCATATTTTACTGCCCTCCAGAGACGCTCTGCGAGGATATTGCCATAACAGCACCTTAAGCCTTACCAGCTGATCTTGATACCCTCGACTTTCACCACCCTGGCCACAAAGTCAGATGAGGTGAACTAGCAGCCCTGCTCGAAATGGAAGATCTGTTGCCTTTGCCTGCCCTCCACAGCCAGCTCCAGTGCATCCCGGCAGAACTCAGTGGCAAGGCGACTGGATAGCTGCAATCTGAGCACAGGTCTAGAAAGAGACCGACGCATGCTGAGAGTTTTTCTGGGCCACTCCTGCTCCATCTGTAGCTTGTCGATCTTATAGAACGCCTCCGCCTCCTTGTCTTGGGTCTTGTCATTAGCCTACGACCTGCAGCTCCAAGAGAATAGTCCGCTGGCCTACTTCCAGAAGCTGCTTCAACCATTTCCTTACCTGGATGTTGGATGCCGCGTGATCGCCAGCAGCCACTTAGATAGTATTGCAGCCTATGATTGTCTCCTTTGGGATCATGGCCTTTAACCTCGGGTTGAGGATACAGGGTTTACTGATTGATGGAAGTCCCTTTCAGCTGAAGTCCCGCGCATCAAAGATTAAAGATGAGCCCTATCCAAAAACACCCGTCCACCTCATCTATCCCGCCAGGCGGAGTGCCCGCCTGAGACTGCCTCCCCAACCCCATGCTCCCCCTTCCACATCCCCGAGCTGGATGCGCTGAATGTGCTCGAGATAGATGTGGATCCGGCTGTTTTGTAACGGTTGCGGCCCAACCTCGATAACGACAGGCACTACCCAGAGTTCAAGGTTCAGGATCCTGATTGAGCAGCTACATTTCGCGCATCTCACCCAACACCCTAGCTATGTTCCGCGTCTACAGGCAGGTGTTCGGCGCCCTTTATCCGGCGCCAATCAGGGCAATCTGGTAAGGCGCCCCACCCCCCATGACCCCCACCTGGAACCACGGCTACTTCACGAACGACGTCTACACCGCCGGGTTCTTCCGCGAAACCGCCCCCAGCTGGCTGGATTTCGCGGCATTGATGCAGGGGGCCACGCCGCCGCGGCAGCGGGAAGGCGCGCCGTTCCGGTATCTGGATCTGGGCTGCGGCATGGGCTTCCACATCGCCCTGCTGGCGGCGCTCTACCCCGAAGGGCAGTTCGTGGGGGTGGATTTCCATCCCCACCACATCGCCCACGGCCGCGGCCTGGCCCAGCGCCTCGGCCTGGCCAACCTGCAGCTGCTCGAGGCCGACCTGCTCGAGCTGCAGCGCGATCCCGCCGCCCGCCGCCAGCTTCTGGGCGCCGAGCCCTTCGCCTATGTGGTGAGCCACGGCGTGGCCACCTGGGTGGTGGAGCCGGTGCAGCAGGCGCTGCTGGCGGTGGCGTCAGCCTCGCTTGGTCCCGAGGCGCTCTTCTACTGCTCCTACAACACCCATCCCGGCTGGCTCAGCCGCAGCGCCCTGCATCAGCTGATCAGCCTGCAGCGCCAGCGCAGCGATCCGGCCGATCCCCAGGCGCCGATCCGCTGGGCGATCGCCACCCAGCGCGCCCTGCTCGGCGATGCCAAGGCGCCGAACACGCCCTTCGGGCGCTCGTTTCCCGGCATGGCGGGCCTGCTCGATCAGCACGAGCGGGAAGACCCGCGCTACGTGAGCCAGGAATACGCCAACGACGGCTGGCAGCCGCTCTACGTGGCCGAGATGAACGAGCGCTGCGCCTCCCACAAGCTCAGCCCGCTCACCACCGCCACCCTCACCGAGCTGTTCCCCGGCCTGCTGCCGGCCGAGCTGCGCCAGCTGCTGGAGCGCGAACCCAACCCCACCGTGCGCGCCACCCTGATCGACATCGCCGTGAACCAGTCGTTCCGGCGGGATGTGTTCTGCCGCGGTGCCCAGCGGCTCACCCCCGCCGAGCGCCTGGGCCGGCTCGGCGCCCTGCGCTTCCGCCTGCAACTGCCCAAACCGCTCAAGACTTACGAGTTCAGCACCAGCTACGGCAGCGTGCGCGGCGACACCGCCGTGTACCGCCGCGCCGAGGCGGCCCTGGCCGAAGCCGACGGCCCCCTGGAGCTGGCCGCCTGGGCCGTGGCCGCCGGCATCGAGCCGGCGGAGCTGGCCCAGCTGGCGGCGTTCCTGATCACCTGGAACCGCGTGGGTCTCGACCGCGGCGACGCCGGCGAGGCGGCAGTGGCCGGCGTGCAAACCGCCAACCAGCGCATCGGCGAACTGCGCGAAGCCGGCGCCCCCTACACCTGGCTGGGCGCCCCGCGCATCGGCAACGGCGTGTGGATCAGCCTCAGCGAACAGCTGCTCGCCCAGGGCCTCGCCGCCGGCCTCTCCGGCGACCTGCTCGCCAGCCTGGTGCGCGGCAGCCTGATCGGCGCCGGCGCCGTGATCCCCGGCAAGAAGGGCGAACCGCTCACCCAGGAGGCCGCCCAGCTCAAAGCCCTCCAGCAACAGGCCACCCAGCTCGAACAGCAGGGCCTGGGCTGGCTGCAGAGCCTGGGGGTGCTGGGGGGCTGATCTGCCTGGCTGCAACCAGAATGAATCCATACTGGTTTGGCCGCCTGATCGCCGGCTGCACATGGCCAAGACCCTCACCCTCAAGAACCTGCCGGAGAACGGCCTCGGCGCTGACCCGCTGCCGGTGGAGCAGCGGCTTGCCGAGATCAGAACTCTGCGGGAGAGCTTCGCCCCCCACCGCTTTGATCCCGCCGACATCGACGCCTTCAAGCGCGAGGGCCGGCCTTGATCTGGCGCAGCCCTCGCCTCGATCGCTCCTTCAGGCCAATGGGAAGGAAGGCAGATCGCCTTACCAGGCTGCGGCGCTGGCATCACAGAACTGGAATCAGGCCCGTTGCTCATCCTTGAACTCGCCGATGGCATAGCGGTGCAGGACGCTGCTGATCAGGGTCTGATACGGCATGCCCAGCTGGAGCGCTCTGACGCGCAGCGATGCCAGATCAGCGCCGGAGAGCCGAATGTTGATCCGCTGGTCCTTCTGGCCCGTGGCATGGGCCGCCTGCCTGAGCTGATCCAGCAGCTCAGGAGTGGCCACCGAACGCAGCTCGCCCGACTCCATGGCATCGAGGAGCTCACGCTCCTCAGCTTCGAGGGGATGGTTGGTTTGAGGAAGATCGTTGGTGGTCGTCATAACTTGTCCCGATGGAGGTAATCGCGGGTGGCTTTTCGGC
>SLIG01000196.1 GCA_007135755.1 Cyanobium sp.
ATCACCCGCAGGGGACCGAAGCCCATCCAGGCCGGGTCGTAGTGCGAGGAAAATGAAAAGGAGTGCCAGCTGTCCAGCCAGTCGAGCTGGCTGTGGAAGCGCTCGGCGGCGGGGCGGAACAGCGGCAGTGCGGGAGCCGGAGCAGCGGAGGACTGGCTGAGGCTGGCGGAAGGGGAAGCCATGGCAGGCGGTGAGAGCGAGACGAGGACGGCGGGAAGCGCTAGAGGGGTTTGGCGGAGGGGGCGGGAAGGCTGATCAGGCGCTGCACCAGGTCGTCGATGGAGCTGTCCTTGGCAGGATTGGCGCCGTTGCTCACCAGCTGCCGGCCTACCACCTGGGCCCCCAGGTGGGCCAGCTGCAGGCGCAGGGCCGTCGCCAGGGTGTGGCCGCCACCGCCGGAGTGGGTGGCGATCACCACCGGCCGGTTGTTGAACAGGGAGCGGAAGTCATCGCCGTTCACCGACAGCCAGGCGATGGCACTGGTGAGCACCGGGGGGATCGAGCCGTTGTATTCCGGGGCGCAGATCACCCAGCGGGGAGAGGCGGCCAGCTGCCGCTCCAGGGCCGGCAATCCCGCCGGCATGCCCGCGGCCTGGGCACGGGGCGTGAACAGGGGCAGATCGAGGCTGGTGAGATCCAGCACGTCGGCATCCTGTCCTTGATCACGGGCGGCGGCGGCGAAGCGGCCCGCCAGAGCAAGGTTCTCGCCGTTGCTGGCCGCGATCACGAGCAGGTCGGTCATGGCGGTGGGGGGGCAGGATGGAGAGACGTGATGGGTGGTTGAAGGTGAGCCACGGGACGGCGATGGCACGGACGCCGATGCCGCAGAAGCCCGAGCTGCTGAAGCCCCAGTTGCTGATCTCCTGGGACAGATGCTGAACCATGGCTGACGCCAAAGCCACTGCCGCCGCCCCGCCCCTGCGACTGCCCTGGATGGCCGCCTGCCTGGCCCTGCTGATCCTGGGCGGATCGGATCCGGTGACGGTGGCAGCCGGTGGCGAGGGGGTGGCTGTGTGCGTGGTGGCCCCGCGCATCGAGCCCCTGGACGGGGTGGATGCCTACGGGATCGTGCTCACCCCCGAGCCGATGCTGGTGGTGGTGGAGCCGCTGCTGGAACTGCAGATCCAGCGCCAGGAGCTGGCACCCTGGCAGCGGCGCGGCAACCGCAGCCAGCCGATCCTCACGCCCCTCGCCTGGCCGGCTGCGCCGATCGAACCGAATGAGCCGGTGCTCCTGCAGCTGCGGCCGCTGGGGGCGGGACGGGAGGCCTTTGCCCACGTGCAACTGGTGGGCGCCTCGGCTGAGCGGATGGACCAGACCGTGCGGCTGCTGGAGACCCTGGGCAGCAACCCGGACACCTGGCAGGCGGCCTTCGAGCAGGCGCTCGAGCGAGGGGACGTGGCCCTGGCCTGGACCGTGCTGTTCGATCGCCGCTCGCCCCCCTCCCCGGAGCTCGATGAGCTGCGGCGCCTCGTGTTCGAGCGCGGATGCGGCGACTGAAGGCCAGGAGCCTGGCGGCCTCACCAGAACCCCTGGGAACGCAGCCACAACCCCAGCAGCAGCATCGGCACGAACACCGCCGCCAGGATCTGCAACTTCACCACCCGGCCTGGGGTGTCCTGGGGAGCGGCCATGGTCAACAGAGAGGAGAACGGGACAACAAAAAACCTCCGAGCAGCTGCCCGGAGGTCTGGAGGGTTGGGGCTGACGGGTGCAGGTTCAGGTGCCAGCTGTCCCTCAATCAGCCCAGGCCGATCTGGGACAGGATGCCCTGGCCGGTGAGCACTTCGGTGGCCAGGCCGATCACGAAGCCCATCATGGCGAGACGGCCATTCCAGGTTTCGGCGAAGGAGACGAAGCCGAAGCGGGAGGTGGAGTCGGACATGGAAGTGTTGCGAGGTGTTTCAAGAACTGTAACACGATGTGAAGGATTGTCGCATCGGGTCGCGGGGCCGAAGCGGAGGAAAAGCCAAAGCCCGCACTCCCTGCGCCGCCACGCCTGCAGACTCCAGGCCATGAATCACCAGTCCAGCGCCCACCAGACAAACGAGCCGGTGCCATCCCAGGGCCCATACCGCGTCCGCGTCCACGTGGAGCGTGAGCAGAGCGTCCCCCAGCAGGTGCGGGCCGCACGCTTCGCCAGCCGTGATGCCGCCGAGGCCTTCGCGTTGCTGGAGTCGCGTCAGCTCCAACAGACCCTGGTGGTGGAAAAGCTGGCACCGGGCGGCTGCTGGCTGCCGCTGAACACCATTGCCGCCGGCCCCTGAGCGCAGCCGGTTGCGGCAGGGACCTGCTCAGCGACCCGTTCCGCCGTCGCGGGTGAGCTGGACGATGTCGGGGGTGAACACGAAGGTGAGCTCATCCAGGCACTCGGCCCGGCCGTCCATCGCACTCACCCCGCCGGCCACGAAGTCGATCAGCCGCTGCGCTTCCAGCCGCTCCATGGCGCCGGCATGGACCAGGGCGGTTTTGTTGTCGCGCACCGCCAGCACGATCAGCTGGGCATCCTCGAAGCGTTGAGGATGGAACACCACCACCTCGGGCAGCCAGTCACCGAAGGGGCTGAACATGGCGCCCACGTTAGTCAGGGTTCAGCAACGCGGCCGCCAGCCGCTCGGCGCTGTGCAGGGCCCCTTCGATGCGGCCGAATCCAACGCCGTCGATGCTGTCGCCGCAGAAGCCCACGCGGCTCAGGGGACAGAGCGCCAGGGATTGGGGTAGGCCGGGGGGCAGCGGGAAGGCGGCGGCCCAGCGCATCAGCCGGGGCTGGGCCGCCGTGAGATCCAGCCCGCCGATCCAGGGGGCCAGGCACTGGCCCAGGGCCTCGCTGAGGGCGGCGATCACGGTGTCCTCCCGGCCCTGATCCAGAGGCAGCCCCAGCTGGCGGGCCGCCGCCGAGCCGCGGCCCACCACATCGAGGTGGTCGGCCGCGAAGGTATGGGTGGAGTGGGCCACCACGGCACAGCGACCATCGGCCAGGGGCTGAAGGCTGATCCGCCGCAGGCCCCAGCGCTGCTGGGCAGCCGCATCGAAGGCCACGAGGGTGAAGGGCAGCCCCCGCCAGGCCGCCGCGGCCGCACCGCTGAACACCAGCAGCAGGTTGGTGCGGGCCTCGAAGCGGATGCCGGCGATGGTGGTGAGGGCATGGGCGAGCTGCAGGTCGTGGCCGCCGCGGCTGGCCCGCTCCAGGGGCACCTCGGGCCAGTCGAACACCAGCCGGCTGCGGGGATGGGCCAGCAGGGTGCCGCTCAGCACCAGCCAGTCGACCTCCTCCAGCAGGTCCCCGCCGGCATCCAGCAGTCGCCAGCGGCCGCTGGCCGTGCGCTCCAGGTGGCGCACCAGCACGCCGTAGTGGGCTGCCACCGCGTCCGCACCGGCCAGGTGCAACAACCCCTGGCTGAGCTGATCCATGCCACCGCGGCCGCGGTAGAGGCGGCCGAGGCCGAGCACATCGGGGCGGCCGATGTTGAGCCGCGATTCGCCCTCCAGCATCGCCACCGGCGCGCTCCAGGGCTCGATCCAGCCCTCCGCCAGCAGTGGCTCGATCAGCGCCGGGGGCGGCTCGGCGGTGATGTTCAGCAGGGGAGCGCCGTGGTCGATGGCCAGCTGGCGATCGCAGCGCGATCGGCGGGTGCTGGCGCGGCCGCCCGGCCCCCGGCCCGTTTCCCAGAGCGACAGCGACCCGCCGTGGCCCAGCCGCCGCAGCTGGGCGGCCAGGGCACAGCCCGCCACCCCGGCGCCGATCACGGCGATCGCGTCCGAACTGGAGCGAGGCATCCGGAGTGGGCGCACGCAGTAGCGTCTTAGCCGATCAAGGCAGCCATGGCCCGGTTCCTGCTGGTTCTCAAGCC
>SLIG01000114.1 GCA_007135755.1 Cyanobium sp.
ATCAGGCCCGGCACCCCCAGCCGCCGGAAGAGGCCGTCGGCCAGCAGCCCCAGGATCAGCAGCTCGGCCAGACCGAACCAGCTCATGGCTTCATTCCCCCATCCCTTCAGGCGGCCTCGGCGAGCTGCCGGCAGCAGGCCTGAAGGGCCGACAGCCGATCCACCATGAACGCCACCCCCCGGATCCGGTCCACCCCCAGCCGGTTGAGGCGCTCCACGGGCTGGCTGCGGTCGGTCACGATGATCACCTGGCGCTGCTGGTCGCGGCAGTCGAAGCAGATCGTCTCGATCGCCAGGGCGGCCGTGACCCCCAGCAGGGGCACCGCGCTGAGGTCGAGTACCAGGGTGTGGAAGTCGTCCACGCTGGTGAGCTGCTGGGACAGGAACTTGCCGGCACCAAAACTCAGCGGACCCGACAGCTCCAGCACCAGCACCTGCTTGCCGCAGCGGCGCAGCAGCTGGCGCTCCTCGGGGCTGATGTCGTAGCCGGCAGCGGCCAGATCGGCAGGGCCCTGCAGCCGACGCATCTCCTCCTGCTGCAGATCGGTCTGGCGCTTGATCGTGAGGATGTTGGCCAGAAACACCCCCACGACCACGGCGGTGATCAGATCCCAGAACACCGTCAGGATCAGCACCAGCCACATCAGGCCCGTGGTCTTCCACGACAGCAGGGGCGCCCGGAAGATGAAATTCCAGTCGATGATGTCAAGCCCCACCCGCAGCAGGATGCCGGCCAGCACCGCCTGGGGAATCGGGCTGGCCAGGGGACCCGCCCCGAGCGTGATCACCAGCAGCACCAGGGCATGGATCATGCCGGACAGGGGCGTGCGGCCCCCCGCCTGCACATTGGTGACGGTGCGCATGGTGGCGCCGGCCCCGGGCAGGCCGCCCACCAGCCCGGCGGCGATGTTGCCGATGCCCTGGCCGATCAGCTCCTTGTCGGAATCATGGTGGGTGCGGGTGATGTTGTCGGCCACCAGGGAGGTGAGCAGTGAATCGATGGCACCGAGCACCGCCAGGGTGAGGGCAAAACCGCCCAGGGTGCGCAGGTCGGACAGGCCCAGGCGCGGGATCACCAGACTGGGCAGACCGGCGGGCATGGCGCCCAGGCGCGGAATGGCGTCCTCGGGCATCACCAGCACGGAGACCACCGTGACCAGCACGAGGGCCACCAGGGGCGCCGGCAGCACCGTGTTCCAGCGCCTGGGATAGAGCATCACCAGGGCGAAGGTGGCAACCCCCAGGGACAGTGCGGTGGGATTGAGCTGGGCGAACGCCCCAGGAATCCCGGCCACGATCGTGGGAATCGGCCCGCTCAGGGTCACCCCGAACAGGGTGGGGATCTGCAGCACGATGATGATCACACCGATCCCGCTCATGAAGCCGGAGATCACCGTGTAGGGCATCATCGTGATGTACTGGCCCAGCTTCATCAGGCCGAACAGCACCTGAAAGCCACCGGCCAGCACCACCACGGTGAAGGCCATCGCCAGCCCCCCCTCGGGCCCGTAACGCCCCACCAGCAGGGTCACCACGGCCGTCATGATCACGGTCATCGGCCCTGTGGGACCGCTCACCTGGCTGGGGGTGCCCCCGAACAGAGCCGCGAAGAAACCGAGGGTGACGGCCCCATAGAGGCCGGCGATGGCACCAGCCCCGGAGGCCACGCCGAAGGCCAGGGCCAGGGGCAGAGCAACAACGGCGGCCGTAAAGCCGCCGGTGAGGTCGCCCTTCCAGTTGCTGAACAGCGTGGCGGGCCGCAGGGAGAGGAGGAACGTCACGCCTGAACCTCTGAGGAGGCGGGAACCGCACAGCGGGCGCCGAGCACGAACTCAGGTGTTTCGCTGATGCGATCAAACAGGTCCCGGCTTTCCTGATTGAGGTTCAACACTTCTACAGTGGAGCCAGCTCTGGTCAGTTTTCGGATCACCTGATCCAGAGCACGCATACCCGTCTGGTCCCAGACATGGGCATTGGCCATGTCGATGCTGACGCGCGCAGGATGGACGTGCTTCTTGAAGCCAGCCAGGAAATACACCGTGCTCACAAAGAACAGCTGGCCGCGAACGGTGTAATAAAGGTAATCATCCTCCAGCCAGATGGCATCCACTGAAATCACCTTGGCTACCTTGCGGGTGAACAGGATGCCTGCCAGAGCCACCCCCACCAACACGGCGATGGCCAGGTTGCGGGTGAGCACGGCCAACAGCAGTGTGAGCAGCATCACCGCGGTGTCACTCTTGGGGATCTTGCGCACCTTCAGGAACGAATCCCAGTTCACGGTGCTGATCGACACCATGATCATCACCGCCACCAGGGCCGCCATGGGAATGCGGGCCAGCCAGCCGCTCAGGGAGATCACCAGGATCAGCAGTCCCAACCCGGCGGTGAGGGTGGAGAGACGGTGGCGACCACCGGACTCGATGTTGATCACCGTCTGACCGATCATCCCGGCACCGGCCATGCCGCCGAACAGGCCAGCGGTGATGTTGGCGATGCCCTGGGCCCGAGCCTCGGCCTCGTAGTCGGCATCCTCATCCACGAGGTCTTCCACAACGTTGGCGGTGAGGAATGACTGCAGCAGCCCCACCAGAGAAATCGCCAGGGCCGTGGGCAGGATGATGCCAAGGGTGTCGAAGGAGCCGAACACGGAGGGGATCACAAACACCGGCAGGCGGCTGGGCAGATCACCGAGATCCCCCACCCGTGGCACCGGCAACTGCCACACCTCGGCGATCACGCTGATCGTCACGATCGCCACCAGGGTGGCGGGCACCAGCCTGGTGAGGCGGGGCAGGCCGTAGATGATCACCAGCCCCAGAGCCACCAGGGCCCACACCAGCGGCCAGCTCACCGCCTCCACCCCCACCAGCTTCGATGGCGTGGCGCTGCCCAGGCGTCCGAAGCCCATCTGGGGGAGCTGGGCCTGGAAGATCAGCACCCCGATCGAATTCACGAAACCCACGGTCACCGCCCGGGGCACGAAACGCATCTGCTTGGCCAGTCGCAGCAGGCCCCAGATGATCTGGAAGATGCCGGCGAGAATGCAGGCGGCGAGAAGATGGGTGAGGCCATGGGACTGCACCAGGCCGCCCATCAGCAGGGCAACACCGGCGGTGCAGGCCGACACCATGCCTGGCCTCCCACCCAGAAGGGCGACCACGATCAGGATGCAGATCGAGCCGAACAGCCCCACCTGGGGATCGACACCAGCCACGATCGAGAAGGCGATGGCCTCGGGGATGATGCCGAGGGCCACCACGATGCCCGCGAGCAGCTCAGCGGGAATCGCACTGCGCCGGGGCACCAGTTGCAAGCCTTGAAACACAGATGGAAATGGCGGTTGGACCAGAAGCGGTGGCAGGTGAGAACGGACACCAGCCAACCCAGCTCATCGGCACTGCAGCCGGATGGGGAATGCACGCCGAAAACACACCCAACAGGAATCAACGGCCCTGGCTGAACAGCTCCGCCACCCAGATCCCTGGAAACAGACAGATCGGGGGCCCAGAGATGGTCCACCCGCCTGGGAGGAATGCGGTCTCGGGTGCGACGTGGAAGACCCGGATGTGGCAGGCCCGAGTCAGCGTCCCGATCAGGGTGGAGTCACTCGCATGGGCGCGAGCGTAGCAGTGCTGCCCGGCCCTTCAGGAACAGGGCCTAACCAACTCTTAAACAGTCCGCTACCGGGCCTTTGCCTGGGAACCGCTCATCCCCCATAGGTTGAGCGCCAACCCAGACCCAGATCGTCATGGTGTTCACACCGTCCCTGGAAGCGTCCTACCGCGACAGCTTCCGCGA
>SLIG01000184.1 GCA_007135755.1 Cyanobium sp.
GGGTTGGCCATCCCAAGTCGGGATAGCCGGCAACTTTGGGAACGTACCAGCCATTCCCGCTCCTCGGTGACGCGAAGCGGGCCTGTGGCTGTTCTCATCCTCCGGGAACAACATCCGCGCCCTATCTGTGGTGGGGCTGGTATCTGCCGGTGGCAGCGGCGAGCTATCTGGGCCTCGTGCAGCTTTCCGCCGCTATCCCCCTAATGTCGAGGGGCCACGACGACATGACACCCTTCTCCTCATGCCTCCCACCAGCTCTCGGTCTCGCCCAAAATCCCCTGCAGCAGCTGCACGCCGCCTGGCTCATGCACCTGGCGTGATCGGCAGCAGCGAAGGCCAGCAGGTGCTCGTCCGCCTGTCGGATGTGGCTCTCGACCTGCTCGACACCGCACGCGATCCCGACCAATCCCGCCAGGCCTTCATTCGCGAGGCCCTCCTCCGTCACGCACTGGAGCGGCTGGAGGAATCGCAGGGGGCAGTTACGTCAACTCAACCAGCAGCCTGAGCCTCGGCACAAAAAAAGGACGGTGAGTTCGCAGCTCGCCCGCCCTTTGTGTCGTGGATCTGGAGGCTTCGGGAGAGGCCCTTCCAAATCACATTCCACAGTCAGTATGCCACAAACAACCCCACCACTGCGCCCCGCGCAGACCCCAAGCGAAGCCCAATCCGACGACCTCCCTTCAGCCCAGCGGCGAGCGCACATCTACTGCGCCACAGCGCACTTGGGTTCCGGGCGGAGAACCCGGCTTACGTCCTGCTTTCACCCCCTTCTGCGCTCGCCATGTCCGATCGCCGCCAGCAGCTGCTGAGCTTCCTGGCCGAGCTGGGCCTTGATGCGAGCGGGCGCGACCTGGCGCCGCTGGAGGAGGCCCTCACCCACACCTCCGCGCGCCGGCCCCGCAACCACGAGCGGCTGGAGTTCCTCGGCGATGCCGTGCTGCGCCTGGCTGCCTCCGAATACCTCGAACACCACCACGGCGCTCTGGCGGTGGGCCGCCGCTCAGCCCTGCGCGCCCAGCTGGTGAGCGACCGCTGGCTGGCCGAGCTGGGGGAGCGTTGCGGCATCGAGCGGGTGTGGCGGATCGGTCCGATGGCCGCCGGCGACCGTGCCGGCCAGGCCACCGTGCGCGCCGAGCTCACCGAGGCCCTGATCGGTGGCCTCTATCAGATGTGGGGAGGGCCGGAAGGGGGGCTGCTGCCGGTGCTGCACTGGCTCACTCCCCACTGGCAGCGCAGCAGCGCCGACCTTCTGGCCGACCCGCACCGCCACAACTGGAAATCCGCCCTGCAGGAGTGGAGCCAGGGCCGTGGGCTGGGACTGCCCAGCTACCACTGCCGGGAGCAGCACCGGGAGCACGGCCACCCGCAGCGCTTCCTGTGCAGGGTCGAGCTGGCGCTGGAGCCCGGGGCTGAACCGCGGGGCGCCGAGGGCGCGGGTGCCTCCCATCGCGCCGCCGAGCAGGACGCGGCCCGGGCGCTGCTGGAGCAGCTCAGACCTGCTCCAGGGTGCTGAGCGGAATGGTCACCAGCTTGTCCCAGTTGCCACCCTCGAACAGCACGGCCGCCTGGGTGCCACTGATGCGCTGCACGAAGCCCTGGTAGCCGTTGTAGATGGAACGGCCATCACGCACCACCACGGTGGTGCCGGGCAGGATCGGCAGATCGGCCATGGCTTGCGACCGGTGGAATGAAAGGGCGTGGCGCCATTATCGGGGGCCGATGAGAGGCCAGGGTCGATGACGGGGGGCAAGGGGCGATGACGGCAGACGGCAGGGCGGAGGCCCACGATCTGATGGTGGTGGGGCGCCTGGTGGCGGCCCAGGGCCTGCGCGGGGAGCTGCGGGTGCTGCCCCTGAGCGATTTCCCGGAGCGCTTCACCCGCGCCGGCCGGCGCTGGCTACGGCGTCCCGGGGCGGCAGCGCGGCCGGTTGAGCTGCGCGGCGGCCGGATCCTGCCCGGCAAGGAGCTGTTCGTGGTGCGCCTGGAGGGCATCGACAGCCGCGAGGGCGCCGAGGCGCTGGTGGGGGAGGAGCTGCTGGTGCGCGCCGATGACCGGCCGCGGCTGGCGGCCGGGGAATTCCACCTGCTGGATCTGGTGGGACTGGAGGTGCGCCTGCTGGAGAGCGGCGCGGCGGTGGGCACGGTGACCAACCTGCTGCATGCCGGCAACGACCTGCTGGAAGTGGCGATCGGCGAGCGGCGGGTGCTGATTCCGTTCGTGCGTCCGATCGTGCCGGAGGTGCACCTGGAGCAGGGCTGGATCGGCATCACCCCGCCGCCCGGGCTGCTGGAGCTCTGAGCCCGTTTGCGGCGGGCATCGAGCGGCTGGCATCGTCCGGCTGGCCCCCGCTGGCGGCCTGCCCTTGAATGGCATGACCCGATCCTGGAGTGGCTGCGCCATTCCCGAGCCCCATGGCCGCCAGTCCCGTGACTCCCTGCCATCTCGTTCCGGTGATTCTCTGCGGCGGCACCGGCACCCGGCTGTGGCCCCTGTCACGGGCCAGCTACCCCAAGCAGTACTGGGCCCTGGCCGGTGACGGCGAGGAGACCCTGCTGCAGCAGACCCTGCAGCGGCTGGAGGGCCTGCCGGGCCTGGCGCCGCCGCTGCTGATCTGCAACGAGGACCACCGCTTCATCGTGGCCGAGCAGATGCGCCAGATCGGCGTGGAGCCGGCCGGCATCCTGCTGGAGCCGATCGGCCGCAACACCGCCCCGGCCGTGGCGGTGGCGGCGTTGCAGGCCACCGCCCAGGGGGAGGACCCGCTGCTGCTGGTGCTGGCGGCCGACCACGTGATCCGCGACGCCGAGCGCTTCCGCCAGACCGTGGCCGCCGGGCTGGCGGCGGCAGCAGCGGGGCGGCTGGTGACCTTCGGGATCGTGCCCACCGCGCCGGAGACCGGCTACGGCTACATCGAGGCAGCCGAAGCCCTGCCCACCGCTGCCAGCGCCCCGGCGCAGCCGGTGCCGATCGCCCGCTTCGTGGAGAAGCCCGACCGGGCCACCGCCGAGACCTTCCTGGCCACCGGCCGCTTCACCTGGAACAGCGGCATGTTCCTGTTCCGCGCCAGCGCCATCCTGGCCGAACTGGAGCGGCTGGCGCCGGAGGTGGTGAGCGCCTGCCGCTCGGCCCTGGAGCACGACGCCGCCGACCTCGACTTCCTGCGTCTGGAGCGCGAGGCCTTCGCCGGCTGCCCCAGCGTCGCCCTCGATGTGGCGGTGATGGAGAAGACCGCCCTGGGCAGCGTGCTGCCGCTGCAGGCCGGCTGGAGCGATGTGGGCAGCTGGAGCGCCCTGTGGGAAACGGCCGATCAGGACGCCGCCGGCAACGTGCTGCGCGGGCGGGTGATCAGCCAGGCCTCGCGCAACTGCTACCTGCGCAGCGAACACCGGCTGGTGGTGGGCCTGGGGGTGGAGGATCTGGTGGTGGTGGAGACCGACGACGTGGTGCTGGTGGCCCACCGCGACCGGGCCCAGGACGTGAAGACCGTGGTGGGGCTGCTGGAGGAGGCAGGGGCCCGCGAGAGCCGCGCCCACCGCAAGATCTACCGGCCCTGGGGCTCCTACGACGGCGTGGTGGAGGGTGAGCGCTGGCAGGTGAAGAAGATCGTGGTCAACCCCGGCGCCAGCCTGTCGCTGCAGATGCACCACCACCGCGCCGAGCACTGGGTGGTGGTGCAGGGCACCGCCCTGGTGGAGAAGGACGGCAGCCAGGAGCTGCTGAGCGAGAACCAGAGCACCTACATCCCCCTGGGCTCCCAGCACCGGCTCAGCAACCCCGGCCGCA
>SLIG01000046.1 GCA_007135755.1 Cyanobium sp.
GCCCCTGGCCCTGGCTGGCGGCGCTGGTGGCCGTGTCAGCCGCTCTGGCCTGGATGGCGGAATCCACCCCCCAGCGCCCCCGCCGGGCGCCGGCGCCTTCCCCGGCCAGGATGTCCCAGCCCTGGCAGTGACCCGCCACCCCGCCGCGGGCCTGGTCCCCTGTCCTTGTCCCCCACTCCTGTCTCCATGTCCGCCTCCAACGCAGCGGCAGCGGCCCCACGCAGGGGCCTGACGCTCCTGCTCCCCCTCGCTCTGGTGCTGCTGGCCCTGGCCTGGCCGCTGCCGGCTCAGGCCGCCCTGCTGCACCTGGAAGGTCCGCTGCCCGAGGAGCTGGGGGTGCGGGCAGGACGCCTGGCGGCGTGCCCCGCCCCCGACCACTGCGCCCGGGCCGACTGGCCCAGCGCCGATCCCGCCGCGGCCCTTGAGCAGTTGGCGCTGGTGCTCGAGGACACGCCCGGCATCAGCGTGCAGGAGCGCCGCGGGCCCTACCTGCACGCCACCGCCACCAGCCGGATCTTCGGCTTCGTGGACGACCTGGAGCTGCTGGCCGATCCCGACCACGGCCTGCTGCAGGCCCGCTCGGTGTCGCGTCTGGGGGATTCGGATCTGGGTGTCAACGGCCGCCGGCTGCAGCGGCTGCAGGAGGCGCTGGCCGCGTCCCAGGCCTCCGCTTGAACGCCCCGGTGCCCCGCTCGCTGCCCAGCCGGCCCCTGCTGGTGGGCTACTACGGCGAGCACAACCTCGGCGACGACGCCCTGCTGGCGGTGTTGCTGGCCCAGTTGCTGGGCCACTGCAGCCCCACGGTGACCGCCCGCGACCAGGACGAGGTGCGCCACCGCCACGGCGTAGCCACCGTGGACCGGCGCCGGCCCAAGGCGGTGCTGGCGGCCCTGACCCACTGTGACGTGCTGGTGTTCGGCGGCGGCAGCCTGCTGCAGGACACCACCAGCTTCGCCAGCCTGCTGTACTACGCGGCCCTGGTGGCTGCCGCCCGCCTGCGGGGCCGCCCCGTGCTGCTCTGGGCCCAGGGCCTGGGGCCCCTGCGCCGGCGCCGCAGCCGCCTGCTGGTGGCGGGCCTGCTGCGCCTGGTGCAGGGCTGCAGCTGGCGCGATGCCGAGTCGGCTGCCCTGGCCAGGGAGCTCGGCTGGCGGCCCCGGCGCCATCAGCTGGCCAGTGCCGGGGCCGGGGTGGGCAGTGATCCGGTGTGGAGCCTGGAGGCGCCGCCCTGGAGCGGACCGGGGGGGCCTCTGGTGCTCTGTTTCCGGCCCACCGCCCAGCTGCAGGGCCAGGCCTGGCGGCCCTGGCTGGAGGCGCTGGAGCAGCTGGCGCCGGAGCGGGAGCTGCTCTGGCTGCCGTTTCACCGCCACCAGGACCGGGGGCTGCTGGATCGGCTGCGCGCCGAGGGGCTGCTGGGCACGGCCCTGGCGGCCCGCAGCCGCGAACTGGCCCCCGAGCGGGTGGAGGATGTCCTGGCGGTGTGCGCCGGCAGCGGCCTGGTGCTGGCGATGCGGCTCCACGGCCTGATTCTGGCGGCGGTGAGCGGTGCCCCCGTCGCCGCCCTCAGCTACGACCCCAAGGTGGCCGCCGCCGCCCGCGCCCTCGCCTGCCCCCTGGCGGAACTGGATCGCCCGCCGGAGCCTGCCCGCCTGCTGGGCCAGTGGCGCGCCGCTCTCGACCGGCCAGCGGACGCCGAACGGCTGGGCTATCTGCGCCAGGCCACGGTGGTGCACCGCCAGCTGCTGGCCGCCGCGTTCAACCCATCCGCCTGAAGTCCATGCGTGCCGTCGGCTATCAGCTCCCTGCGGGCTTCGACGATCCCCACTACCTCCAGGATCTGGAGCTGCCCGATCCCGAACCCGGCCCCCACGACCTGCTGGTGGCGGTGGAGGCCGTGGCGGTGAACCCGGTGGACCTCAAGGTGCGGGCCCGCGAGCTGCCGCCGGATGGGCAGTGGCGCCTGCTCGGCTGGGATGCGGCCGGCACGGTGGTGGCCTGCGGCGCCGAGGCGGAAGGCTTCCGGCCCGGCGATCGGGTGTGGTACGCCGGCGCCCTGCAGCGGCCGGGCTGCAATGCCCAGCTGCAGGCCGTTGATGCCCGTCTGGCGGCCCGCGCGCCCGAACGCCTCACACCGGCCGAGGCGGCAGCCATGCCGCTCACGGCGATCACGGCCTGGGAGCTGCTGTTCGAGAGGCTGGGGCTGGAGCGCGGGCCTGCGGCCGGCTCCGGAGCAGTGCTGCTGGTGAGCGGCGCGGCCGGCGGCGTGGGCTCGCTGCTGTTGCAGCTGGCCCGCCGGCTCACCGGCCTCACCCTGGTGGGCACCGCCTCCAGGCCCGAGAGCCGGGAGTGGGCGCAGCGCTGCGGCGCCCACCACGTGATCGACCACCACCAGGCCCTGCGCCCCCAGCTGGAGGCCCTCGGCATCCCGGCGGTTCAGCTCGTGGCCAGCCTGACCCACACGGGCCGGCACGTCGCGGCCCTGGTGGATCTGCTGGCGCCCCAGGGCCGCTTCGCCCTGATCGACGACCCCGATCCCGCCGCCGTGAACGTGCTGGCCCTCAAGCGCAAGAGCCTGTCGCTGCACTGGGAGCTGATGTTCACCCGTTCGCTCTACGGCACGGCCGATATGGCCCGGCAGGGGGAGCTGCTCGCCGCGGTGGCGGAGCTGGTGGACCGGGGCGTGCTGTTCAGCAGCCTGCGGCAGAGCTCGGGGCCGATCTGTGCCGACACCCTCTGCCAGGCCCACCGCCGCCAGGCCTCCGGCCGCTGCATCGGCAAGCAGGTGCTGGCCGGCTGGACCTGAGCGCGTTCAGGCCTGCAACCGCTGCAGCTCCTCGAGCACCTCGCGGCTGTGGCCGCTGGGCCTCACGCCCACCCAGCGGGAGCGGATCACCCCGTCGGGAGCGATCAGGAAGGTATGGCGCTGGGAGAAGGGCGCGATCCAGGAGCCGTAGCGCTGGCTCACTGTTCCCCCCGGATCGCTGAGCAGGGGGAAGGCCAGCCCCTCCTCACTGCAGAAGGAGGCGTGGGAGTCGGGGTCGTCAGCGCTGACGCCCACCACCGCGGCTCCGGCCCGCTGGAAGGCCTGCAGATCCCTCTGGAAGCCCCGGGCCTCAAGGGTGCAGCCCCCGGTGAAATCCCGCGGATAGAAATAGAGCACCAGCCAGGTGCCGGCGAAGTCGGCCAGCGCCAGCTCGGTGGAAACGGCAGTGGCAGCGCCGGAGGCATCCCGGGCCGGCGCCACGCCGCTCAGGCGGAAGTCTGGCGCCGCCGTGTCCAGCTCAGGCAGGGTGCCGCCCAGAGCCACGGCCTCACGGGGGCGGGGCAGCAGCGACAGGGCCGTGAGACCAGCAATGCCAGTGGCTCCACGCAGAGCGGAGACGAGCAGCTGGCGGCGATGCATGGGGACCGGAACCGGGGTCCGGCAGTGCTAGCTCAGAGCCGGGCCAGGTTGATGCCCAGTTCGCGGGCGTAGGCGCCCAGACCCTTCTTCTGGATGGTCTTGAGGGCCCGGGTGGACACCCGCAGCTTCACGAAGCGGTTGCCTTCAGCCCACCACAGGCGCCGGTCCTGCAGGTTCACCTGCTGCAGTTTCTTGGTGCGCACGTGGGAGTGCGACACGGCCATGCCGTTGTTGGCGCGCTTGCCGGTGAGCTGGCAGACCCTGGACATGACCTTCAACCTGACGACTGACGACGCTGCGCAGGTGCAGTCACCTTTGCAGCTGCCAATGTTACCAACTGACCTGCCACGGCAGGTCAGGCTGGCGCCGGCCCGCGCGCTACAGCCCCCGCTGCATCAGCCGGCCCATGAGCTCGGCGCTGCGCTGCTGGAAGCCCGAGAGCTGGTTGGGCTCCAGCCCGCCCACGGCCAGCCGGGCCAGGTCGTAGACGTGGCGCGCCAGGTCGTCGGCCAGTTGCTGGCTCGGGGAGGCCCCGCCGGCACCGGGGGTGGTGATCACGGCTCCGGCGGAGAGGCTCAGCAGACCGGCCACCAGGGGATGGCGGCGGTTCACCAGCAGCACGTGGTGCTCCGGCAGACCGGGCAGGCGCTGCTCCATCAGGGCGCCCATGTCGTTGATGCGGCGCATCTGCTCCGGCAGCAGGATCAGGGCCGCCGGTGCGTCCTCGCCCTTGAGGGCCTGCACCTGGAGCGTCACCTTGTCGTTGGCGAGTGCGGCCTTGAACAGCTCCCGCAGTTTCTCGGAGCTGTCCTTGCCGTCGGCATCCGCCAGCTCGCTCTCCTGCTCCTTGAGGGAGTCGTCGAGCTCGGCGTCCACCCGCTGGAAGGTGAGGTCCTCGTGGCGGTACTCCAGCCAGGGGATGAACTGGGTGTCGATGAAGGTGTCGGCCAGCAGCACCTCGGCGCCCTGGCTTTTCCACAGCGCCAGGGCGCCGGCCTGGCCGGCCTCATCTGTGCAGTAGAGGATGCGCTTGGCGTTGTCGGCCGCCAGGCGGCTGCGGTAGCCGGCCAGGGTGGTGTAGGCGCGGCCGTCCTGGCCGGGGATGGGATCGAGGCTGCCGGCCCCGGCTGCAGCGTCGCCCTCGCTGTCGCCTGCCGCGTCGCCGCTGCTGTCGCTGGCCGGGGCCGCGGTGGTGCCGAACAGCACCAGCTCGGCCACCTGATCGGCGAACTTCTCATCCTCCATGGCGCCGATCTTGATGAACGGAGCCAGGGATTCCCAGATCTCGGCGTAGCGCTTCGGCTCGTCGCGGTGCAGCTGCTTGAGCCGGTCGGCCACCTTCTTGGCCACGAAGCCGCCGATCGAGCGCACCCGCCGGTCGGTCTGCAGGGCCGAGCGGCTCACGTTCAGGGGGATGTCGGGCGAATCGATCACCCCGCGCAGGGGCAGCAGGTAGCGCGGCACCACCTCCTTGATGGAGTCGCTCACGAACACCTGGTTGCAGTAGAGCTTGATCTCGCCCTTCTCCCAGTCGGCCCGGCCGCTGGACTTCGGGAAGAACAGGATGCCCTGCAGGTTGTAGGGATAGTCGGTGTTCAGGTGCACCCAGAGCAGGGGGTCGCCCTGGAAGGGATAGAGGTAGCGGTAGAGCTCGATGTAGTCGTTGTCGCTCAGGTCGCGGGGGCTCCTGCGCCAGGGGGCCTCGCGCTTGTTCACCGTTTCGCCCTCCAGCTGCACCGCCACCGGCAGGAAGTCGCAGTAGGTGCTGATCAGGGTGCGGATGCGGGCCGGCTCGATGTATTCGAGCTCCTCCTCCATGAGGTGCAGGATCACATCGGTGCCGGGCTCGCTGCGCTCGGCACTCTCGAGGCTGAAGCTGGGGGATCCGTCACAGGTCCAGCGCACCGCTTCGCTGCCCTCGCGGGCGCTGAGGGTCACCAGTTCCACCTGGGACGCCACCATGAAACTGGAATAGAAGCCCAGGCCGAAGTGGCCGATGATGGCATCACCGTCGCTCTTGTACTTCTCGAGAAAGTCTTCGGCGCTGGAGAAGGCCACCTGGTTGATGTAGCGCTTCACCTCATCGGCGCTCATGCCGATGCCGTTGTCGGAAATGGTGAGCGTTTTCTTCTCCCGGTCGATGCGGATCTGGATCACGCCCTCCGGACCTTCGCTGCAGTCGCCGGCCATGGCGGCCATGCGCCGCTTGCTGATGGCGTCGACGCCGTTGCTCACCAGCTCCCGCAGAAACACCTCGTGGCCGCTGTACACGGCCTTCTTGATGATCGGAAAGATGTTCTCGGTGTGGATCTGAATCTGGCCCTTCTCTTCCAGCACCGGCATGGCGAATCACGGAATGGTGAGGGCACCGTAGGGGCGCCACCCTGCGGCCCTCAACAGCCCGCGGGGAGGGGTGACCGAACCAGGGGAAGCCAAAGCCTGCGGGGCTGCTTCAGCCGGCACGCTGCAGCTCGGGCTTCTCCTCGGGAAGGATCGCACCCTGCACCGGGCACACCTGCAGACAGATGCCGCAGTCGATGCAGGTGTCGAAGTCGATCCAGTAGAAGACGGTGCCCTTGCTGTTGGCGCCCTGGCCGGGATGGATGCAGGCCACCGGACAGGCATCCACGCAGTCGGCCACCCCTTCGCAGACGTTGGTGACGATCGTGTGGGCCATGGGAGCAGGGGCGTTGGCGGGATCCTAGGCAGCGATCCAGGTGGCCCGGCAGCAACCGCGCTCGGCCGCCAGCCGGTCGGCTTCGGCCTGGCTGGGCACCGGATGGCCCAGCAGTTCGGCGCACTGGCCCTGGCCATGGAGCCGTTCCAGGGCATCGAGGGCCGCCGCCAGGGCCTGGTCGCCGCCGTAGCCCACCAGCACCGGCTGCCCGGGGTGGCTGGCGTCATGGGGGAGTCCCACCAGTTCGCGCACCGCCTCCACATCAAATCCGAAGCCCACACCGGCCGCCTGCTCAGCCCTGGCGCCGAAGCGTCCCACCAGGGCGTCGTAGCGGCCGCCGCTGGCGATCTCCACCGGGCCGTTGTCCCCCTGGCACACCAGCTTGAGCACCAGCCCGTCGTAGAGGGCGAAGTGGGGCTGAAATGTGGGATCGAGCCGCAGGGCCACCTGTTGCTGCGCCGCGGCTGGAGCCACCGCCGCCAGGGTGGCGGCCAGCTCGGCGAGCAGGGGGATGGGCCCGAGCCACTGCTCCAGGGCATACAGCACCTGGGGCGGCTCACCGCGCAGGCGCATCACCGCCCCCAGCCGCTGGCGCTGGTGCTCGTGGAGCGGCAGCTGATCCAGGCTGAGGGCATCGAAGCCGGTGAGGGCAGACCGCACGGCCCCGCGCTGCAGCTCCGGCACCTCCGCCAGCAGGGCCGTGAGCAGGCCCTGGTGGCCCACCAGCAACTGGGGACGGTGGCCGGGTCCCAGGCCCAGACGGGCGGCAGCGGCCAGCAGCAGCCGCATCAGCTCCACATCGGCCGCCGCCGAATGCTCGCCCAGCAGTTCCACACCGCTCTGCCACTGCTCGTGGATGCGCTGGTGGCCGCTGTCTCCCGTGCTGCTGCGGAAGGTGGTGCCTTCGGCCCACAGACGCAGCGGCCGGGGCCGCTCCGCCATGCGCGTGCAGGCGGCCCGGGCGATCGAGGCGGTGAGTTCGGGGCGCAGGCCGAGGGGCTCATCGGCGGCCAGGCGCACCAGCTCGCGGCCGTCGATGGCGCCACCGGCCTGCAGGGTGTCGAGGCGCTCGAAACTGGGCGGCGCCACCGCCTGGTAGCCCCACAGCCGGTACACCGCCGCCAGGGTGGCGCAGATGGCGCGGTTCTGTTCCACCTCGCGGGGATTGAGGTCCCGGGCGCCGGCGGCGGGTTGCAGGGCCATGGAACGGGCCGGGTGGGGCGACGGTGGGGATCTTATGGAGCGGCGGTGGCGTCCAGCTCCGGGGCGCCGAAGCTGGCGCCGCTGAGGGGCCGGCAGGCCTGCAGGCCTGCCACCAGTTCCGGATGCAGGCGGCGGCCGGCGGCCACCACCCGGCCGCTACCCAGCTCCAGGGCGCTGCCGTCATAGCCGGACACCACACCACCTGCCTGCTCCACCAGCACCACCCCGGCGGCCAGGTCCCAGGGGGACAGGCCCCGCTCCCAGTAGCCATCGAGGCGCCCGGAGGCCACGAAGGCCAGGTCCACCGCCGCGGCGCCGCCGCGGCGCACTCCGTGGGTGCGGTGGGTGAAGTAGGCGAACTCGGCGTAGTTGTTGTCCAGGCGCGTGTGGCGGTCGTAGGCGAACCCGGTGACCAGCAGGGCGTCGGCCAGCCGCTCACAGCCGCTCACCTTGATGCGACGGCCATTGCACCAGGCCCCCAGCCCGGGCGCCGCCCAGTGCAGTTCCTCAAAGCTGGGGATGGCCAGGGCGCCCAGCAGGGGCACACCGCGCCAGCACAGTCCCACCGAGGTGCCGAAGAAGGGATACCCGTGGGCGTAGTTGGTGGTGCCGTCGAGGGGATCGACGCACCACTCCAGATCGCCCTCGCGCTGCCGGCGGCCACTCTCCTCCGAGAGCACGCCGATCTCGGGGGTTTCCGCCTCGAGCAGGGCCAGCGCCGCCGTCTCGGCGGCCAGGTCGGCCTCGGTCACGAGGTCGCCGCAGCGTCCCTTCTCGCGGATCTGCTCCAGGCGGCCGAAATGGGCACGCAGCTGCACGCCGCCGGCTTCGGCGGCCCGCCGGGCCACGTCCACCAGGCGCTCGATGGCGCCCGTGGCCAGACCCGACTGGCGCAGGGCCCGTTCGGAGTGGGCCTCGTGGTGGGCTTCGGGGTGGCTGACGGTCATCGGCGGGCAGGCGTCTTCAGATTCAGGCGTCGTCAGATCAGTCGTCTTCGGACTCATTCGTCCTCGAGGGGCAGCCCCGGCCGGATCCGGCCCCGGCCGAAGTGGCGCCCGAACTGGAGCTCATAGACCTCATCCTCGTCCTGGGTCTCCACCTCCAGCGGGCCGATGGCCCGGGCCACGCAGAGCAGGCCGTAGCCGCGGCTGCGCAGCTCCTTCGACAGCCCGAGGGCCTCGCGCTGATCGATCCTGCCGCTCAGCACCCGCACCGCGCAGGTGGTGCAGCAACCATTGCGGCAGCTGAAGGGCAGCGGGTCACCCTGCTGTTCGAAGCTGCGCAGGATGTAGTCACCCTCAGGCACCTCGTGACGGATCACACGACCGGCCTGGCGCCAGTGGACGGTGATCGGAAAGGTGCGCATGGGGCGGCGGGTGGTTGACTGCTACATTGCCATCTCGTTGCCCCATTTTGCCGCTGGAGAGGTGGCCGAGTGGTCGAAGGCGCAGCACTGGAAATGCTGTATAGGGGCAACTCTATCGAGGGTTCGAATCCCTCCCTCTCCGCTGATCACACCAAAGCCGGCCCCCGGGCCGGCTTTTTCTTTTGCCCTGATTCGGATTGGCTGCGCCGAGATCTTGGAGGCGCTGAGATCAGCCGAAGCGCCCGGTCACGTAGTCCTGGGTGGTCTGCTGTTTCGGGGCGTTGAAGATGCGCTCGGTCTCAGCGAATTCCACCAGGTAGCCCACCTTGCCGCTGCCACCCTCCACGGCCTCGGCGTTGTAGAAGGCGGTCATGTCAGCCACGCGCACCGCCTGCTGCATGTTGTGGGTCACGATCACGATCGTGTAGCTGCGCTTGAGCTCGTGCATCGTTTCCTCGATCTTCAGGGTGGAGATCGGATCGAGGGCGGAGCAGGGTTCGTCCATCAGGATCACCTCCGGCTCGGTGGCGATGGCGCGGGCGATGCAGAGGCGCTGCTGCTGGCCGCCGGAGAGGGCGAAGCCGCTCTCCTTGAGCTTGTCCTTGCATTCATCCCACACGGCGGCCTTGCGCAGGGAGCGTTCCACCAGTTCGTCCATGTCGCCCCGGTAGCCGTTGATCCGGGCACCGAAGGCGATGTTCTCGTAGATGCTCTTGGGGAAGGGGTTGGGCTTCTGGAACACCATGCCGATGCGGCGGCGCACCTCCACCGGATCCACGTTGGGGGCATAGATGTCCACGCCATCGAACACCACCCGCCCGCGCAGGCTGCAGCCGGGGATCAGATCGTTCATGCGGTTGAGCCCCCGCAGCACGGTGGACTTGCCACAGCCCGAGGGGCCGATCAAGGCCGTGACCTTGCCCTTGGGGATGTCCATGAAGACGTTCTTCACGGCCTCGAAGCTCCCGTAGGAGATGGTCACGTCCTGCAACGACATGCAGACGTCGGTGGCGGGGATCTGGGCGAGGGTGGCGGACGGCATGATCAACAGCGGTGGAGGATTCGAAAGGCTGGAGGTGGTGAAGAAGTGAGGGGGAGCTCGACGATCAGGCGCGGGATACCTTACTGATCCAGCGGGCAAAGAGATTGGCGGCGAGGATCATCACGACCAGCACGAAGGAGGCTGCCCAGGCCAATTCGTTCTGGGCCTCGTAGGGCATGATCGAGAAGTTGAAGATCAACACCGACATGGTGGCGATGGGGTTGAAGATCCCCTCGGGCCAGAAAGGGGAGAACAGGGCGGTGAAGATCAGGGGCGCGGTTTCGCCGGCGGCCCGGGCAATCGCCAGCACCACTCCGGTGGCGATCGGTGTGAAGGCAGCCGGCAGGGTGATCCGCATCACGGTGACGAACTTGGAGGCACCGATGCCGTAGGAACCCCAGCGCAACTCCTGGGGCACCAGCTTGAGTCCCTCATCGGTGGTTTTGATCACTGTGGGCAGCATCAGCACGGCCAGGGCGATGCCGCCGGCCACGGCACTGAAACTCTGGTTGAAGAACAGCCGGGTGGACACCACGATGCCGTAGACGAACACCCCGGTGATGATCGACGGAACGCCGGCCAGGATGTCGTTGCCGAAGCTGACGAACTGGGAGAACCAGCCGCGGGCGGAATATTCATTGAGGTAGATGCCACCGCCCACGCCGATCGGGATGGCGATCGCCGAAGCGATCAGGGTCACCAGGATGGTGCCGATGACGGCGTTGCCGATGCCGCCACCCTCCAGGCCAGGGGGAGGCGGGAGCTGGGTGAACAGGGTTGGGCTCAGCAGGCGGCCGCCCTGGAACAGCACATACAGCAGCACCAGAAACAGGGGCAGCACGGCGATGGCCCCGAAGATCCCGGCAACCGTGGTGAGTACCCGGTTGATGCGGTTGCGCTTCAGGGACGGATCGAAGGTGAGGGGCCGCCGATCGAACAGATCGCTGCGTTGATTGCCGGAGCTGATTGTGGTGGTCGCCATGGTTCGCAAGGGTCAGTAACGGAGGCTGAGACGACGCACGATCCACTGGGCCAGCACGTTGACTGTGAAGGTGAGGATCATCAGGATCACGGCTGCATACATCAGGGCAGACACCTGCATGCCGTCGGCTTCACCGAACTGGTTGGCGAGCATCGAGGCGATCGTGTTCCCCGGGGCCAGCAGGGAGGTGTTGAAGTTGATGGCGTTGCCGATGATCATCGTCACGGCCATGGTTTCGCCCATCGCCCGGCCCAGGGCGAGCATCACACCGCCGGTGATCGCTGAGATCGCCGCCGGCAGGATCACGCTGAAGATCGCTCCCCAGCGGGTGGTGCCCACCCCGTAGGCGCCCTGGCGCAGCTCGATCGGCACCTGGTTGAGGGCGTCCCTGGAGATGGCCGTGATGATCGGCAGCACCATCACCACCAGGATCAGGATGGCCGGGGCCATGCCCGGGCCCTGGGCCGTGGTGTCGAAGAAGGGACTCCAGCCGAACCAGGCATGCAGCAGGTTGAGGGCGGGCCGGATCGCCGGTTCCATCACGAAGATCGCCCAGAGGCCCAGAACCACCGAGGGGATGGCCGCCAGCAGCTCCACCATCAGGCCCACCGCATTGCGGATCGCCCTGGGGAGAACGTCCTCGGTGATCAGGATCGCCGTGCCCACGCCCAGGGGCACGGCGACCATCAACGAGAGGATCGAGGTGACCAGCGTGCCGTAGATGGCCACGAAGGCCCCGTACTGCTGGTTCACCGCGTCCCAGCCGGAGGTGGTGAGAAACGACAGGCCGAACTCGCCGATGGCCTCGCGGGCCCCGGTGAACACCACCAGGAAGATGGAGATCAGCACGACGGCCACCATCGAGGCCATCACCAGCGTCAGCTGGCGGAAGCCCGTGTCGAGCAGCTTTTCGCTGGGTGGCCGCCGGCGCAGGGTGTAGGCGTCAGCCTGGGTTGGGGAGAAGGAATCCGTCGGCATGCACTGAAGGGCTGAGCTGCGGGTTGAACGGGATCACCGGCAGAGGGGAAGCCGTTTCAACCGCGCCCTGCGGAAAACGAAGGCCACCGCCGAAATGTACGGGGCTTCGCGTGGGGGCGGTTTAAGCGCTGATTAACGTCTGATCAGCCGGTACCTTGGGGTCGCCGGGCGGTTCAGGATTCCTCTTCCTCTATGGGGCGCATCGTCGGCATCGACCTGGGCACCACCAATTCGGTGGTGGCGGTGCTGGAGGGCGGCCGCCCCGTGGTCATCGCCAGCGCCGAGGGCAGCCGCACGACCCCCTCGGTCGTGGGCTTCAGCCGCGACCAGGAACTGCTGGTGGGTCAGCTGGCGAGGCGTCAGCTGGTGCTCAACCCCCGCAACACCTTCGCCAACCTCAAGCGCTTCGTGGGGCGCCAGTGGGACGAGCTCGACGAGGGCAGCCTGAGCGTGGCCTACACGGTGCGCGCCAACGACCAGGGCAACGTGCGCGTGGTCTGTCCCGCCACCGAGCGGGAATACGCCCCTGAGGAACTGGTGGCCAGCATCCTGCGCAAACTCTGCGACGACGCCGCCACCTATCTCGGCGAGCCGGTGGAGGCCGCGGTGATCACGGTGCCGGCCTACTTCAACGACGCCCAGCGCCAGGCCACCCGGGATGCCGGCCGGCTGGCGGGCATCAGCGTGGAGCGCATCCTCAACGAACCCACGGCGGCGGCCCTGGCCTACGGCTTCGACCGCAGCGCCGCCAAGCGGGTGCTGGTGTTCGACCTCGGTGGCGGCACCTTCGACGTGTCGCTGCTGCGCATCGCCCAGGGGGTGTTCGACGTCAAGGCCACCAGCGGCGACACCCAGCTGGGGGGCAACGACTGGGACCGGCGCATCGTCGACTGGCTCGCCGACGCCTTCCAGGACGAGCACCAGGTTGATCTGCGCCGCGACCGCCAGGCTCTGCAGCGGCTCACCGAGGCGGCCGAGAAGGCCAAGATGGAACTCAGCGGTGTGCAGAGCACGCCGATCTCGCTGCCGTTCATCAGCACCGGGCCCGACGGCCCCCTGCACATCGAAACCACCCTCGAGCGCTCCGTGTTCGAGGGCCTCTGCCCCGATCTGCTCGACCGCCTGCTGCGCCCCGTGCAGCGCGCCCTGCGGGACGCGGCTCTGGCGGCCGACGACGTCGACGATGTGGTGCTGGTGGGCGGCGCCACGCGGATGCCGATGGTGCAGGAGATGGTGCGCACATTGATCCCCCGCGACCCCTGCCAGTCGGTCAACCCCGATGAGGTGGTTGCGATCGGCGCGGCGGTGCAGGCCGGCATCCTCACCGGCGAGCTGCGCGACCTGATGCTCAACGACGTCACCCCGCTGTCCCTGGGCCTGGAGACCATCGGCGGGGTGATGAAGGTGCTGATTCCCCGCAACACGCCGATTCCGGTGCGCAAGAGCGATGTGTTCAGCACCTCCGAGGCCAACCAGAACTCCGTGGAGATCCACGTGCTCCAGGGGGAGCGCCAGATGGGCAGCGACAACAAGAGCCTGGGCCGCTTCCGCCTCTCCGGCATTCCCCCGGCCCCCCGCGGCGTGCCCCAGGTGCAGGTGTCCTTCGACATCGACGCCAACGGGCTGCTGCAGGTGTCGGCCATGGACCGCACCACCGGTCGCCAGCAGAGCGTGAGCATCCAGGGCGGCTCCAACCTCAGTGAGGAGGAAATCGCCCGGCTGATCGAGGAGGCCGAGCAGAAGGCCGCCGAAGACCGCCGCAAGCGCGCCGCCATCGACCGCCGCAACAGGTCGCTGACCCTGGTGGCCCAGGCGGAACGCCGGCTGCGGGATGCCTCCCTGGAACTCGGTCCCTACGGCGCTGAACGCCAGCAGCGGGCGGTGGAGATGGCTGTGCGCGACGTGCAGGACCTGCTCGCCCTCGAGGAGCGCGGTGAGAGCGATCCGCTGGAGCTGGACATGGCCGCCAGCCAGCTGCAGGAGGCCCTGTTCGGCCTCAACCGCCGTCTGCTCAGCGAGCGGCGGGCGGAGCAGGGACCGCTGCAGGGCCTCAAGAACACCCTGGGCAGCCTCAAGGACGAGCTGTTTGCCGACGATGACGACTGGGACGACTGGAGTCGTCCCGGTCGCGACCCCTGGGCCGGTGGTTCGCCTCGAGCCGCCGGCCGCTACCCAGCGGAGGACCGCTACGAGCCCGACCGCTCTACGCCCGGCCGCTACGAGCGCGACGCCTACGACCGTGACGCCTACGACCGTGACCGCGATCCCTACGACCGCGACGGCTCCAGCCGCGACGCCTACATTCGTGATCCGTACGGCCGCGATCCCTACGGCCGGGAGCGTGGTGACCGGGATCGCGACGCGCCCGACGATGAACAGCGCCTGCGCAGCCCCGCTCGCCGCGGTCTGGACGAGCCCGCCCTGCC
>SLIG01000049.1 GCA_007135755.1 Cyanobium sp.
CGTAGGCCTGAATCAGGGGCTCCTGCCAGTCGGCCAGGGCCTGAGCTTGCTGCTGCAGGCCCTCGACCCCGGGCGCCGGTGCCAGCGGCCGGCCGAAGATCAGCCGGAATCTGCCGTCGGCCTCACGCACGTGGGCCACCGGGTAGAGCGGCACGTCGATTTTCTGCGACAGCGCCAGGGGTGTGCGCAGGACGTGGGTGCTGAGCCCCAGCACCTCCACCGGCAGCGGATTGCGCCCGCCGTAGAGGTCGGTCATCACCACCAGGGCACCACCCTGGCGGAGCCACTCCAGCATCGCGCGGACGTCGAACTGGGAGATCCACCGGCAGTGGCTGTTGGCACTGCGGGCCGCGTTCAGCAGTCGATCGGCCTGGGGGTTGTGGGCCGGCCGGTAGATCACCGCCAGTCGGTCCAGGTGCTCGCTCAGCCAGCGCAGGCCCAGGTCCCAGCAGCCCAGGTGCAGCGAGGCGACGATCACGCCCTGGTCGCGGCAGCGTGGGGCCAGCAGCGGGGTCAGCCCCTCGCCCTCGGCGTGGATCCGCCCGGGGGCCACCGGTTCGATGATCGACTCCAGGCAGGAGAGGAAAAAGCTCTCCAGTGAGCGCTGGGCCAGCCGTCGGCGCTGGAGCGGGGTGAGCCCGTCGCCATAGACCCGCTCGAGGTTGGCCTCGGCGGTGGCCAGCCGCCGGCCCAGGGCCGGCCGGCCCAGCTGCACCACCCATCGGATGCCGCGCTGGATTGCCTCATGGCGGCGGCCGTGCAAGCAGGCCAGCAGCAGGCGCAGCAACAGGGCTTCCCCCCACCAGCGCAGCCGCTGCCAGCGGGAGGCCTGGATCCAGCGGCGCCGTGGTCGCTGGCCTCGGGTGGGCTGGGCCGGCTGCGATAGCGTCCTGTTCACGCGCGATTAGCTCAGCGGTAGAGCGCCTGCCTTACAAGCAGGATGTCGCTGGTTCGAACCCGGCATCGCGCATCACCTTGCTTCGCGCCCCGCATCGGGCATGGCCGCGAGCGGCGGCTGGCGCGCTGAACTCCGTCATTGTGCGCCACGCTCTGCACCACACCCTCGGCCCGCCGCAGGGCTGTCTCAGCCAGCCAGGTGGGTCTCGAGGAAGTTCAGCGGCCAGGCCATGGTGGCCGAGAAGGCCAGGATGCCGGGATCGCGATGCTGGTGGAGCAGGGTGTCGTCCTCGGCCAGCAGGAAGGTGCCGCCCCGCTGGGTGAGGTGGTCGGCCCAGGGCACGTAGGTGCTCCACTGGCCCAGCACCTCGCCCATGTTGCGCAGGCGGATCGTGGCCAGCTCGAGCGGCCGCTGGAAACCCCTGCCGCCGGCCCGGGCGAACAACGCGCCGCGGATCGGCGGCAGCGGTGGCGCCTCGATCACCTCGTCATCGGCGATGCGCTGGGGGGCGCGGCGGTCGCCGGTGTAGCCGCGCAGCACCTCCTTGAGGGTGCCCGCGGAGCCGATGCCGGCGCACATCAGCAGCAGGTTTCCCCAGGGCCCGATGGGCAGCTGCAGCCCGGGGTAGAGATCCAGGGCCCGGTGCAGCTGGGCGTCGGGGCGCACCTGCAGCCGCTGGGCCGGGAAGCCGGTGAAGGCGCAGAAGCGGTCCCGGCCGGCTTCGTTGCCGATGGCGAAGGCCTGCACGGCGATGCCGGCGGCCTCCAGATCCGCCAGCCGCGGCACCAGGGCCTGGGCGTATTCGAGGCTGTCGAAGTCCCCCAGCTGGCCCCAGAGCAGCACCAGCCGCCGCTGGTCCGCCGCCATCCCCGGGATGGCAACAAGGGCCTCCAGCAGGGCGGCCGCTGCCGGGGGCCGGGCCGTGGTGGGGGTGGCCTGCTCTGCCATCGGCTGCGGGGGAGGAAACACTGGCCGCCAGCCTGGCGTCCCCGGCGATGGGACGCCCGGGGCACTGGTGGTTGTGAGCACGTCTGCCCCCGATGGCCCCCGCCGCCCGAGCCCGATCCGCCCCTGTCCGCCCCCCTGAGCCCGTCGCGCCTGGCGCCTGCCGGTCCGCCAGTCCCGAAGACAGGCTGGTGGCCGCCCTGATCGCCCAGCTCGAGGCCGGCACCACCCCCTGGCGCCGCGAATGGGATGGCGCGGGGGCGGGCCACCACGTGAACCTGTTCTCCGGCCGCCGCTACCGCGGTGTCAATCCGGTGCTGCTCAGCCTCGGCCAGCTGCGCCGCGGATCGGCCCTGCCCTACTGGTGCGGCTTCGTGGAGGCCCGGGCCCACGGCCTCGTGCCCCGCCGTGGCAGCAGGGCCGTGCATGTGCTGCGGCCCCAGCTCCACCAGCGCGGCGGGAACCGGCTGGCGACCGACGCCGGGGCGGAGCCCACTGCTCCCGGCGCCACCGATTCCGGTGCGGCCGACACCGCCGCCGACACCGCCCCCGGGGACGGGCGCCGCTGGGTGAGCTACCGGCCCCTGGCGCTGTTCAACGCCGCCGATCTGCAGGGGGAGACCCTGCCCGCCCTGCTGCAGGCCCGGCGCCTGGCGGAGGGGGCCCACATCCGGCCCGAGCCGCAGCGGCTGGCGGCCGCCGAAACGGTGCTGGGTGCCTGGCCCGTGCCGGTGGCCTTCGGCGGCGATCGCGCCTGCTATCTGCCCAGCCCCGACCGCATCCTGCTGCCGGAGCGCTCGGCCTTCCACCGCCCGGCGGGCCTCTACGCCACCTGGGCCCATGAGGCCATCCACTCCACCGGCCATCCCTCGCGGCTGGCCCGCGACCTCTCCGGCGGCATGGGCAGCGGCGGCGATGGCGGCCGGGCCTACGCCCGGGAGGAGCTGGTGGCCGAGCTGGGCGCGGTGCTGCTGGGCGACCGGCTGGAGATCGGCAGCGCCATGGCCAACCACGCCGCCTACCTGGGGGGCTGGATCGCCCTGCTGCGCGAAACGCCCCGGGTGCTGCTGCAGGTGCTCAGCGATGCCCGCCGGGCCGCCGATCTGATCTGCCCGGAGCCGGCCGATTGCGCCGGCTGATGGCGGCCCTCACCAGCCCAGCAGCTCCCCCAGCTCCGCCAGGCTGGCCAGCAGCCCGGCGCCGGCCGGCAGCCGCTCGCGGTCGCCGGGGCGGTATTTGCCGGTCTGGGTGAGCGCCGCCTGCAGGCCGCAGGCCGTCGCTGCGGCCACGTCGGCCTCCACGTCGTCGCCCACCATCAGGCACTGCGCCGGCTGCAGCCCGAGGGAGTCCACCAGCTCCCGGTAGAAGGCTGGCGAGGGCTTACCCATCACCGTGGCGGTGCAGTCGGCGCCGTACTCCAGCGCGCGGATGAAGGCGCCGGCATCGAGCAGCCAGCGGCCCCCCTCGCGGAAGCGGCGGTTCATGCCGATGCCGATCAGCGGCGCGCCCGCCAGCAACAGCTCCAGGGCGCGGTTGAGGTTGGCGTAGGAGAGCTGGTCGCGGGCATCCCCGAGCAGCACGCAGTCGTGGCCCTCGCCCGCGGCGCCGGCGCCCAGGCCCGCGTAGAGGGGGGCGATCGCCTCATGCACCAGGCAGAGGGGCCGCCGCTGCTCGCGCTCCAGCCAGGCGAGGGCCGCCAGGGGGGCGGTGAACAGCTCGCCTGGCCGCACCGCAAAACCCATCGCTTCGAGCTCCAGGCGCAACTGGTCGTGATGGCGGGTGGCGGTGTTGGTCACGTAGCGGATGGCCAGCCCGCGCCGCCGCGCCTCGGCCACGCAGTCCACAGCCCCGTCCACCACGCCCTGGTCGTCGAAGAGCACGCCGTTGAGGTCGAGCAGCAGGGCCGCGGGGGGTGCGGTGTCTCCAGCGCCGGTGGCAGCGTCCATGGCCCTCCCGTCCCGGATCCCGTAGGCCCCAGCCTGCCCAAACCGGGCTGTGATGGCAGTGGCGTTGTCAACCGTTTCCGATGTCTCTGATCAACACCGCCGTGGGCCTGGTGGCGCTCACCGATCCGATCGGCGTGCTGCCGGTGGTGATCGAGGCCGCCAACGCCAACCCCGCGCGGGTGCGGCGCATCGGCCGCCTGGCGGCCACCACCTTTCTGGTCACCCTGCTGCTCTCCTGCTGGTGGGGCCAGCCCCTGCTTGACCTCTTCGGCATCAGCCTGCCGGCCTTCCGCATCGCCGGCGGCCTGATCCTGCTGCCCTACGGACTGCGCCTGATCGACGGCATCGCCCTGGGCAGCCCCCCGCATCTGCACGCCGATCCCGAGGACAGTCAGCTGCTGGCGGTGGTGCCCATCGGTCTGCCGATGCTGGCCGGGCCCGGCACCATCTCCCTGGTGGTGGCGGAGGCGCCGGCTGAACCGGTGGGCCGCCTGGTGCTCAGTGGCGTGATCGCCGTGCTCGCCCTGGTGGTGTTTCTGGTGTTGGCCAGCGCCATCCGCCTGCAGCGCAGCCTGGGGGAGCTGCGGGTGCGGCTGATCTCGCGCCTGATGGGGGTGCTGATCGCCTCGGTGGCCACCCAGATGCTGGTGAGCGGCCTGCGTGAGAGCTTCCCGGCCCTGGCCGCCTGAGCCGGCGCCGCTAGCGTTGACCAGGCCTTTCGGGCAACCCATGCTTCACCCCACCGCGGCCAGCGTCGGCGGCTGTCCCTGGGAGCTGGTGGAGCACGCCCTGCTCCGTGAGCAGGAGCATCCCCAGGAGCCCCTGTTCGGCACCTGGCGCCAGGTGGATGGCATCCGCGGCGGCACCGACCACGCCGGCAACACCTTCGTCGAGTGGGAGGTGCAGGAGGTGGACCTGCTGGGTCTGGAGCACCGGCGCCGGCACATCGCCTACCGGGTGCCCTGCCCCGAGTGCGGCCGCCCCATGGCCTCAGGACCGCGGCGCTGCCGCCATTGCGAAAGCCCGGGGCGGGGACCCCGGGCTGGATTCGCAGTGTGAGGGCGAAGCTCCTGACGCAGACACCTGGGGCCATGGGATCCAGATGGGTTTCCGTTGGCCCGGGGGCACCTGGGGCGGTGCATCGGGGATGGCCCGCTCACGATGGGCGGGTCTGGAAACCGGATGTCGTCTGAGACTGTTGGAGCAGGGGCCGGAGCGTCAGGGGCGCTCCTCACGGCGGCTTCGGGGTTGGTGCCCCTGGGGGCCGCTGAGATCACGATCGGACGACAGGGCGCTTTCGGCAAGCGCCAGCCCGGGCAGCGACATGCCTCTTCACCAGCGGCAACACGCCTTCATCACAGGGGCTCTACGGCAGTCTCCACAGCCGCAGCATCACCTCCGGTCCAGGGCTGCCGCCCACCAGCCAGCGGCCGTCGGCGGAGAGCCCGGCCAGGCTGGTGCCGCTCCCGTACCGGGAGATGCGCTGGAGCAGGGTTCCCTCGCGGCTCCTGATCTGGACCTCGTCCCGGGTCTGAACCTGCAGGGTGGCCCCGTTGCCGCTGAAGCGCACCGCCTCCGGTGGTGACGGCGGCAGCCCGCCGGTCTGGGGGTCCGAAAGCTCCAGCAGCAGCTTCCCCTCAAGGGACCAGAGCGACGGCACTCCTTCCATCGGCGCCACCAGCAGCAGCGTGCCATCCGGCGAGAGATCGGCCTGGGGGGACTCACTTCCCGAGAACTGCCCCGTGCTGAAGGAGCGGATCAGGGTTCCCTCCAGCCGCCAGTGGTTCACCCGACCATCGCTGCTCACCGCGACGAAGGAGCGGCCATCGGGGTGATAGGCCAGAAACCGGATGTCCCTACCCCCCTGATCGGCCGGATCGGCCGACGTGACCGGGAAGCCGCGGACGGTGTGCCTCAGCCTTCCATCCACTCCCCACAGCTGTGCCAGCCCCCGCGGAAACCCGATCAGAACGGATCGGCCATCCGGAGCCATGGCCATCGCACGCGGGACCAGGACCCCGTCGGCTGCGCCGTCCTCCCTGTGCTCCGCGTACACGGATCTGGTGAGAAGCGTGCCGCTGGCTTCCCGCACCTCCAGGGCCTGTGGTCCCACGATCACCAGCCGCTGCCCATCGGCGGAGAAGTAGGCGCCCTCGGGGAGATCGCTCTCCGCTGCGGAGGCGGCCGGTGTTCCGATCACCAGAAGACTGCCGTCGGGCCGCCCCGCGATGATCGTGTCGGCGGGGAGAACCTCCACCCGGCGACTGCCCAGATCGAGCTGACCCAGGCGGTTGCCGCAGGAGAAGAGGAACACGGTGCCGCCACTCAGGTACCCCAACCCGTCGTATGTCACCTGCCCCACGTCGAGATCGGGGTGGCTGCACGCCCGGATCGGTTCGCCCATAGGCTCAAAGGCAAGCACCCGCTCGCCTGCTGCCAGACAGCAGCTCAGCGCCATCAGGGCTGGGGCCAGTCCTTTTGGCAGCCTCGGGAAGGCCGCCCGTTGGCGATCGGTGGCCCTCACCAGCCGATGCCCGTCCCCAGGAGCCTGAGTTCCTGAACCCGGCGGATGGTCTGCACGGCCTGGCAGCGGCTGGTCCATTGTTCAGGGAATGGGGTGTCCCGGTAGTACGCCTCCAACCTCATGTACAGCGGTCGTCGGGCAGCAATGGGCTACCTGTTCCCCGCTCCTGAATTTGAAGCCATTCTGGGGTTGAGGAATCTGGGGCATTGGCTTACCGACTCGTCTACCTCTGGCTGCTCGGTGCGCTTGCCTTCTGGCCCCTGGCCCGCTGGCAGGCCCGTTCCCTGCCGCCCGCTGATCAGCTCGAGGCCAGCCTGCGCCAGGAGCCCCGCCAGCGGCCCACCGACCGCGCCCCGTTCACGGTGGAGCTGGAGGGCATCCGCTATCGCGTGGAGCCCCAGTTCAGCTACGCCATCGAGGGGCTGGTGGTGAGCGAGCACGTCACCGAGTCCTGGTGGCGTCCGGCCAGCTTCCACGCCCGCGCCAACGACCGGCTCAACGTCAAGGACGTGTGCGTGATCTGGGGGGAGAACGCCGCCAGCGGCAGCTACCGCCAGGCCCGCTTCCACAGCGGCGAGTTCACCTGTTTCGTGCGCTTCCCCTCGGCGCCCGCGGTCCAGGCCTTCGTGCCCCGTGCCCTCTCCAACAACCACCTGCTGGCGGTGGATCCCGAGCTGCGCCGCCAGCTGCGGCAGCTGCGCCGCGGCGACCAGATCGCCCTGCGCGGCTACCTGGCGAGCTACGGCCACGAGCAGGCCACGGGAACGGGGAGCGGCCAGGGCTACTGGCGCGGCACCAGCATCAGCCGCGACGACACCGGTAACGGCGCCTGCGAAACCATCTACGTGACCGAGGCCCGGGTGCTGCGCCCGGCCAGTCCGGGCTGGCGGCTGGCCTCCCGCCTGGCCCCCCTGGGCCTGCTGGCGGGGGTGGTGGCCTGGCTGCGGTTGCCGGTGCCGGAGCGCTGACTAGCATCCCGCCGCCGATCCAGCGGACCGCGCCCTGATGGCCAGCCAGTGGCAGAACTTCCAGCGCAATCTGGGCGCCTGGCGTGGTTCCTTCACCAACGTCGACGCCCACGGCCGGGAGCTGGAGTCCAGCGCGTCGCTGCTCACCCTCAGCAGTGCTGACGAGGGCCGGGCGGTGCACTTCCGGCTGCGGCGATCGGCCAGCGGCGATCCCGTGGCGGCTCCCAGCCAGGACACGGTGCAGGAGTACCGCACCCTGGGCAAGCAGGTGGTGTTCTTCGACAACGGCAGCTTCTCCAAGGGGTCGCTGCAGATCGCTCCGTCCACCCGCTTCGGCGCCGAATACGGCTTCATCAGCGGTGACCGCCGCCACCGGCAGGTGCAGCTGTTCGCCGAGGACGGCAGCTTCAGCTCCCTGGTGCTGATCCGTGAGTTCCGTGACGGCAGCGGCGCGGCGGAATGCCCGCCCCTCAGCCTCGAGCAGCTGGGCGGCCGCTGGCAGGGACAGGCCGCCACCATTGAGGCCGACTGGCCCGAGCCCACCCTGGTGGACGCCACCATTGCCGTGGACCAGCCCGACGCCGCCAGCCTGCGCCTGGAGACCAGGCTCGGCCCGGAGGCGACCGTGGTGGTGGCCCGGCCGGTGGCCGACGCGGCTGGCCCCTGGTACAGCGCCGACGGCCTGGGCGCTGACGCCGGCCAGGCGGGGCGGTTGCTGCTGCTGCCCGATGGCGGCCTCAGCCTGGCGCCGTTGCAGATCAGCCACCGCCAGGGCTTCCGCGTGGAGGCGGGCTGGCTGGAATCCCCCCACCGCTGGCAGCGGCTGATCCGCCGCTACGGCCCCAGGGGGGAGTGGCTGTCCGCCACGCTCGTCACCGCCCAGCGCGTCTGAAGAACGTCCTGGCAGCGTGGCACCCCGGCGGCAGCATCACCACTGTGGAGAGAAAGCGGGCATGCAGCCTGGAGGGCCTGTGGGCAAAGGCAAGAGCAAAGAGAATCAGGGCAAAGGCAATCAGGGCAAGGGCAAGACCAAGGCCAGGGCCCAGGCCAGCGTCGGCGCCGACGACACCCGCTCGCTTCTGAGGGCCTTTGAGCAGGCTCTGCCGAACGCGGCGACTCACCGGCCCGAACCCGCTGCCAGCGGCGCCGCTGACCCCGGCGCCGGGATCGGCGAGATCAGCCTCTCGGGCAAGGACTACGAACGCCTGCTGCGCCCCCTGCACGTGGAACTGGTGAAGCTGCAGGACTGGGTGAAAGCGAAGGGCGAGAAGGTCTGCATCCTCTTCGAGGGCCGCGACGGCGCCGGCAAGGGGGGCACCATCAAGGCCATCACCGAGCGGGTCAGCCCGCGGGTGTTCCGCGTGGTGGCCCTGCCCACCCCCACCGAGCGGGAGCGGTCGCAGCTCTACATGCAGCGCTACATCGCCCACCTGCCGGCGGCCGGGGAGGTGGTGATCTTCGATCGCAGCTGGTACAACCGCGCCGTTGTGGAGCCGGTGATGGGCTACTGCAGCGAAGTCCAGAGCGAGCGCTTCCTGCTGGGGGCGCCGCTGTTCGAGCGGATCCTGATCGAGAACGGCATCCATCTCCTCAAGTACTGGCTGGAGGTGGGGCCCGAGGAGCAGGAGCGGCGGATGCGCGATCGCATCGGCGACGGCCGCAAGATCTGGAAGCTCTCCCCCAACGACGTCACGTCCTTCACGCTCTGGGATCGGATCACCGAGGCCCGCGACCGCATGTTCCAGGCCACCGACAGCGACTGGGCACCGTGGTGGGTGGCCCGCTCGGACAACAAGCGCCGTGTGCGCCTGAACGTGATCAGCCACCTGCTCAGCCAGCTGCCCTACGAGGAGATCCCCCGCGAGCCCGTGGACCTGCCCCGGCGCACGGTGGGTCGCTACAGCAGCCCCGTTCTGCCCCGCCATCGGGTGCCGGAGCGCTTCTGATTTCGGCCGACCTGCGCCAGATTGGCCACGGCCGCGCTGCTTCGAGCACAGCTTCGCCATGCAATCCCGATTGATCTCCACGGCCGTGCTGGCGGCCCTGGCGGCCTGGCTGCTCTCCGACGAAGGGGCACCGACCCTGCAGAGCTGGCTGCGGGCCGCCCTGGGCTGGACCGCCGAGCGGGTCCCCCAGCTGGGCCTGTCGACGGCGGTGCCGGGTCTGGATCTGGCCACCACGGTGGTGGCGATCCTGCTGCTGATCCTGATCCCGGTGATCTGGCTCAAGCCCACCTGATCCGGGCCGCGGCCATGGCCCTCAGCGGCTCGCCACCATTCCGGTGGTGGGATCGAAGCGCTCCGCCAGCCAGGCCACCGGCACCATCACCAGCAGGGAGCTGGCGCAGACCAGGCCCTGGCGGGCGGTCAGGGGGGCGGTGTCGAACCAGCTGTTCATCCAGCTCAGCTGGCTGAAGCCCAGCTGCAGCATCAGGGCCGCGGCAATCCCCGCCAGCAGGATCGGTGCCCGCAGCGGCGCCTTCAGCAGCTGCCCCCAGCCGCCCTTGCTCACCTGGCTGACGCTCACCAGGTAGGCCACCTGGGCCAGCACCAGGGACTGGATCGCCATCGTGCGCGCCACCGCCAGCTCCAGGCCCTGGCCGCGGGCCCAGAGCACCATGCCGAAGATGAACAGCCAGTAGAACGCCGACACCAGCAGCACCTTCTGCACCAGGCCCCGGTTGAGCAGGGGCTGCGCCGGCGAGCGCGGCGGTTGCTCCATCAGCAGCGGTGGGCTGGGTTCGAAGGCCAGCGGCACCGACAGGGTGAGGGCGCACACCATGTTCAGCCACAGCACCTGCAGGGCGGTGACCGGCAGCTCCAGTCCGAGCAGCGCCGCCAGCAGGATCGTCATCGAGGCGCCGCCGTTCACCGGCAGCACGAAGGCCAGGGCCTTGCGCAGGTTGAGGTACACCGCCCGCCCCTCCTCCACGGCCGCGGCAATGGTGGCGAAGTTGTCGTCGGTGAGCAGCATGTCGGCCGCCTCGCGGGCCACCTCGGTGCCGCCCCGGCCCATGGCGATGCCGATGTCGGCCTGGCGCAGGGCCGGGGCGTCGTTGACGCCATCGCCGGTCATGGCCACCACCTCCCCCTGCTGCTGCAGGGCCCGCACCAGCGCCAGCTTCTGGGACGGCACCACCCGGGCGAACACGTCGGTGTTGCGCACGATGGCGCGCAGGCGCTCGGGGGAGGCCTCCTCCAGCACCCGGCCGGAACAGGTGCGCACCTCACCACCGCGACCCAGATTCAGCTGGGTGGCGATCGAGCGGGCCGTGTCCGGATGGTCGCCGGTGATCATCGTCACCCGGATGCCCGCCCGCTGACAGGTCTTCACCGCCGTGATGGCCTCGGGCCTGGGCGGGTCGAGCAGACCCTGCAGGCCCAGAAAGGTGAGCCCCTGATCCAGGTGGGCTTCGCTGAGGTGCTCCTGGGCGGGTTCGGCCTCGGCGATGGCGAAGGCCAGCACCCGCTCCCCCTGGCGGGCCATGGCCGCCACCGCCGCCTCGATCGCGTCGCGGTCGAGGGGCTCGCTGGTGCCATCGGCGCGCAGCTGCTGGGTGCAGCGCCGCAGCACGGTTTCCACCGAACCCTTCATCAGGATGCGCCGGCCGCTGTGCAGGGTGGCCATGTACTGCTGTTCGGAGGCGAACGGAATCGCGTCGCGGCGAGGATTGCGATCGAGCGCCTCCTCCCTGTTCAGACCCAGGTTCTTGGCTACATCCAGCAGGGCCGTCTCGGTGGGATCACCCACCAGCCCCTCGTCCTGGCTGGCGCCGGCGTCGTTGCAGAGCACGCCCGCCAGCAGCGTTTCGCGCAGGGCCAGGTTGCGCGCCAGGGGATCGTCGCCGCCGGCCCCGCTCCAGAGCCGGTCGAGGCGCACCCGCTCACCGCCGGCGTGAATCTCCCGCACCGTCATCCGGTTCTGGGTGAGGGTGCCGGTCTTGTCGGAGCAGATCACCGTGGTGCTGCCCAGGGTTTCCACCGCCGGCAGCTTGCGGATGATGGCGTTGCGGGCGGCCATGCGGTTCACGCCGATGGCCAGGGTGATGGTGACGATCGCCGGCAGTTCCTCGGGGATCGCCCCCACCGCCAGGGCCACGGCGCCATCGAACATCTCACTGGCCGGCCGCCCGCGGGCCAGACCGATCAGGAAGGTGAGTCCCGCCAACACCAGCACGATCCGCAGCAGGGTGGTGCTGAAGCCGCGGAACTTGCGCGTCAGCGGCGTGTTCAGGTTCACCTGCTCGGCGAGCGAGCCGGAGATCCGGCCCACTTCTGTGGCGTTGCCGGTGGCCACCACCAGCGCCCGTCCCTGGCCCGCCGTCACCAGGCTGCCGGCGTAGGCCATGCCGATGCGCTCGGCCAGGGGCGCCTCCGCCTCCACGGCCGTGGTGCCCTTGGCCACCGGCAGCGACTCGCCGGTGAGCGCCGACTCGTCGATCTGCAGGTTGCGGCCCTGCAGCAGGCGCAGATCCGCCGGCACCTTGTTGCCGGCCTCCAGCAGCACCAGATCACCGGGCACCAGCTCCACCGAATCCAGCCGCCGGCGCTCACCGCCGCGGATCACGTCCACCTCCGTCCGCACCGAGCGGGCCAGGGCGGCGATGGCAGTCTCCGCCCGGCTCTCCTGCACGTAGCCGATCACGGCGTTGATCACCGTGACACTCCAGATCACCACGGCCTCGCCGGGCTCCCCCAGCAGCAGCTTGACGAAGCCCACCACCAGCAGGGTGATCAGCAGGGGGTCGTTGAACTGGCCCAGGAACCGCCGCCAGGCTGGCTTCTGGGCCTGCTGATCGGGGCTGTTGGGGCCCCAGCGCTGCTGCCGGCCGCGCGCCTCGTCGACCTCGAGCCCACGCTCCGCGTCGCTGCCCAGGGCTTCGATCAGCTCCGGCCAGGGGGTGGCGTGGGCCGCCGGCAAGGGCTAGTCCTCCGGATAGAGCAGCCCCGCCAGTTCATCGGCATCCACGTCGTAGACGCGGGCCAGGGTGGTTTCCACGGCACTGGTGACCACATCGGGCAGGAAGCGCATGGCGTTCAGGGCGTCATCGACGATCTCGTCGCTGAGCAGGGGCTCACCGCCCAGCTTCTCGTCGTTGATCACGGCCATCACCCAGCTCTGGTAGGCGCTCACCAGATCGGCGAACTCGAGCTCCGGGTCGTTGAGATCCAGGGCCATGGGCGTCTCCGCGGGACGTTGCCCCTGCAGTTTGCCCGCTGGCCGGCATTTGCCCACTGCTGAAGATGGGGCGGTTACCGCCCGCCTCCCCCGACCCGTGAGCGACCCCGCAGCCCTGCAGGCCACGCTGGTGGATTTCGCCCTGGCGGAACTAGTGCGGCAGCACCGCCAGAGCTTCCAGCCCCTCTGGAGCACCGACAGCTGGGCCAAGCTGTTGATCTGGCTGGCGCTCAACTGTGGCTGCAGCGGCGAGCAGGAGAGCCTGCGGGTCTTCGCCGAGGCCCTTGGCCCCAGCCTCAGTGCCCGGCTGCGGCGGGTGTTCTTCGAGCGGGAGCTGGTGGATCTCGATCTGCAGGTGATGGCCGATCCGGCCGAGCCCCAGGTGCTGGTGCTGCCGCTCGGCCCAGGCCCTGGCCCCCTCTCGCTGGAGCGGGCGGCCACCGCCCTGGAGCGGCTGGGCCTGCTGGAGCGTGTGGCGCCCGAGCGGGAGCGCTGGAGCAGCCTGGAGCGGGCCCTCGCGATCCCCTGGCGCTCCGCCGCCCCCGGGCCCGGCAGCCCGCCGGTGCCCTGAACTGCAGCCCCTCTCCCCCCTGCCGTCTGTGAATCTGATCGCCCGCTACCGCACTGCCGGCTACACCGCCGTGGCCGATGGCGTGATGGCCTTCTTCGAGCGCCGCCCCGATCTGCGCCGCCCCGGCGTGGCCTTCGGCCCCGAGGGCACGCCGGGGCCCGATGGGAAGCCCGCTGCCGAGCCCGCCAAGATCTCCACCGACATCAGCCTGGTGGCGATCGACCGCAGCGACCCCGAGGCCTTCGCCCTGGCCGAGGTGATCCTGCGGGGCGTCAGCGCCGGCCTGGAGCGCTACCTGCAGGAGCGGCCGCTCCTGCGGGCCTGCTGCCCCGAGCAGAGCCTGTTCGTGAACCCGATCTTCAACCTGCAGCGCTATGCCCCGGGGGAGGGCTTCAGGGCCTGGCACTGCGACTGGACCCTCAGCGAGGAGGCCACCGAGCCCCATGCCCGGGTGCTGGCCTGGATCCTCTACTGCAATGACGTTCCCGATGGCGGCACCGAGTTCCACTGGCAGGGCCACCACGAGGAGGCCGAACGGGGCAAACTGGTGATCTTCCCGGCCGGTGTGTCGCACATTCACCGCGGCCGGGTGAGCGGCAGCCACAGCAAGACCATCGCCACCGGCTGGATCAACGCCGGCCGGCTGGACGCCTACCTGCAGCGGCTGGCGGCCTGAGACCTTTTGAGACGATGGGCCGACTGCCCGCGCCACCGCCGTGACTGCCCCTGCCGCCTCCTCTGCCCCTGAAGCGGCCCTGCCCAAGACCTACGACCC
>SLIG01000119.1 GCA_007135755.1 Cyanobium sp.
CCGCATCGATGGGACGGCGCAGGGATCGCGGCATCTGCGGCCCCCGGCCGAAGCGGATCACCAGATCCGGCCGACCGCTGGCCAGGCCCAGAAACCGACCGAACTCCGCACGGAGCGGAGCCACTTCCACCGGCTGGTTGAGGTGCGACGTGCGCACACCCAGGGCGGTGGCCTGGAGCGCGAAGCGCTGGAAGGCGCGGCCCGCTTCGATCCAGTGCCGCTGATCGTCCCGCTCCGTGATGAACACGGCGATGCCGGCGGCGCTGCGGATCAGCCGTGTGTACCGGTCGTTCTCCTTACGCTCCGTCAGCACCAGCGGGACAATCGCCCGGCCCAGCCAGGTGGGAAGGCTGGGGTTGCCGGTGCAGGCGGAGAACAGACCATCGCCTGTGCGCACAGCCTCCCGGCCGTTGAAGCGGATCCAGTGCCTGAGCTCAGCGACAAAGGCCGGGTTGCCCAGTTGCGCGGAATTCCCCTCCACAACAAAGCCCAGCACATCCTCCATCGCCTGCCGATCCGTGAGCAGGCGCACCTGAACGCCCGGACCGGAACCGGCGGCCTCCAGCAGCTTCAGCTCTTCAGGAAGGAGGGGCTGGCCGTCGAATTCCGCCCGGGTGGTCTGCCGGTGGGGAATCGCCTCGAACAATGGCGTCCGCACCGGTGCTGTGGGCCGCAGCGCCAGGCGCAGCGCTGGATCGGATCCCCCGTCGAAGAGCGGATCACAACGCCAGCCGTGGGCGAGAGCGGAGTGCGTCAGGTTCTCCGCGGCGCAGCCCAGGCTCACGAACAGATGGTGATCGTCGGGATCGACCACCGGACACCGCCGCTGAGGATCAGGCAGCAGGGTGATGGCACCGTCCTCCAGCAGAAAACGCCAGCACTGGGTGTTGTGGCTGGAGGGGGCCAGCGTGGCGTCGTGCACGAGCGCACGCGGCAGCGAGTCGGCAACACCAGGCTCAGCGTGACGCCAGAGGCGCCGCACGGCTGCGTCATAGCCGTCATCAGCGCGCATTTGCTGGCCTCCCCCAGGCAATCAGAGCCATCCCATCGCTGTGCTCAGAGGTTCACCATGCCGCAGCGCATCCCCTTGAGGACGGCCTGCAGGCGGTTGTGCACGCCCAGGGTGCGCAACAGCCGCTTGGTGTAGGTGCGGGCGGATTCGTCCGAGATCACCAAGGCCTCCGACATCTCCCGATCGGTCATCCCACTGGCAAGCAGGTCGAGAACCTCGTATTCCCTGGGGGTGAGTCGGGGACAGCTGAGGTAGGGCAACGTGCCACTGCGAAGGGATGGACTCCTGTAGGCGTGATTGCCCATCACCGCCAGCACAGCTGCCTGCAGAGGATGTTGATCCTCCACAAAATCCGCCTCCGCCACCACAGCATCGAGCCAGGAAACCTCGGCATACTCCGCCGGAATCACATCGCCAAGCGCAAGCACGATCACCCTCAGCCCTGGATGCATCTCCTTGGCGCGCCGCGCCAGCTCAAAACCATTTCCCTGCTCGAGATAATCCGTGCAGATCAGAAGGCTGAAGGAATTGTCAGCAAGGTAATCGAGGCACGACTGCTGGTCAGTCACTGCGCAGCCGATCTGAGCGGGATCGCTGAAGTTCGAACACATGGACCGCAGGAAGAGGCGACCTTTCATCGCCAACGCCACTTGGCCGTCCAGCTTGAGGGAAAGCAGCGGTTCATCGGCGTCACCCGACTGCAAACCGGTGAGGTATGGCGTGAAGTCCATAGCGGAAAGGGTCCCGCGTGAGTTGCGCTGGAGCGCTGGCAACGCAGGACCTGAGCGTTGATGTCCAGCCTTTACCCTACAGCCCCTGACCGCCTCTCCGGGGTGGGGCTTCAGGCCACCTGCATCTCAGCATCCACCTCACGCAGGCGCTGCAGGATCAGCTGAAAGTCGATGTCGGTGAGTTCGCCGTCAGCTGTCCACTTCATGCATGTCCTTCCCAGGCATGTACCGCTTGGGTCGCGCTGGGAAGACAGGAAAGAATCAGGGTTGGTGTGAATGTCCATGGTACTGGTGTCCTGATGGATTCAGCCTAGGAAATGATGTCAGGGGATGGAGGTCCCCATTTGCGGGCAATTCATCAGCCTGGCTCCGCCAGAGCCGCTGATGAGTCGCTCTGGAGGCCCGCCTGGCGCTTGAGCAGGACATAGAGATGCTCAGGGTTCCGGTACTGGCGCGGCAGACAGGCATGCAGGCTCTCCAGCCTCGACCAGCAGACTGTGCGCTGCACCTTCTGCAGAGATTGACCCTCCTGAATGAGAAGTCGCAGGGCCCGACAATACAGTGGATAACTGGCCTCAAGCTCACCGATTGTCATCATGGTAGTGAAAGTGGGGGAATCAGTCGTCATAAACTCGGCAGTTGACATCCGCAGGATTCAGATCGCAAAACACTTCAAATGCAGAGGGTGCCTGCGAAATCTCTGGATGACGCCCCTGAAACTCCAGAAGCTCCGCGATCTGCTGTTCCAGCTTGCGTGCTGAGGCCTGCTCTCCATTTGAACGGGCAGCCGCCAGAGAAGCGCGGTAGCTCTCGAGCCTGGAGTCGATGCTTTGCACATTGTCAGTGGACATGGTTTGCACAGGTATGAACAGAACCGACCAAGCAATCGCATGGCAGCCATGGATGATCCACAGCCGTTTTCATCGGCAGATCGATCCTCGGTTGTTTCCGTCGGAGTGGTCTTCGGATTGATCTGTCGCGTGAAGCGAGTTGATCTGTCGAGTTTGATCTGTCGAGTTGAACACGATGACCCTATGAAGCTCCGCTTCCAGGCGTCTACCCGCAAATGGGGACAACATTGCCGCCGCGCGATGAGCCAGTGTGGGCAGGTATCTGTTGGTATCGCCATGGCTGAAGCCCCCTATCTGATCGCCCTGGCCTTCCTGGAGCAGAACGGCAAGCGGGCCCTGCCGCTGGCGGGGAAATCCTGGGGTGGCGATACCGCCGGCAGCGAGGATCCCGGCGAGGACGCCCGTGCCCTGACGCTGGAGCTGCTGCTGCGCGTGTGGCAACGCAGCGATGAGGGTGCCCTGCAGCGGGCCGCCGGCGGCGCCAGCCTGCAGCTGCTGGTGATGCCGATGGAGGTGATGAATGCCCAGCTGCCCGTGCTCAAGGCAACATGGCTGGCCGGCGGCGACACCGACACCACGCTCCAGCGGCTGCAGGCCCTGGCCTCCCGGAGCTGGCAGGTGTCGGTGGCCAAGTACGAGCCTGTGACCTTCACCCCCCAGCCCAGCGCCGCCACGGTCTGAGCAGTCGGGCGGTGTGACAAGCCAGGCCCTGCCTGATCGCCTTCGCGGGCGACAATTCGCGGGCGACAAGGTGTTCACCCCCCAGGAGGCCGAGGCCTTTCTGGCCGATTCCTTCCTGCTGTTCGACAGCGCCGATCCGGCCAGCGGCCGCTTCTGGAGCCGCGCCCACCCCACGCTGGCGGAACTGCGGCAGCAGCTGGAGCGCCTCGGCAGCCGGTATCGCCCTGGGCCACCGGAGGGGCTGAGCCTGGGCATGACAACGGACAGTGGCGCCTGGCCCGCGCCAAGCTGGTGCGGTCCGGCTTCACCCAGGCGATCGCCGAGCACTGGCGCGAACGCCCGCTGGAGTGGAACGGCATCGACTACAGCGCCCCAGCCCCCAGCCC
>SLIG01000161.1 GCA_007135755.1 Cyanobium sp.
CGGCGTAGGTGACGTAGCGGAGGATGATCTCCATGTCGCGCAGGCAGGCGGCCATGCGGCGATGGGTGTAGGCGTTGCCGCCGGGGGCGATCAGGGCGGGCTGGGCCTCGAAGAGATCGCGAGCCGCGTTGGTGACGATGGCGGAGGCGTTGGAGGTGATGCGGTTGACCGCATCCATTCGCTTGTTGCCATCCGCCACCATGGCGGCCAGGGCATCGATCTGCCCCGGGCTGAGGAATTCGCCCCGGGCATCGGCCTGAGCAATCAGCTTGGTGAAGGCGTCGAACATGGAAACTGAAATCGGCCAGGTGGGAAACCCGAACCTAGAAACCGGGGCCGGCCCGACGCGAGCGGCCGAGCCCCTGAGCTGGGGCGAACTGGAGGCCCTGCTGCCCCCGGGGCTGGCCACGGGCGAAGACACCAGCGCCGATCCCGCCGATGGCCCCACCAGCGCCCAGGCCCTGCTGCGCCTGTTCGGCCAGCCGGAGAGCGCCGTGCGCGTGACTCTCTACCGCGATCACCACGCCTGGTGCCCTTACTGCCAGAAGGTGTGGCTGTGGCTGGAGGAGCGGCGCATCCCCTACCGGGTGCGCAAGGTGACGATGTTCTGCTACGGCGAGAAGGAGCGCTGGTACAAGCGCCTGGTGCCCTCGGGCATGCTGCCGGCCCTGGAGATCGACGGACAGCTGATCACCGAGAGCGATCGCATCCTCGAGGCCCTGGAAACCAGCTTCGGCAGCCTCGGCCCCGGCATGCACGATCCCGCCGTGCTGCCCCTGCGCCGGCTGGAGCGCGAACTGTTCCGGGCCTGGTGCGAGTGGCTCTGCTATCCCCATCCCCCCGCATCCGACGCCCGGGCCCGCGACCGCTTCCAGCAGCTGGCCGGCGCCCTGGAGCGGGAGCTGGAGCGGCAAGCGGGGGCGTTCCTGCTCGGCGAGGAGCTGGGCAGCGCTGATCTGGTGTTCGTGCCCTACCTGGAACGCATGAATGCCTCGCTCGCCTACTACAAGGGCTTCCTGCTGCGCCAGGAGCACCCAGGGATCGACCGCTGGTTCCGCGGGCTGGAGCGGCGCTCCACCTACCTGGGCACCCAGAGCGACTTCCACACCCACGCCCACGATCTGCCACCGCAGATGGGCGGCTGCTATGCCAACGGCAGCGAGGAGCAGCGCGCCCTGGCGCAGCGGATCGATCACGGCCCCTGGCCGCTGCTGGGAGAGGCGGCAAGGGATCCGGAAACCAGCCAACCCGCACCGGGCGGGGCGGCCGCCACCGCGCTGTGGCGGGTGCTGCGCCACCGCGCGACCCTGCTGGAGCGCAATCCCCTGGGGCCTGAGAGGTTCGATCTGCCCCTGCGCTGCGCCCTGAGCACTCTGATCACAGGCCGGCCGATCGCCCCGCCGGCGGGCAGCGCCGGCGGCCTGCGCCACCTGCGTGACCGCATCAGCGTGCCGCGCGACATGCCCCTGCATGCGGCCCGTCAGCTGCGCAGCGCCCTGGAGGCCACCGCCAGCCGCGATCCCCAGTCCCCCGCTGCCCAGGGCGAGCCGATTCCGGTGCGGCACCGCCGCGATCAGGACCCGCAGCCGTTCCTGCACAGCCGATCTACGGTGTGACCTGCTGCCGGCCCACCATGGCCCGCACCGGGTTGACGATCAGCGCCGCGCTGCTGATCCCCCTGCTGACACCGCTGCTCGCACCCGTGCTGGCCCCTCCGGCCGCCGGTGCGCTGGAACTGCGGGGCTCCACCTTCTTCGCCCGACCGCCCTGGAAGGCCGACCTCGTGAGCTACCGCACCACGGTGGGGGATCCCCGAGCGGAGTATTTCTTCAGCGTGGAGCTCGAGGAGGACGCGGGCGCTGCCCTCGGAGGCCTGCTGATTCGCCAGAGCGAGGGACCCGAGCGGATCTGGCCCTTCAGCATCGATCGCACCCGCGCCTTTCTGGGCCGGCCCCGCGGCAGGGGTGAAGCCATCCCCGTGGAGGCCGAAGCCTCCGAGGGTGAGATCCGGGTGGTGTTCCCCGAGCCGGTGGCCCCGGGCTCCACGGTGACCGTGGTGCTCAAACCGTGGAGCAACCCCGTGACGGCAGCCACCTATCTGTTCCAGGTGACGGCCTTCCCCGCTGGGCCCAACCCCAATCCCACGCCCCTGGGCTCGGCGCGGTTGCGGATCTACCGACCCGACTGGCGCTGACCCGACTGGCGCTGCGTTGTGGGGCCAGGGCGATCAGGTGCCGGGGAAGCGCAGGGTTCGCCAGGACCCGCAGGGGGTGCTGACCTCGACGCCGATCTCGATCGGCTCCTGGCCGCAGCTGCACTGGCGCTGCCACCAGCGGCTGGCGTCTGTCCAGGCCGCCTCAAGGGAGTCGTAGAGGTCGTCGAGCACCGGGTGGGGGGCTCCGGCGTCGTCCACGAGCCGGTAGCGGCGCACGTGGGGCAAGGTCTGCTGGACGGCCCCGCGCGGCACCAGCCGCGCAGGACGATTGTGGAAATTACCGGGTGTGAGGGTGCTTGTCATCGCGCCTGTCTGGCCATCCTGACCGGATCATCACCCTTGTGACAGCCTGTGACTGTCACCTTCACAACATCTCCAGGATCGGTTTAAGCCGCTCACACCAGGTAGCGGCGGATGCAGGGGCGACACCAGAACACCAGGGTGGCGGTGAGCGCCGCCCAGAGCAGGCAACAGAGCACAGCCGTGAGCAGGCGGCCCTCGCTCAGCAACGCCAGCCGCACGATGCCGTAGGGCAGGGTCACGGCCAGGCTCATCGACAGGGCCACGATCGCCAGGATCTGTCCCCAGGCCCGCCACTTGAGCAGGGCCACACAGGCCACGATGCCCACCGCGGCGGTGGGCAGCACGGCCGCCGAGCCCACGGCGATGTGCACCGTGCGCCAGGTGGGCAGGCCCAGGATCACAGCCACCACCAGCGGAATGGCCAGACCATTGGCCACCAGCCCCAGCCAGGCCAGGGTGCGGTAGCCGCGGGGCGGCTGCAGCATCGCCAGCGCACGGCTCACCGAGAGCCGCTCGCCGCTGGCGGAGGCCAGCGGGCTGCTGGCCGTGGCGCGATTGGGCCTGATCATCGCAGCGCGAACAGAAGCAGGTCGGCGCCCATCTTGCCTGCCCTCAGGGCATCCCCCCTGGCGGCCTGCCAGCCCAGGCCATCGCCCCGCTGCAGAGGCGGCAGGCCCTCAGGGCTCCACTCCAGCGAGCCGTCGATCACCTGCAGCCAGTGGTGGCTCGGCGCCGGGGTGCCGGCGGGCCCTTCGGGCAGGGCCAGCACCTCACCGGGGCGTGGCTGAGCCCGCCACAGGTGCACCGGCCGGTGGATGGCCATGGCGCCTGCGGCCCGCTCGGGATCCAGCAGGGGCGTCCAGCCGCTGCCAATGGTGAAAAGCTTCTGCTCGTAGGCCGGGGGGATGCCGGCGCTGCTTGGTTCGATCCAGATCTGCAGCAGCCGGCAGGGCTGAGTGCCTTCATTCACCTCGCTGTGCACCACACCGGTGCCGGCGCTCATGCGCTGCACCTCCCCGGCCCGCAGCACCTCGGCGTGGCCCAGCGAATCGCGGTGGTTGAGCTGGCCCTCCACCATCACCGTGATGATCTCCATGTCGCGGTGGGGGTGCATGCCGAAGCCCCGGCCCGCCGCGA
>SLIG01000185.1 GCA_007135755.1 Cyanobium sp.
CCGCCCAGCGCCCGAGGACGCTGCGATCGCCATAGAGCTCACGGCGGATCGCGCTGCTGCAGATGTAGCGCACCTGCTGCTGACTCTCCCCCTGCAGGTAGCGGGCGAGGATGCGCGCGGCGGTGCTCTTGCCGCTGCAGGCTGCACCAATCATCAGATGGAAGCGCAGCGGGGGCTCTGAATCCTGTTGGGCCATCACGGGCAGCGGATTGGGGTCGTATCTGGAGTGTTGACACCAGCGCCTCCAGCCAAGATCTGCCGTCGTTGCCTGTTTGTTGCATCCGCAGCGGTTGCGTTCTCTACACAGTGAGCGGCTCCACGTTCAGCCAGTCGAGCTGCTGTTGCCATCGACCCGCCCATCTATTCCGGCATCCCCGCAGGCACACCTCCCGGTGGTGCTTCAGGAGGAGATCCACTGCGGATCGCCGGTGATCCCCTACATCTGCCGCTGCTGCAATCCGCACTCTCACCACTGCCGCCACAACTGGCCTTTCTGCCCCCGGATCGGTGGGCGCAGAGGCTGCTTGCAGGCCGCGTCGATGCGGTGCTGGTGAGCGTGGCCGGGGATGCCCGGCGGGACCCAGCGGTGCTGCGGCCGCCCTTGCAGCACCCGGGTGTGGAGGCCATCGGCCTGGGGCAGCGCGAGCTGGTGCTCCTTTACCACCCGGCGCCGCTGCAGCGTCACAGCCCGTTGCTGCAGGGCCAGCCCCAGGGGGGCCGGCAGCGCATGGGCTACCTGCTGCCGCCGACTGGGGCCATGCCGCTGCTGCATCGGGCGCTGGAGCGCGAGGGCCGGCTGCCGCTGCACAGCTGCGCCGATCTGGACCACCGCAGCTGGTTGGAGCAACTGAGGGGCAAACTGCTGCTGCTGCCGGCACACCCGACGGTGTTGCACCTGCCGGGATGGCGGGATTCAGGGCTGGTGCTCCGCCAGCCGTTGAAACCGCTGATCGAATCGTTGTGGGTGCTGCTGCGCCGGGGTGAGGCGCAGCGACCGCAGCTGGCCCAGTTGCTGCAGTGGTGGGGCGGCCCCCAGCTCACCCGGCTTCAGCTTAGGGATCGGTTCAGCATGCGGCGGTGGCCAAGGCTTGGCGGGCTATGGCGCTGGCGATGAGGCTGTGGAGGGGGGATGGGTTCAGGACCTGGTCGCTGAACTCAGGTGGCAGATCCAAGGCCTACCGCTGTGGTACGGCAACCCTGAGGGAGCCCCGCGTCACAGGCCGATGCTCTCTGACCACCTCACCAATGAGGAACGCCTGGATCTGCTCACCGAGATTCTGGCCCCGTTGATCTTTGGACCGTACAAGTGGTTCATCCCCACGACGATCGTGGCACCACGGCCGGTGTTTTCCGGTGCGATCTGGGTGCGGCGCCGCCCGCAGCTTCCGGCCGTCATGGGCTGTGGTGAGCCGTTGCAACAAGAGCCTCAGGGGCATGACGGGAGTGAGACTTGGCATCAGCTCGATACTGGCCATGCGCCCCTTCTCCACCGCCGCGGCCTTCCTGATCGGAGCTGTGGTTGCAACAGGGGCACCAGCTGCCGCCGCACCTGAACAGCCGGTGCCCTGTCCAGCTGCGGCCACGGCCCAGCTGGATGGCTTCTACCGGTGGTTTCTGGCCAGTGGTGATCAGGTTCGCTCCGACTTCGCCAGTCAGAAATCGCGGTTCACACCCTCCCTGTTCAAGACCCTCCGCGCTGCCTTTTCGCTCCAGCCCCAGGACGGACGGTTCGTGGACTTCGACCCGTTCAGCAACACCCAGGTGTCGAGCTACGGGCACCGGGTTGCCGGCTGCCGGCGGGACTCCGGCGGCAGCTTGGTGATGCGGGTGGAGGTGCTGGCCGGGTTGCGTCGGTCAGGGGCCCAGGTCCAAAACCTGGACTACGTGCTCAAGCCCCATGACAAGAGCTGGCGGATTGCCGACATCGTCTATGGCGGTGAGAGCAGCTTCCGGCTCAGCGACTACCTGAGGACACTGCTGGAGCAGCCGTGATCACTCCTCCTCGTCAGAGGCGCCGATGGGGAGGAGTTTGATCTGCTTGCGGCCCAGCTTGATCTCGAACTCATCGCCGGGCTGCAGACCCAGCTGGGCGGTGTAGGCCTTGCCCACCAGCAGGTTGCCGTTGAACTGCACCTTGGTCTCGTAGCTGAGCCTGCGGCCACCCTTGCCGCGGCCTTGGCCTGTTTCACCGAGGGTCACGCCCTTGGCTTCCAGGAGCGCTTCATAGAAGGCGGTGAAGTTCAGGCGTTCGCCGCCGTCCTTCTTGGTGCTCACGTAGCCGCACTCACGCACCAGTTCAGACTTGGTGGCGTCGCTGAGTTCCTTGACCTTGGCAAGCAGATCGGGTCCGGTGAGCATGGGAGTGAGAATGTCTTGCCAGACCATAACGCATAGCTGAATCGGTGCAATGAACGAACCCTGCGCAATCCCCTCCCCATCCGCTCTGTACCGTCCCGAGCAGGCAGAGAGCAGCAGGAGGAACCGCGGTGTTTTCTGCCCGTGAGAGCGGCGGCCGCCTGCAGTTGATGACGACCCATCGCCTTGCTGTGATAGGAACCGGCGCCATTCAGTTCGCGAACACGATCCCGATGCCGGGGGGATCATCAGCTGGGGGTGGGGCCGGTGAAGATGCCGGCGCAGGCCGAGGTGCCGGGTCACGATCCTTCAGTTTCCCCACCACATGCTGGAGCTGAGCTGAGTGCCACTCACCGGTATCCACATCGATCAGGCTGATCCAGACGGGATCGGTATCCCAGTGGATCACGTTGATCCGCCCGATGAACTGCGGGCAGTAGCTGGTGGCCATCACGCCCACCACGTCACCGGATCTCAGTCGCTCGTTGCTGGCCATGCGGTTGAGCGGTCGTTCTTCGTGCTGGCCCGTGACACCGCCCGCCGCCGTTGGCGATGGCGACCGCCTGCGTGTGGCCAGGGCCCGTTTAGCCCCCTTCCGGCGCCCAGCCCCGCTGCTGGGCCATGTCGTCGCTCCAGCCCTGACAGCGCGCCACCAGGTGCTCACCCTGAGGAAGCAGCCCCTGGTGCAGCTGGCAGGTGAGCAGCGGGATGCAGTTGATGCCGCTGTGGTGCCTGAACCAGTGGCAGGTCATGCAGACCTTCCGGCTGCGGCTTTTCACCAGCACCTGCTGATCGAGGAACGGCCACTCCTCGACGGGCTGATTCAGCGTCCCGGCGCCTTCCCCGGCGGCTCGTTGCAGTCGACTGCCCATGACCCATCCCCATGCGTACACCTGTACTAGCAGGGGAGGTTGGGTCTGACGGTGTCTTGGGCGACGGCCGCCGAGAAGCGGCCCAGACGGGCCAGTGCCGGTGAAGGCATTTATTCCTGGCCCCCAGGACTGGACGAGGCCTTCGAGAATGGTGAATCACCCTCTGGTGCTGGGTAGCCATGGCCCGACTGGAAGCCGTGCTCGCTCCTGTGGAGGATGGTGAGGTGGTGCGCGATGCCATCACCCGGCAGGTCAGTGAGCTGGGGGGCACGTTCATCTGGTTCGACAACCGCAACGCCTCCATCGCCCTGACGACGGGCCCTCGGGCCATGGCGGTGGAGGTGCTGCTGGAGCTGCGCTACGGCTCGGAGTTGGGGGTGCTGGTGCGCAGCC
>SLIG01000016.1 GCA_007135755.1 Cyanobium sp.
CGCTACGAGCTGACGTCGGTGGCGCTGCAGGTGAAGCAGCAGCGCCGCCCCAGCGATGCCCGCCGCTGGGGCGGCGGCTGGGTGATCGGCGATCCCCTCTGCCGCTTCAACGCCCGCAGTCCCCTGCTGCGCTGCGCCGTGCTGCCCGAGGGCCCCTGCGAGCGCTGCAGCCACTTCACGCCGGTGGGTGCCCCACTGCCCTGATGGCTGCCGGCCCGGCGACACCTGACGGCCTGATCCCGCCCCACGCCCTGCGCTGGCACCGCTGCCAGCGGGTGCGCGGCCATGGCGTGGCCTCGGGCCAGGCGGCGGCCAGTCCCTACCCCGCCGGCACCATCGCCCTCCAGAGCCCCCACTTCGCCCGCCTGGGGCTGGATCTCTCCAGCCTCTACCCCGGCACCCTCAACCTGCGCGTTCCCGGGGGCCGCTGGCAGCTCCAGCTCCCCGCCTGGCACATCGAGCGGCTGCGCTGGACCTCCCTGCATCCGCCGGAAACCTTCTCCTTCTGGCCCTGCCTGCTGCGCTGGCCGACGGGCTCGCCCAGTCCCGGGCCCTGCCCCAGCCCGCCGCCGCCGCTGGCGGGCTGGATCTACCGGCCCGATCCCGCCACCAAGGCCCGTCACCACCAGCCGGCCGACCAGCTGGAGGTGCTGGCTCCCTGGATCGGGGCGCTGGAGCAGGGTCTGCCCCTGGAGCTGGGGGTGGATGACCGCCACTGCCGCTGGATCCCCACGGCGGCCCAGCGGGGGCGGGTGCTGGAGTTCCTCAAGTTCCGCGTGCTGGCTGCCCAGGAGTCGTTCTTCACCGGCTTCCAGGGGCCGGAGGCGGCCACCGCCCTGCGCCGCTGGCTGGCCCGTCAGGGCTGCCGCGAGGGCAGTGAGCTCGACGACAGCGAGCTGCTGGCAGTGCTGCAGGCCGCCCGGGCGCTCTACCTCGACGGCTGACCGCTCCGGTTGCCGTTCGTAGGGTGTGGCGGATCCCCAGCGCCAGTCCCCATCACCAGCACCACCCCCAGCACCCGGCGACGCCGCCCCGCCGGCCAGCGCCCGGCCCCGTCGGGCGGCCAGCGCCCCCAGCCGGCGGCAGCGGCGCGTCAGAGCCCCCCGGCCAAGGCCGCCCCGTCCGCCGCCGATCCAGCGCTTGCCGCCCCCTTCGCCGACCTGGGACTGGGCCAGCCGATCGTGCAGGCGGTGGCCAGCAAGGGCTACACCCAGCCCTCGCCGATCCAGCTGCAGTGCATCCCGGCGGTGCTGGAGGGCCGCGACGTGATGGCCGCCGCCCAGACCGGCACCGGCAAGACCGCCGGCTTCACCCTGCCGATGCTGGAGCGGCTCCGCCACGGCCCCCATGCCCGCGGCGGGGTGGTGCGCGCCCTGGTGCTCACCCCCACCCGGGAGCTGGCCGCCCAGGTGGCGGAGAACGTGGCCGCCTACGGCCGCTTCCTCGACCTGCGCAGCGATGTGGTGTTCGGCGGCGTCAAGATCAACCCCCAGATCAACCGCCTGCGCGCCGGTGCCGATGTGCTGGTGGCCACGCCCGGCCGGCTGATCGATCTGCAGCAGCAGGGCGCCATTCGCCTGGATCGCATTGAGATCCTGGTGCTCGATGAGGCCGACCGGATGCTCGACATGGGCTTCATCCGCGACATCCGCCGGCTGCTGGCCCTGATGCCGCCCAAGCGCCAGAACCTGATGTTCTCGGCCACCTTCAGCGGCCCGATCAAGGCGCTGGCCCATGGTCTGCTGCACCAGCCGGTGCAGCTGCAGGCGACGCCGGAAAACCAGGCTGCCCCCACGGTGGAGCACCTGCTCCACCCCTGTGACATGGGGCGCAAGCCCGAGCTGCTCTGCCACCTGATCGCCAGCAACGACTGGCAGCAGGTGCTGGTGTTCTCACGCACCAAGCACGGCGCCAACCGCATGGCCGAGAAGCTCACCCAGGCGGGCATGGCCGCGGCGGCGATCCATGGCAACAAGAGCCAGGGCGCCCGCACCCGGGCCCTGTCGGACTTCAAGAGCGGGGCCCTGCGTGTGCTGGTGGCCACCGACCTGGCGGCCCGCGGCATCGACATCCACCAGCTGCCCCATGTGGTGAATCTCGACCTGCCCAACCAGGCCGAGGACTATGTGCACCGCATCGGCCGCACCGGTCGCGCCGGCCACCCCGGCCACGCCATCTCCCTGGTGGCGGCCGAGGAGCACGAGCTGCTGCGGGCCATCGAACGCCTGCTCGGCAGCCGCCTGCCGCGCCAGGAGGTGCCGGGGTTCGAGCCCACGGTGCACTCGGCGCCGGCGCTCGATCTCAGCGGCGGTCGCGGGCGGCGACCGCCAAACCGCAACAACCGACACAACCGTAACCGCTGACCTCGGCTGCGATGGTGGGGTCAGTCCGTTCCCCCGAGCGTCCGAATCCCCCATGCCCTACGAGCCCGGATCACCGCAGTGCCGCGTGCTGATCGACTGCAAGAGCCAGATCGAGACGATGCTGCTGGTGCTCGGGAGGCTCGAGGACAGCGGTCCGATCCGCGAGCAGCTACGGGCCGTGCACCAGCAGCTTGAGGATCTCCACAGCCGCTACCGCCGCTCCGGGGCCGCGGGCGCCGGCGGCTCCGATCAGCCGGCCGCTCCCGCCCTGTTCTGAGCCTCAGCTCTGAGCCTCAGCCGGCTCCCCCAGCCGGTCGCCGGGCTGCAGGCCCAGCTGCTGCAGCAGCGTCTGGCCGGCGCTGGCCGCCCGGCCCGCCAGCTGGCCCTCGCGCAGCAGCAGCGGGCAGCCGCCGGTGGCCAGCACCGCCCCCGCCCCGTTCTCCAGAGCCAGCACGGTGCCTGGCACCGCCTCGTCCGCAGCCGGCCAGGCGTTGCCGCAGAGAGCCGCCGCCTCGGGGCTGAGCTGGCCGGCCAGCCGCCCCACCAGGGGCTCGGTGGTCAGCAGGCGCAGCCGCTGGCCACCCATGGTGGTGTGGGCACCGGGGTGGAGCCCCATCACCCGGCGGTGGATGGCCAGGGCCGGCTGGCGCCAGTCGATCGCGAAGTCGTCCTTGCTGAGCAGCCGGGCATAGGTGAGGCCCTGCTCGCCCTGGGGCCGCACCCCCAGCCGCGCCAGCCGCTCGGCCTCCGGGCCCGGCCCGGCCGCCGCGATCCGCGGCATGGCCTCCACAAGCAGCTCGGCCGTGAGGGCCGACAGCCGGCCGCCCAGCTGGGAGGCGTTCTCCAGCAGGCCGATGGGAAGCGCCCGCTCCAGCAGCACAGGCCCGGTGTCGAGGCCGGGCTCCATGGCCATGATTCCCACGCCGGTGTGGCTGTCGCCCTCGATCAGGCTCCACTGGATCGGCGCCGCCCCCCGCCAGCGCGGCAGCAGCGACCCGTGGCCGTTCCAGCAGCCCAGGGGCGGCTGCTCCAGCACCTCCGGCGGCAGGATCTGGCCGAAGGCCACCACCACGTACACATCTGCCCCCAGCGCCGCCAGAGCGGCCTGGGTGTCTGGCTCGCGGCGGATCCGCTCCGGCGCGACCACCGGCAGCCCCAGCTCCAGGGCCCGGGACTTCACCGGGCTGGGCATCAGGGCCTTGCCCCGCCCCCGCCGCCGGTCGGGCTGGCTCACCACCCCCACCAG
>SLIG01000064.1 GCA_007135755.1 Cyanobium sp.
CCGGCCTCTCCGGGCAGGGTGAGCTGGACGCGCGCGGCTGCCGATCGGCTTCCATTTCGTCCGCCAGGGCCACCCCTCAGGATCGCCGCCAGGGGCAGCGGGGTCGGGGCGTTACCCTGCGGAGGCGCCATGGAGATCACGATCGGCAAGGCACGGCGCGGCCAGCTCTCAGATCCCCTGCCCGGCCAGGCCTATGTGGGCCGGCCCAGCCCGCTCGGCAATCCCTTCCAGCTCGGCCGCGATGGCAGCCGCGCTGAGGTGATCGCCCGCTACCGGCTCTGGCTCTGGAGCCGGCTGATCTGATCGGCTGCGATGCCTTCGAGCTGTACCAGCGCCTGATCCAGCAGCGGGGCTGCCGGCAGGAGCGCATCAAAAAGGCGCCCCCATCAGGGCGCTATCAGGCTGGTTGCCGGCCGGCAGCGGCTCACTCGTCTTCGTCGGCGCTGCCGATGGGAACGAGCTTGATCTGCTTGCGGCCGAGTTTGATTTCGAACTCATCGCCGGGCTCAAGACCCAACTGGGTGGTGTAGGCCTTGCCCACCAGCAGGTTGCCGTTGAACTGCACCTTCGTTTCGTAGCTGAGCCTGCGGCCACCCTTGCCGCGACCTTGACCCGTTTCCCCGAGGCTGACACCCTTGGCTTCCAGGAGCGCTTCATAGAAGGCGGTGAAGTTCAGGCGTTCGCCGCCGTCCTTCTTGGTGCTCACATAGCCGCACTCGCGTACCAGCTCGGACTTGCTGGCATCGCCCAGTTCCTTGACCTTGACGAGCAGATCAGAGCCGGTGAGCATGGGAGTGAGAATGTCTTGTAAGACCAAGACGCATAGCTGAAACGGTGCAATGAGCGACCCCTGCGCAATCCCCTCGCCATCCACTCTGCACCGTCCTGATCGGACCGATGGCAGCGGGATGAAACCACGGTGCTGGCTGCCCCTGAGAGCTGCTGCTGCCTGCAGGTGTCGAGGTCCGATCACATTGCCGTGATGGGAACCGGCGCGATTCAGTTCGCGAACACGATTCCGATGCCTGGGGGATCATCAGCCGGTGGTGGGCCCAGCGAAGACGGCGGCGCAGGCCGAGGTGCAGGGTCTCGATCCTTCAGTTTCCCCACCACATGCTGGAGCTGAGCTGAGTGCCACTCACCGGTATCCACATCGATGAGGCTGATCCAGACGGGATCGGTATTCCAGTGGATCACGTCGATCCGCCCGATGAACTGCGGGCAGTAGCTGGTGGCCATCACGCCCACCACGTCACCGGATCTCAGTCGCTGGTTGATTGCCACGGCGTTGATCAGCCGTCTCGCCTCAGCCACTGACGCCGGGCTCGACATCCCTTCGCTGGGGGGCGCGATCCTGCCGCGCTCAATCACTGCGGGGGCCTTCCCGTCCATCAAGCAACTGGGCGTCCAGCCCCAGCTGTTGGGCCGCCGCCACAAACGGAGCATCCAGGCTGCAGAGGGTGGCCCCACGGCCGCTGGCGATGGCCAGGTGCAGGGCATCGGCCGCTCGCAAGGTCGTGGTCCAGCCGCGTAGGCAGGCGTTGGCATTGCGAAAGTCCTGCGGCTCCAGTTCCAGCACCAGCAGGCCCGGCGCCAGGCTGCGCTCAAAACCCTGCAGCACCGCCTCGGCTTGCGCCTGGCTCAGGGCCTTGGTGCGCAGCTTCAGGCCGAGGGCGGAATGGAGCTCGGTGACACTCCAGGAGCTGATCGCCAGCGGTGCACTGGCCTCAGCGAGAAACGCCGTCGCCGTGGCGGAATGCGCCTCCGGCGTCAGCACCGCCAGCAACACGCACGTGTCGAGGTAGAGCATCAGACGCCGGGCTCATCCCGCAGCGCCCGCATGGTCTCCACGCCAGTGGTCGGTTGCTCGGGCAACGAGCCACGGAGGGCTTCGAGCTGGGGCAGCAGATCACGGACGCTGCAGCGAGGCACCAGCTCGGCGATGGCCTTGCCGCGGCGGGTGATCACCACCGCCTGCCCAGCCTCCACCGCATCCAGAAGGCTGGAGAGCTGGGTCTTGGCTTCCGCCACCGTCACCTGCACCATGGCCGTTGACCATCTAGATGACCAACTTTAGAGCGGGCTCTCGCCACGGCAACAGGAGGCATGGCCTCCTCCCCCAGCGAACACGAGATCCAGCAGCGGATCCGCCTGGCCTGCGGCCGGTCGGTGGACCAGGCCCAGGCAGCCCTGATGCCAGCTCAACCGGCTTCCGGCGCCCAGCCCCGCTGGCGTGCCATGTCGTCGGTCCAGCCCTGGCAGCGGTGGGTGAGGTGCTCGCCCTGGGCCAGGAGGCCCTGGTGCAGCTGGCAGGTGAGCAAGGGGATGCAGTTCACGCCGCTGTGATGCCTGAACCAGTGGCAGGTCATGCAGACCTTGCGGCTGCGGCTGGGCAGCAGCACCTGCTGATCGAGGAAGGGCCACGCGTCGATGGGTTGCTCCAGCGAGCCGGAGGGCTCGCCGGCCGATCGGCGGAGACGGAGGCCCATGACCCTCAGCGCATGCGTACACCTGTACCAGCAGATGCCCTCCGGTCGCGCTGTGTTCTCTCCAGCCCGCGGACTGTGCGGAGCGCTACCGCCTCAGCGCAGCGGCACGACGATCCGGTTGCCGTTGGCCGGGTTGACGATGCGCACCGTGCCATCGGGCGAGTGGCTGTCGCGGCATGGGCCAGGTGTCTCGGCATGGGAGGCGGGGCCGGTGTCTGGAGTATGGCCACTCCCAAAGCTCTGCCTGGAGCCCGGTGTGCTTCGGGCACATCAGACCTGAGGCCTCAGGGGCAGGATCCGCACCCGCTGGCGACGTTCGTCGGCGACAACGAGCGCGCCCAGCCCGCCATTCTTTCGGCCGCAGTGTCTACCACTGCCACATCCTCGATCACGAGGAGCTGGGAATGATAGGCACCCTCAAGATCAGCGCCTGAGCTGACGCGAACAACCTGGATCGCCCCCGTCCCTCACTTCACTTCCAGCACTCCTCGCACCATGTTCATGCCGCAGTGGAAGGGATAGACGCCGGCTTTGGTGGGGGGCAACTCCAGGCTGGTGGTGGCCTCGAGGGGGAGATCGAGGGTTTTGTGGAAATCGGGGAAGATCACCTGGGCCACGCAGCTGCTCGGATCGATCCGATGAAAGGCAAGCCGCATCGGCTGGCCGGCCTTCACCTTGATTCTTGAGGGTGAATAGCCGCCATCCACGATGATGGTGATCTCCTGCAAGCCTGCCTCGCTCTCACGGGCCGCCACGCCACCGCCATGGCGACCGAGGAACCACCACAGTTGCCAGGCGATGAGAAGCAAGCCCACCATGGCCACAAACCCTTTGAGGGCCACGGGCTGATCGATGGTGCGCCAGAGGGGCGCTGTGGCAGCAAGGAGCAGCATCAGGTGGTTGCAAGAGGTAGGCGCGCCGGGCGGAAGTTCCGCAGCCTCAGGGCATTGCTCACCACCGACACGGAGCTGAAGGCCATGGCGGCGCCGGCGATCATCGGGCTCAGCAACCAGCCGGTGAAGGGGAACAACAGACCGGCGGCGATCGGGATACCGGCCACGTTGTAGGCGAAGGCGAAGAACAGGTTCTGGCGGATGTTGGCCATGGCGGCACGGCTGAGCTCGATCGCTGCCGGCACCCCGGTCAGGTTGCCGGAGATCAGGGTGATGTCGCTGGCGGCGATCGCCACATCGGTGCCGGTGCCCATGGCGATGCCCACATCGGCCTGGGCCAGGGCTGGGGCGTCGTTGATGCCGTCGCCCACCATCGCCACCGGGCCCTCCCCCTGCTCCTGCAGCTTGCGAATTACCGAGGACTTGTCGGCGGGACGTACTTCGGCGATCACCCGCTCGATCCCCACCTGGGCGGCCACCACCTCGGCCGTGCGGCGGGCATCGCCGCTGAGCATCACCACCTGCAGGCCCAGGCGCCGCAGGGCGGCCACGGCGGCTTCTGAACTGGTTTTGAGGGGATCAGCCACCCCGAAGCAGGCCTCGATCCGCCCGTCCACTACCACGGCTGCCACGCTGCAAGCGGCGGCCTCAAGGCGCTCCACCAGGGGCTGGAGGGCGGCGGTGTCGATGCCCAGTTCCTCGAACCAGCGGGGGGTACCGACCCGCACCTGCTGACCGGCGATCGATCCCTGCACCCCGCGCCCGGCCACGGCCTCGAAGCCCTCCACCGCAGGCAGTGCACTGTCCTTCAACTGGCTGCGGGCATAGGTCGTGATAGCTTCGGCCAGGGGATGCTCCGAGCGCGATTCCAGCGCTGCCGTGAGGGCCAGCAGGGTGTCGGCCGGCAGCACGCCACCGGCCAGCCGCTCGAAATCGGTCACCTCCGGCTGGCCGCGGGTGAGGGTGCCGGTCTTATCGAGCACGATGGTGCGCAGCTTGCCGGCCGTCTCCAGGGCCTCGGCGCTGCGGAAGATCAGGCCGTTCTCCGCTCCCTTGCCGGAGGCCACCATGATCGACGTGGGGGTGGCCAGGCCCAGGGCGCAGGGGCAGGCAATCACCAGCACGCTCACCAGAAACAGCATCGCCAGCACGGGATTGCCGCTGATCAGGAACCAGGCCACAAAGGCGGCGATGGCCAGGGCGATCACCACCGGCACGAACCAGCCCACCACCTGATCGGCCAGGCGCTGCACCTGGGTGCGGGAGCTCTGGGCCTGGCGCACCAACTCCACGATCTGGGCCAGCACCGTGTTGGCCCCCACCCTGCTGACGCGGAAGGTGAAACTGCCACTGCGGTTCATCGAGGCGCCGATCACGGCATCGCCGGCAGCTTTGGCCACGGGGGTGGGTTCACCGGTGAGCATCGACTCCTCCACCCAGGAACTGCCTTCGCTCACCTCCCCGTCTACTGGGATCTTTTCGCCGGGACGCACCTGCACCAGGTCGCCGACCACCACCAGCGACACCGGAACGTCAACCGGTTGTCCCTCCCGCAACACACGGGCGGTGGGGGGCTGCAGCTGCAGCAGCCGCCGGATCGCTTCTGAGGTCTGACCGCGGGCCCTGGCCTCCAGCAGCCGGCCCAGCAGCACCATGGTCAGGATCACCGCCACAATTTCGTAATACACGTCGGCCGGCAGGCCTTCAGCGATCAGCACCTGGGGGAACAGGGTGGTGAACAGCGAGGTGAGGTAAGCGATGCCGGTGCCGGCCGCCACCAGGGTGTTCATGTCGGCGGAGTGCTGCCGGAAAGCCGAAACGGCGCCGGTGAAGATGTCACGCCCGCACCAGAACAACAATGGTGTGGTGAGGATCAGCTGGGTCCAGGGGCTCGTGAACCAGAGCGGCAGGAAGGGAAGGGCATGGAGGCCGAGCATGTGGGGCAGGCTGGAGAGCATCACCAGGACGGTGAGCACGGCGGCCACGCTGACCTTGCGGCGCAGCAGGGTGCGCTCCCGGGCCAGCTCCCGCTCCATGCCGTCCGCCGATACGGCTGGGCCCTCGGCATGGCAGCAGGGGGGGCCGGGGGGAGGGGCGCTCATTGGGTTTGTGACATCAGGGGCCTCGCGTAGGCCCGGGGCTATTCCTTCAACCTAGTGATGTCCAGTTCGATCGAGTGTCATGTCCCATGAATTTCATGTACTGGTTCCTGATTTTTCGCCTTTGAGCTCAGTCATGTTGGTTGCTTGCGGTGGCCGCCGAGCATCAACCCGCCGCCGGAGAGGGCAATCATCAACGTCAGAATTCCGATGATCGCCGAGGAATAGGGCTGCAGGTTGAGCATCCCGAAGTTGTCCGAGTGGATCTTGACCAGCCAGAAGGCATCAATGTTGTTCGCCAAAATCAGTCCATCGATCGAGCCCGACAGCGCGATGAGGATTCAGGGGACCGCTGCGATCGGCACCAGGGCTCGATGGATGCGGCGGCGCAGGTGTATCGGCTCATGGGTTCCCCGGCAGCGCCGAACACGGCCGTGATCTGCCCGAATGTCAACGTCTGAGCAGCCCCCGGCCGGCGGAGGTCGCGTGAACATTTGGCTGGATTGTCAAACCACTTGCTGGCCCATGGCCAACTTGTAGATGGACGGTAAGCGAGCGGGCTGGAAACGATGACCAACAACGATCCACGCCGAAGAATCTTCGGACGGCCCGCCCTAGTGGTGCTTGCCGCGGGAGGCATCATCACGGTCTCCCTTTGGGGGGCTGGCACCCGGTCCCTGTCCCAGGGTTGGGGCGGTGACGGCATGCCCGGGTATGGCGGCGGGGCAGGCATGCCCGGGCATGGAGGAGGCGTGGGTGGCCCGGGCCAGATGGGGATGGGCTATTCGGATCAGCAGTTCATCATGATGATGATCCCCCACCATGACGGGGCGATCGCTATGGCCGATCTCGCCCTCACCCGCGCCAAGCGGCCCGAGATCAAGGCCCTGGCGAAGAGCATCAAGGCCAGTCAGACGCGGGAGAACGCTCAGATGCGCGACTGGTATCGGAAGTGGTATGGCCAGGATGTGCCGAACTGGGGACTGGGAACAGGCTGGGGCTGGCAGAACGGCATGGGCATTGGTAGGGGTATGGGTATGAGTGGGGGCGCCATGGGCGGGGGGACGAACCTCTCTGCCCTGAGCGCAGCCCCGGACTTCGACCGTGCCTTCATCGAGCAGATGATTCCCCACCACCAGATGGGCGTGATGATGGCCTCGATGGCCCAGACCAATTCCCAGCACCCGGAGCTTCGTCAGTTGCAGCAGGCCATGGTGCGGGTGCAGAGCGATGAAATCCAGCAGATGTCCCAGTGGTATCGCAGCTGGTACGGCACACCCTGACGCCACCCATGGATCCCTTCTTCATCCTCGACACGCCGAAATCCTTCGAGCAGGCCAGTGCCGCCCTCCAGGAGGCGGTGTTGGACCAGGGCTTCGGCGTGCTGGCCGTGCATGATCTGGGCAATACCCTGCGCAGCAAAGGCCTGCCGTTCCCGGAGCAGTGCCGCATCTTCGAGGTGTGCAACCCCCAGCAGGCCGCTGCGGTGCTCAGCACCACGATGGCACTCAACATGGCTCTGCCCTGCCGGATCTCGGTGTACACCGAAGCCGGCCAGACCCGCATCGGCATGATCCGCCCGGAAGCGATGCTCGCCAGCCTCTCCACCGATCCCTCCCTGGGGGAGGTGGCCCGAGCGGTGGAAGCCTCCACCACGGCGATCATCGAGGCCGCTGCGGCTTAGCTGTCCCTGTCAACCAGCCTTACCGGCCCCCTTCTCATTGGCCCCGCGCCAGCAGCTGTTGGAGCAACGTCTCAACGCTGGCCACCTTGTCCTCCAGCGTCTGGTCCTTGTCGGTACGGGTGTTGATCTTCACCGTGGTGTGAATGCGCGGGCAGCCCATGGCGTGCACCGCCTGGTGGCAGGCCTCGATGGCAGTGCCGTTGGGGTGCAGCTGAATCTTGAGCCCTGCGTCAGTGAGCACCGTCTCGCAGGCGGCGATGGAAGGGGCCAGATGGACGCCCACGCCAATTGGTACCACGCACAGATCCACGATCACCTTCACGGTCACCCCCGCCGGATTGCGGCCATCGTGGGTGAAGCTGCCGGCGCTGGCACCTGGGGCCAGGTGACCCAGGGGACGTTCCGTCGGGTCCGGGTCCGGGGCACCTCAGGCGATGCAATGGACGGCGGCAGGGCAATGGACCTGCCTGAAAGGCCCGGCAAGGTCTGCAGCCCCTTCATGGCACCGGCACTGGTGCCCCGGACGGCTGCGACAGGATGCCCAGCGCCCCCAGACTGGCGCGCCCGAGTTGCTCGCGCTTGGGGGCGTCGGCGGCGCCGGCCATGGCGAGGTTGAGCGCAAAGGGTGTGACCTGATCGCCCCGCTGCACCCAGCCCACCCACCAGCCCACACCGGCGGCGGGTGCGTTCTGCCAGCCGGTCTTGGCATGCAGGCTCCAGCCCGGGCCGGAGTCCACCTGCATGATCTCGGCCACCTGCTGTTGCGCGCTGCGGGGGAAGGGAAGCGATTGGTGGGCCAGGCGGGAGAGGAAGCGGGTCTGCTCCACCGAACTGATCTCCAGGGGGCCCCGCAGCCAGAAGGTGGTCACGCTGGTGCCGATCTGCTCGTTGCCATAGCCGAGCTGCCCGATCGCCGTGCGCATGCGCTCCAGGCCGATGCGGCGGGCCAGCTCCTGATACAGCGGCACGTTCGACACGCGCATCGCCCCGCGCAGCCCCATCGGCTCCAGCCACTCGCGCATGAACGGGTCGGCATCGCCCGTGTAGGGGATCACCTCATCCACGCTGGCCACGGCGCCGAGCGAGAGGCCGATCAGGGCATTCGGGATCTTGAAGGTGGAGGCGGGCGAGAAGCGCTGCTTGGCGCGGGAGCGGTTGTGGCCGCGCAGCTCACCGCTGCCCTCGTCCAGCAGCACGAACGTGCCCTCCACACCGGCATCGCCGAACAGGGCAGCCACGCTGGGCTCGTCCCGCCAGGGTGACGCGCCTGCTGCCGTAGGCAGGGCCAGCAGCCCCACCGCCAGGAGGGTCAGTGGCTTGCCCATGGGCTCCAGGCGGCGGGGATTCAGCACAGCCTCGCCCAGATAGCAAGGCAGCACCAAAAGCAAAAGGCGGTTGCCCTCGGGATCCAGCAGCCAGGCTTCTGCGCCGAAGGATTCCTGGCGGGACGGCTCCTGCAGCGATGCACCCAGGTCCAGGGCTGCCGTGATCCAGCCGTTGAGCAGGGCTACAGCGCCTGTGCCATCAGCCTGGCGTTGCAGGCGCAGAGCCAGCCAGAAGCCGACCATCGGCGCCCGGTCAGAGCCTCCAGGTTGCATCTGCCCCGCGGCTGACGCCAGCGGGATGCAGCCCGTGCATGGAACGGGCACCGATCGACACTGCAGCAATGCCCAGGACCGCCCTGCTGCATCTGCTCCTGCTGTTGGGGTTCACGGCGCCTCTGGGGTGCGCTGCCCAGACCCACCGCGCCACGGTGCTGTCATTGGGCGATGGCGACACCATCCGGGTGCAGCAAGACGGCCGGAAGATCACCGTGCGGCTGGCCTGCATCGACGCCCCGGAGATGGCGCAGCAGCTGCGCGTACCGATCGGTTCCGAGGTGCGGCTGGATGTGAAAACCACCGACCGCTACGGCCGTGGCCCAAAGGCGCCCGACACGGGGCGCCTTTTTCATGGCCCGCTGTTGCACCATGACGTCACCCCGGGTCGAAGACGATGCTGATCACCACGACCCCCAGCATTGAGGGCCGCCCGGTCCGCCACGTGCTGGGACTGGTGCACAGCGAGACGATCCTGGGAGCCAACCTGTTCCGGGATCTGCTCGCCAGCCTGCGCGACATCGTGGGAGGCCGGGCGCGTGCCTACGAAGCAACGCTGATCCGGGCCCGGGAGATGGCCCTGGAGGAACTGGAACGCCGGGCCCGATTGCTGGGTGCTGACGCCGTGGTGGGAGTCCATCTCGACTACGAAGTGCTGGGGCAGGCCGGCGGGATGCTGATGGTGTGTGCCACAGGCACCGCGGTGGAGCTCAGCCCGCCGGAAACCCTGCCTCCACCGCCTCCGCCTTTGCCAGCGGATCACGGTTGACCCACGACCTCCAGCCCTGCCTGCTGGTCCACCTGGAGCAGCTCGCCAGCTCTCGAAGAACGAAGTCAACAAGGGGGGGGAAGTCACGGGTTCCGCAGTCACCTCCCAAGGCGGGAACCATCGTGTTCGTGGGGCTGAAGCGAGATCAGCGGCCCGCCGAGGCTGATTCGGCTTTGTGTTCTGACGATGAGAGGATAGCCGCTGTAGTAAGGCGATCAACAGTCACGTCTGCAGCAATGGCTGAGCAAGCCTGGCTCAGTAGTATTCACCCTGTCCAGTGCTGTAATTGTAGCGCCAGCCGCCATCTGAGCCGATGTTTCGGATGATATTCATGTTTGTTTCATGCATTCGTTGACGCATCTGCATCATCATGCGGACTTGAGAGGGTGACATCGACTGAGTATTTCCACTGGAGCCAGTATCTGTACTGGCTTGAAGTTTCTGGTTGAGTTGCTGGCCCTGGGCGATCACCGATTGCGTTGCGCTTGCGAACTGTTCGATCTTCTGAGCCGAGGCTGGCAGCTGCTGCAGCGCGCGTAGGAGTTGGTCTGAATTTTGGCTGGCATAGGCTTGCTCAATTGCCGTCAGCAGATCAACCCAGGGGCTGAAAGTTTCGGCTCCAACCCCGCTCAGGATAACGATCGTGTTCATATATTGGGTTTCCACCCGATCGGCCGGCAGCTGCGCTATGGCCCGTTGACCCACCTGATAACCTTGGCTGAAATTCTGATTCATTCGCACGGCCAGGGGTTTAACTCGTTGAACAATCGCGAGGAGCTGTTCATCCGTTTGCGCCTGCTCTAACTGGCTCAAGATCTGAAGAAAAGGCAGCAAATCCTGATAGCCAGCGTTCATCAGATGATTCATCTGGGCCAGTCCCGTTTCCACGGAGACGTTTTGGGCCAGCTGAGGGCTTTGGCTTCCTGAGGCGCCGTCAAACAGGAGGCAATCTCGCCTGCAACTGGCGGCTTCAACCCGAGCAGCATCTGTGCTGGCGACGCCCATCAGCAGACCCAGCATCAATCCCAGAAGTTGCTTGGATCGGTACGAGCTGATTACAGCATACGGAGACGACATGGTGATTGGCATGGCAAGCACAGCAGCCTGAATACAAGAATAGCTTGAGACTCTTGAATGTAGGTCCATCCCTTTGAATCGCGGCGACTCCCTGAGCAGCTTCACTCGGCGAAGACCTCAGCGCTTGCCACGCCCTCCTGGTCCGATTGAGCCGGTTGGTGTTCGGGGCGTCGGTCGGGTCTTTCAAGCCCTCGATCGTCCAGCACGGCGATGCTCTCTGATGGGTGGGCGTAGGTCACCACCTCACTGTCCAGGTCGATCACCTGCCAGATGTCGATCCCCCCACGAGCGCCGGTGAACCCGCACAGGAGCAAGGCGGCAAAGGGGTCGGGTTGCTCCCCGTGGCGGACCACCGCGTAGGAGCCAGGCCGAAGCGCGGCCATGGGTCTGTACGCGTACACTTACAGACCCATGGAATCTGTGGCCAGTCCGCTGAGCGCAACTCGGGCTGGGGCGGATCGGGGACCACGCTGCCGCCCGCAAGCTCGTCTGCTGCTCATGCCTCACTGCAGCTGGCAGCTCCACCCCGGAGGCGATGCCCTTGAACAGCCCTTCCCCGCGGCCGTCACCGAAGGCTCGATGCGTCGCCGAGGAGGCTCTGAGGCTGGTCAACCCAGCAGCTGCATCAGCAGCGGATCGGCTGTGGCCGCCAGCGGATTCACCACGCGAACGCCGCGCCAGCTGAAACCGGGGTGCAGGTCTTCCGTGAGCAGCAGCCGGGCACCCCCTTCAGCGGCGACGTTGAGAACCAGAGCATCCCAGCTGGAGAACGAATGGGCCACGCACAGGTCCATGGCGCCACGCCAGGCCGACGCGCTGCTCTCCAGCACCGGGAAGGCATCCATCCAGCCGAGCACCGCCTCCTGCGCCTGCGGGGCGCTGCGGCCGGCTTTGCCGGTGAGTACCCGGAACAATTCCCCCAGGCACTGCAACGGCACCACCAGGTCGGCATCCGCCAGCTGCCGCAGCAGCTCCCGGGTGGCGTTCACCCGCTCCCCATCTCCGAACCCCTCCGCGTAGACCAGCAGGTTGGTGTCGAGTGCCGCCCGCATCAGTCGTAGAGCTCCTCGCGGCGCCAGGTGCGGGGTTCGCCACTGGCAGGCTGAGCGGCCAGCCGGGCGAGCAAGGCCTGGCGCGCGCTACTCAGCGACGGCCTGGCGGTCTGGACCGGAGCCAGGGTGGCCACGGGGCGGCCGTGGGACTGCACCGTGAAGCTCTGCCCCTCGGCCACCTGCCGCAGCAGAGCGGAGAAGGAGCGATTGGCCTCGGAGGCACTGACCAGAACCGGCTCCGCCTGGGACATGGCCTGCAATGTAGTGAATTTCACTACAGTAATGCCATTGGGTTGATGCTGCTGGCCTCTGCTCTTGTGCCAGCGCGGTGCGTCAGGGGGGCCGACAAGGCCCACAACGCCCGCGATCAGATGCTCGATGCCCGTCGTGATCCCACCAGCTGTGATCGCTTCAAGGCCGGCGTCGACGGCACCGCCTGGTACCAGCTGCGCATCCACCAGATCCTGAAGCGAAGGCTTCCGGACAGCCGCTCCACCGAACTGCTGGGGGAGGCCCTGCAGGAGCTGCTCGCCAGCCAGGTCTACCGCCAGGTGGTGCCGGAGGGGATTGCGCCGGCAATGCCCCAGGGGCAATCCACCACCTATGCAGGCTGAGAGATGCTGCACCAAGCTGGAGACAAGTCAGGCGTTTCATGTCCACCACGACCCTCGAGCGGCCCGCCGTGCTGCTCACCACCACCGCACGCGAGGCCAAGCAGCAACGGCGGAGCACCGATGCAGCCACCACCAAGGGTTTCAGCAGCACCAGCGCGGCTAAGAGCAGAAAGCGCAAGGCGGGCGGCAAACGCAGCCATGCCCTCAGCAAGGCCGACTGGGGCCCGTTGGGCAAGCACCCCGACCTTGATGCGGTCGTCGCCCGCCAGCGGCTGCACCTGCCGCTCTCCGGCCGGCTCAGCGAGGCGGAGGTGAACCAGGCGTGGAAGCGCTGCGCCGGTGAGCACCATCCCGACCGCGGCGGCGAGCACAGCGCCATGCAGCTGGTGAATGGAGCGCGGGATCTGCTGTTGGGACGTTCCCTCAGCTGAACCCCGATCCCACCTGCTCCGAGGCCGCCCGTGCCCCAAGGCAGGCCGGCCGCTGATCCCGCTGCCAGTGCCGCCGCCAGCTCCTTCCAAGGAAAGCCGCCCCACCTCGAGAGATCCGTTACAGACTGTTACAGTGTTTGTAACACCGCTTAACAAACGTGTCTTACACCACCCCCCGCTTCGGCTTCAGCGCCTTCGCCGAAACCTGGAACGGACGCCTGGCCATGCTCGGCTTCGTGATCGGCCTCGCCACCGAGCTGCTCACCGGCCAGGGCATCCTCTCCCAGATCGGTCTCGGTTGATCGCCATGAGCAGCGACTACTCCGCAGCCATCGCCGGTGTCACCGCCCTGGTGATCGTGCTCACCGCCATGGTCTCCTTCGTCCTCTCACGCCCCAGCGATCTCGCCCCGCACAACCCCCGATGATCGCCACCCTCACCGTCCTGCTGTTCAGCGGCTGGCTTGTTGGTTCGCTCCTCCAGCCCGACCTGGCGGGCTGAACCCCTCCATCCCGTCCCCTCTCTCTCCCCTTCCTCTCCATGACCAACACCCCCGCCGGCGACAAGTGGTTTCAGGACCGCGAAACCCAGCAGACCCACATGGAGCAGCTCAAGCGCGCTGAGCTGTTCAATGGCCGCGCTGCCATGGTCGGTCTGCTCATCGGCGTGGTGGTGGAAGGGCTCACGGGCTTTGGCATCGCCCATCAGATCGGCCTCGGTGCCCTGGTGGACGGCTACGCCGCCTGCCGCACCCAGTTCCTGCCCTTCTGCTTCTGAGCTCC
>SLIG01000039.1 GCA_007135755.1 Cyanobium sp.
GCCGCGAGGGCGTCGATCTGACCAGCGTTGATGAATTCGCCGCGGGCATCAGCCTGGGCAACGACCTTGGTGAAGGCGTCGAACATTGAGGAGCTCCTTTTCTCGACGGGCTGTCGGGGAGGGTGGATACGGGGCCAGGTTGGCTTGACCCAGTGACAGCCGGCGGGCAAACCCGCTGCGCCAGGTACTCGTCAACTTGACCCGACCATTGTTGGCGACAGGGGGCTGGTCCTTGAGATCTGGTTCACAAACGGTCATTCCCCTGGCCGGCTTCGGTTGGGCCGGCATGGTTCCGGTGGTCAGGCGAGTGCACCCCCGAGTGCACCCCGGCGAGCACAAAAAAAGGGCCCCCTCGGGACCCAGAGACAGCGCGGGAAGCGCTTTCAGTTGTTCTCGGCCTTCGAGCGGGGTTTCTTCCGGGCCGGTGCCACCTTGGTGGCGGCCATATCGCCGCCGTTCACAGCCACCCCGGTGATCCTGCCGCCCATGCGCTGCACCATGCGCATGGTTTCGTTCATGCGGGTGTAGGGCACATTCATCACCATGTCCGCCGTGCGCGAATAGTCGTTGTTGGCCAGGCCGGTCACTGTGAACGTGACCTGACGACCGCTGCTGAAGCTGGTGCCGCGGCTACCTGCAGAAACCTTCATGGCTGACGACGCAAAGTGAATGGCAAGAAAGGAAGCGAAAACTGGCCGCTGGTGGTCAGTTCACTGGGGTGATGCTGGCGATGCGGCCACCTTCACGCAGAATCTGCTGCTGGGTCTGCAGCAGTTTGTTGAAGGGGATGAAGCGGACGCGGTTGCTGCGCTTGTGCAGCCTGTAGTTGTTGTAGCCGGTGATCTCCACCCGGAAGGTGCGACCTTCCTCTCCTGAGCCCACGCCCTGACGGGTCACGCCATCGCTGGTGACCTTGCGGAACACGGCACCCTTGGCGTTGGGGCTGACCACGGCCATCGGCTGCTCCGCGTGAACCGCAGGGTTCAGGCGTGACTGGGTCTTGAGCAGATCGCCCCGAACCGAAGCGCCCACCCCGCGGGTGAGCTGCAGCATATAGGAGAACTGCAGTCCCTGCTGGCCGACGTTGTAGTTGAAACCATGCAGGAACGGCACCACCTCTTCGCCGAAGCGGTCCTGGTATTCGGCACTGTCGATGTAGGAGTCGATTTCAGCGTCGAAGCCCTGCTCCTGCAGGATTGTGAAGTGCTCAAGCATCTCGGCCTTGTTCTGGGGGGCACGGCCCAGCAGATGCTTGAAGTTGAGCTCGATGAACCTGTAGGGGTTGCAGTTCTCGAAGAACTTCTGCTTGTAGAGCCCACTCTTGGCCACCTGGCGAACAAACTCACGCACACTGAGGTAGCCGCGCCTGAACAGCGATTCGGGCCCTTCAAGCCGCTCATTCTTCATCACATACTGATTGCCGAGCACCTGGCGGTAGACAGCACGCATCAGCACCTCCTTGTCATTTTCAGAGGCGTTGGTCCAGTTTTCCTTGGTGCGGTCGTTGGAAAAACGCTCAATGCCCAGGTAGGACGCGTTGGCGAGGGTCATGAACTTGCGGGAACGGGCGTATTGGAGTTGAAGCGTATGGAGTGCGATCGCGGCCATCAGGCACCCATCGCTGGGCAGCTCTCAAGCGCGACAGGCAGCGCGTGACAGGAGTTGCTGACCGATCCTATGGGTGTGCCTGAGTCCCTTCACAGGCTTTTCCGAATCGTTACAAACCCCGCCATGGGGCTCGCCCTGGCGCCGCGGGCAAACGTCGATACCATCGGCGCACGAATCCGTTCCTGTGCATCCAGCGCCACCACCAGCTTCGCTGCTCTGGAACCCCTGCTCTGGAACCACTGCTCCGGAACCCCTGCTTCGAAACCCTGGCTTCAGCTTTGATCCACCGCCGGTTGTGACCAGCGATGTCCCTCCAGTCGCCCACCCCTTCGCCCCTCCGGCTGCCCACGCCTCCCACTCCTGAAGCCAGCCAGCGGCTGGCCCAGCAGTTGCACACCCTCTCCCAGGTGGTGGAGACGCTCACCTACCGCCTGCTGGAGCTGGAGGAGAGGCTCTCGGTTCAGGATCGACGCCTTCAGGAGTTGGCCGAGATCCCACAACCGGATCTGGGCATGGCGGTCGCCGCCCAGGGGCGTCTGGAGGAAACCGAGGAGCGCCTGAAGCGGGTGGAAGCCTTGCTCAGCGGGATCGAGCCATCCACTGTCAGCCCTGCCGGGCCAGCTGGCCGTGCCGCCGAGGTTCACGACATCGATGGACCGTTTGCCGAGGAACCCGAACAGCCCTTTCTCGATGAGCTGGAGGCCGGCCACGAGCCCCCAGCAGGCCCTGCACGCGACTACCGCGGTTTCCTCACGGCCTGAGGGCGGCCTGCCAGGCGGCGGGAATCTCCCCGCTGTAATCATCGGTGCGGCTGAATTCGAAGGGCCCGGCCAGCGACCCCCACACCTGTTCGTGGGTGGTGGGGTCATGGCCCGTGTCGATGGTGCGCATGCCATGGGCATCCAGCTCCAGCCGGCTCACCAGGTAGGTGGTGGCACCCTTGCGCTCCACCAGACAGCGGCAGCCGGGCTCCACTTCACCGATGAACCCCTCACCGTCTTCCCGCACCCGGTAGGTGCAACCGTCCAGGGGGCGCAGATCCTGAGGCTGGATCCGGCTGCGGAGTTCAGCATCATCCACCGCACCCCAGAAGCGCTGCTCATCGATCACCGCCTGGTTGTGGATCACCAGGCCGTCGCCCTGGCGTTCCGGGCGCAACACTCGGATCCGGTAGGGAGCAGCCGGGTTGATGGCATAACTCTGCTCCAGCAGCAGCGAGCCCGGCGCCAGCTGGGGCAGGGGCCTCATCTTCACCAGGATGTGGGCGTAGAGCGGGGGGTTCTCGAAGGCCTGCTGCTGGTTGCTGAATCCGGCGCTCAGCAGGTGCACCAGCCGGCTCAGGGAGCTGTCCATCGGGCCAGGGGGGTCGACGTGGAGGTGGGACGTGACGGTCAGCCTGGCATCAGAGCCCCAGCAGCCGCAGCCGGAAGGACGCCACCTGGGCCGCCAGGTCGGGCTGGCTCTGCTGGAAGGGATGGTCGGCGAGGGACTGGAGCACCAGGGCCCGCTTGCTGTCGCGGTCCAGGTCGTGGTTGGGGTGTTGCCGGTTGTGCAGGTGCCAGGCGGCATCGAAGGCCTGGGCGAAACTGTCGGCGTTGTTGAACTGCCGATCCTGCGGGTTGGCCAGTTCGCTCATGGGGGCGGGATGGAGCGGGCAGTGACAGGGTGCCCGGGAGTTTGCGGCTCCCTGGGCCGAATCCTGCCATCAACGGGGGCGGACCAGCTGCCTGCTCCAGGAATGCCAGGACCCAGATTTGAACTGGGGACACGGCGATTTTCAGTCGCCTGCTCTACCAACTGAGCTATCCCGGCACGTCGCTCCAGGCCCGCTGATGCGGCCACCGGATCAACGGCCAGATCCTAGATCACGGCTCTTCCGCTTCCGATTCGCCGCCGGGGTGCGGGCCAGGCAGGCGATCCCCAGCACCGTCCAGCCACCCTCCCGCAGGGCGGCCGCCGCCGCGCAGGCGGTGGCCCC
>SLIG01000115.1 GCA_007135755.1 Cyanobium sp.
CTCGCCGCGGGTGCGGGCCCGGATCGTGGAGTGGCTCAAGTCCGTCTGGTTCCTCCGGGCTGAGCCCTCCTTCATCGATGCGGGCGAGTGGGCGCTGCAGCGCAACCTCTCGGCCCAGGCGATCGTCCTCACCCGCTGGGACGAGGAGGACTTGGTGGGCTGGCTGCTCAAGCAGGAGCTGGAGGAGGCGCCGCAGCACTGGCACGTGCTCGACCTGCCGGCCATCGCCGAGCACCCGGCCGATCGCCCCACCTATCCGCCGACGGTCACGGTGGAGCCGGACTGGCGCATCCCCGGTGAGCCGCTCTGCCCGGAGCGCTTCCCGCTCCAGGAGCTGCTCAAGATCCGTGCCCGCACCGGCAGCTTCTGGTGGTCGGCCCTCTACCAGCAGCGGCCGGCACCGGCCAGCGGTGGCATCTTCCAGCGGGCCTGGCTGCGTGGGCGCTTCCAGCGCAAGGAGAAGCGTCGCTACGCCCCGCTGGTGCTGGCCTGCGATCTCACCTTCAAGGACGAGGAGGACAGCTGCTACTGCGGCTTCGTGCTGATGGGCCTGCTGGCACCAGACCCCTGCCAGGCGTCGCACCGGGAGGTGCGCCAGGCAACGCAGAAGCTGGAGATCGAGGTGCTCTGGGCGGTGCGCAAGCGCCTGGGCCTGCCCGGCACCATCCACTTCCTGCTGGCCGCCAGCGCCGCTCTGCAGCAGCAGGGCCTGCGGCCCAACGCGGTGCTGGTGGAGGACGCGGCCAACGGTCCGGCCGTGATCCAGACCCTGCGGCGCAAGATCCGCGGCCTGCTGCCGGTGCCGGCCCGCGGCAGCAAGGAGCTGCGCGCCCATGCCGTTGCGCCGCTGCTGGAGGCAGGACAGGTGGCGTTCCACCCCCGAGCCGAGCCTCTGGTGGAGGAGCTGCCGCGGTTCCCCAAGGGCAGCAAGGACCTCACCGATGCCTTTTGCCACGGGGCGCTGTGGCTGGAGGAGCGCTACTGGAAGGGCCTGGGCGTCAAGGACGCGCCGGTGCCGCTGCTGCTCTCGAGGTAAGCCGATGCAGCAGCTCTCGCTCTTCCACAGCCCGGTTCCGCCTGCTGATCCGCCGGACGAGCCAGCCGAGGCGACGGCACCGGAGCAGTCCACGGCTGGGCATCTGCCGGCGGCACCGGCCACCCCCGCCGGTGCCGGCCGCCGAAGCCGGCGGTGCCGTACTCCCCATCCCCGCGCCGTGGCCCACGCCCTGGCGCTGCAGCACCTGGATCTGGCCGATGCGATCGCCGGCAACTTTGCCCGCCGCACCATTCATCCCTTCGAGGACCTGCGGCAGGTGGCGATCATCGGTCTGCTCAAGGCGGCCGCGCGTTACAGCCCTGCTGGGGGGCGTCCGTTCCGGCCCTACGCCCGCACCTACGCCAACGGCGAGATCATCCACTACCTGCGCGATTCGGGCTTTGCCATCAAGGTGCCGCCCACCTGGCGGGATCAGTACGCCAGCGGCCAGAAGCTGCTACGGCAGGGGGTGCCGCCTGGGCAGCTGCCCGCAAGGCTGGGGATCAGTTGCGAGCGGTGGCAGGAAATTCAGGAGGCCTGCTCGGTCACGGTTGTGGCGCTTCCGCCTGAAAGCTAAACCCTATCGATGGATTCACGAAGCTTTCAATACATTTGCGTTTCCCTTCAACGGCTCTTGCTTGTAACCGCATCCTGGTTGAAGAAACTATTAGCCATTGGCCGTTCAAAGGTTCCGAAACCATTGCTTGTCAACCGTGACCTTTTCTATCATTTCGGTCTTGATGCCTAGCCCAAACTCCTTGAGTTTTTCAGCAAGGTGCTCTCCGTCGACCAAGTAAATCGGTGGTGCACCGTCTCGTGTCGCCTCCTTAATAGCAGCAGGCGTAAATGTGCCCGTAGTAATGAAGAGGCCTTTGTCAGCTCGACCTACCATTGCGCCTCTAAAATCCCGAATGTCGCCGGCTGAGACAGATCCCTGGTACTTCTTGCACTGAAAAATGACATGAAAACTCATGAATCCGTGAATTCTGGCAATTCCCTTTCCATCGATACCTCCATCACCGGTTCTGCCCGTGACCTCGACCTGGACAAACCCAGACTCTCTCAGCAAGCGCTGAGTTAGGCGCTCAAAAACGTCTGGAGCAATCTCCTTGGTGAGTAGGTGGTAGAGATCTTCTTGCCATGAGTCACCATCATAACTACCTTCATCTCTCAACTCGATTGCATCTTCGCGACTGCTCTTATGGAGTTTCTTTCGGGATGCCTCTTTAGCCGCTTCCCGAACTTTCTTCACAACGTCTTTCGGGTCAACCTTCCTCTTTTCACGAGCCAGGGGCGTCAGGGCCCATACGCCACGGGTTGAATTCTCAAGGAAACCATACTTTTTCAGATATGTGCGTGCCCAAGCCATTCGATAGCCAACTTCAGTCAGGTTGCTTTTCTCTGGGTTGTGAGGAACCAAGGCCAACTCGTCATCAATATTTCGCATCTCAATGACTTTCTCGTAAATCTCATCAATGGACCCTGATCCGCCGAGTTCGAATAGTGCTTCTAGCAGCGGATTCATCAGGGAGTCAAAGGTCGGCATAGAATCTGGCATTTGTCTTCTTAATGGTCTAACTTGCAGCTTGCCAAGATCATCCAAGCCGCTCGTCTCGCTGTCCACGTCAGCATAAGTGCGATTGGCCGTGAGGCCAACATCTCCAACGTTTAATCATCGCAAAGCTTTTCGGATTGCTGCTTGCGGGCCTCCCCGGCTCGAGCGGCCCCGGATGCAGCGCCGACGCCAGCTGCCCATGTATCCCCATGCCGCCACCCACGCCCTGGCTCTGGCATACTTGTACATGGGATACAAGATCGCCGGTAATTTCGCCCGACCCACCACCCATTTCTTTGATGATCAGCACCAGCTTGCGGTGATCGGCTTGAGCAAGGCGGTGGCCCGATTCGATGGCAGTGGTGGGTTTCCGTTTCGGCCCTACGCCCTCACTTTCGCCAATTTCGAGATCACCCACTACCTGCGCGATCACGGCTTTGCCATCAAGGTGCCGCCCTCCTGGTGGTATCTCTACGCCAGCGGGCGCGAGCTTCTACGTCAGGTTATGCCGCCGCGGCAGGTACTGCAGCATCTGGTGATAAGTCGCGAGCGGTGGGGGGAAATACAGGAGGCCTGCTCGGTTACGGTTGTGGCGTTGCCGCATGAGAGCTTACGCAACAAGGGATAGATGGCCGCTACGCACTATTTAGCCTTGTTCACCAGGGGTGCTCAGGCAATATTTAGGCGCCATATTACATAATAAAGTGGAATGTCGTACAGCGCTACCCAGCCGACATACGGAAATAGTAATAGCGCCGACTTTCGATCGAAGAACCAAAGAGATGTCTGCAGAATTGACAGTGGCGCAAGATAAGCAATTAACCCAAGCAATCCAATTAATGGACTCTCTGTTGTAAAGAACGTATGGGTCCATAATGCGTTAAATAGCATGACGATGCCTAGTGCAGTGAGTCCAATCACTCGGTCTCCGAACCGAAGTTGAACACTCAAGAGTCGATAGGCAATGAAGCCATTCAGCAGGTACACAATAAA
>SLIG01000134.1 GCA_007135755.1 Cyanobium sp.
AGGAAGGGGAGCAGCAGCCAGGCGATCAACCAGGCATCCAGCGTCGTGGGATCGGCCATCGGTTCAGGCGCGCCGGCCTCCGGCCGCCTCGGGGGGAGCGGCGATCACCAGGGCCTCGAAGCTGGCCGTGTCCAGCAGGGGATCGAGCCGCGACAGGCGTGCGATCACCACCAGCAGGAGGGCCTGGATCGACAGGCCGATGACGATCGCTGTGAGGATGACGGCCTGGGGGATGGCGTCGGCCCAGGCAATCGAGGGAACGGCGTTGAGGGCCAGTTCCCCGCGGGCCAGGATCGGCGTGCGCAGACCGCTGCGGGCGGCCACCAGCACGAACAGCGAAATCGCACCCGTGCCCATCACATCGAGGGCCAGGGCACGCAGAAACAGGTTGCGGCGCCAGATCAGCCCCAGGAATCCCACCAGGGCCGTGAGCAGCACCATGGCCTCCAGCAATCGGAAGGGGTCGGGCACGGCGGCTGCGGGAAGCGACGAACCTTAGCCGTGCCATCCGGCGGTTGGGTCAGGGGCCGGCGGCGGGTTCGGCCAGGAAGCGGGGCAGTCCGCTGGGGCAGCAGCCCGGCTGGCCGTCGGGGCGATCGCGGGCGAAGACCAGCCAGCGGAAATCTCCGAGCGCATGGGGATCGACCAGGCGCAGCAGGGCTTCGCGGCGCGCCAGGGCCTGGGCCAGGGCCGGCCCCTGCAGCCGCTGCAGGCCGTGCAGGCGCTCGGCCAGACCGAGAGCGAGCAGGGCCTGGCCCTGGCGGCAGTGCCCCAGGGACCGCCAGCCGGCGGCAGCGGCGCCCTGCTGCAGGCTGTCGATGCAGAGGTGGGCGGTGAGGTCGGTGCTGCCGGGCTGGTCCAGGGGGTCAGCACCGGCCTGCTGGCCCCGGTAGGCCATCAGGGTGCCGTCGCTGCGGGCCGGGGCGTAGTAGCGGTGGGCCTCGAGGGCGTAGTCGATCACCAGCAGCGGACCCTCGGCCATCGCAGTGGCCGCCTCCCGCAGCCAGACCCCCAGGCCCGGATGGAGCTCGGTGGTCCAGCCCGGCGGGCGCTGGGCGCCGGGGCTCAGGAGTTCGAGGGCGGCGAGGGGCGCCAGCATCGCGGCCTCCAGGGGCTCGCCGGGCTCCAGCCGCAGCGAGGGCTCGGCGTCATGCCCGTCGCGGAGCACCACCCGCTGCCGGCGCCAGAGCGACCCGTCCCACGTGATCCGCTCCACCGGCAGGGCATCGAGCACCTCATGGGCCAGCAACACCCCCCGCTGCGGCGCCGCCGCCAGCTCGACGAAGGAGCTCCAGCGGCAGGGCAGGGGGCCATCGGCCAGTCGCCGGCGCTGGCGCTCGGCCATGCCGGGGTTGGGCTCCACCAGCACCAGCTCACAGCGCCGGGCCAGCTCGGGCCAGCCGGCCACCAGGGCCTCGGCCAGATCCGCCGCCAGGCTGCCCTCTCCCGGTCCGGCCTCCACCAGGGCCACGGGCCCCGGCCCGGCCGCCGCCAGCTCCGCCAGCCAGTCGGCCAGCTGGGGGGCCAGGAGGCCGGCGAAGTCGGGGCCCAGGGAGGGGGCCGTGGCGAAGTCGCCGGCGGTGCCGATCTGCAGCCGGCCACTGCCGTAGGCGCCATGGCACGGATCGTGCAGCACCCAGGCCATGTAGGTGGAGAACGGCACCGCACCGCCGGCGGCCTCCAGGCGCTGCAGCAGCCAGCCGGGAACACTCACACCGCAGACTCCGGCTCAGGGAGAATGCATCTTCGACGGAGCAGGGGCATGGCAGGGGTGATCACGGCGCGGACAGCGGCACGGTTGAGGGCCCATCTGGCGGCGGCCAGCCTGGTGCTGCTGCTCACGCTGGGGAGCTGGGCGGCGCCGGCCCTGGCCTACGACAACCCCGAGCTGCTGCCCGATCACCCCACCCCGGTGATCGATCTGGCCCGGGCCTTCACCGACAGCCAGCGCGCCGCCCTGGAGGAGGAGCTGAGCGACGTGGAAGCCCGCAGCGGCTGGAAGCTGCGGGTGCTCACCCAGTACGAGCGCACCCCAGGCCTGGCGGTGAAGGACTTCTGGCAGCTCGACGAGCGCTCCCTGCTGCTGGTGGCCGATCCCCGCGGCGGCAACCTGCTCAACTTCAACGTGGGCGACGCCCTGTTCGCCCTGATGCCGCGCACCTACTGGGTGGAGCTGCAGACGCGCTTCGGCAACCAGTACTACGTGCGTGACCACGGCGAAGACGGTGCCATCCGGGATGCCCTGGCGGCGGTGGAGCTCTGCCTCGACCGCGGCGGCTGCCAGGTGGTTCCCGGCCTGCCCCAGGAGCAGTGGGTGCTCACGCTGGTGACGTCGATCCTGGGGGGTCTGATTGTGGGCTTTGCCGCCTACCCGCGCAAGCCGGGGCGCAGCGTGGAGTGGACCTGGGTGCTGTTGCTCTCACCCCTGTGGATCATCCTGTTCGGGGTGTTCGGCGTGGCGCCGATCGTCACCCGCACCAGCGATCTGCTGCCCCTGGCCCGCAACGCCCTGGGCTTTTCTGGGGCCGTGATCGCCGCCTACCTGCTGGCCCAGAACACGGTGGGGCGCAGCAGGGTGAGCGGCGACGAGGCATGAGCCGGGGTCAGGCGTCAGCCGCGGTCGCTGCGCGCGCGGGGTCCGACGCTCTCCAGGGCCTCGAGGCGGCAGCGCAGGGAATCGGCCGGGGCACACACCTCGGCAGGCTCGGCCCTGGTTGACTCGGCTGCGGCGGCCAGCAGGGCCGCCTCCTCGCGGGCGCGCACCTGGGCGCGCAGCTGGAGAAGGTTGGACACGTAGAAGCGGCGCAGTTCCTCGTAGCGCTTCACCGGCTGGCCGTAGAAGCTGCGTCCGGCCAGGGTGGGGAACGAGGCCCATTCCGGCGCCAGACGGTTGGCCAGATCGGGGGTGAACTCACCGCGGTCGGCGAGAGCCAGGGCGCCCCGGCGCTGGACCAGGTAGATGGCCGCCTGGTCCTGGACGTGGGGACCGAAGGCCTGGGGTCCGTGGGTGCGCAGGCCCAGGGAGCGGGTGACCATGGCCCAGGTGGGCGGCATGAACTGGTAAGCCCCGGCGGCGGCACTGGCGTAGCGGGCGGAGCGCACCACCCGGTCGGGATGGCGGTCGAGGGAGGGCATCAGGCCGCCGCCGAACATGATCCAGTAGCCCCGGTCCTCACCGTTGGCCCAGGTGCCTTCCGCGTAGCGGATGGTGTTGAGCAGGGCCCGGCGCTCCGGGGTGATGGCGAAGATCCGCGGAGCGGCCGGGGGCAGCGGCACCGACAGGGCCACCGGAGTGCCGGAGGCGCTGGCCAGGCGGCCAGCGGCGAGCTCATCCACCTGCAGGGAATTGGGGAGCTGGTAGCTCGGAACCCCCGGCTGGGCCGCCAGGGCGGCAGGCGCCATCAACAGGGGCAGAGCAGGCGCCGAAGCGGCCATACCAAGAATTGCTGTTGCTTTGGCGAGGAAGTGAACCAAAAGTCACAACAAAAAGTTGTGCCGCAATTTGGCTACCTGCGGGCGGTGCAGTGATTGCATATGTGCCAATCGCACAAGCGTCCACTCGTATCAACAATAACGCCGAACGGTTGAACTCACTGACACCACTGCAAAGCTGGCAATAAGTACAACAGAAACGCCGATCAGGCGCTGGTGACTGATCGAATCTGCTGATCACCCGTTGCCCCCGCTCCCTAGCTGTGCTCCCAAGGCGGCGATCGCCTCGGCCGCCTGCTGGGCGCCATTCGCCGGCAGCGGCCCCTCCTTGGGAGCCAGCAGGGGCTGGTCGAGCTGCCAGTCGCCGGCGCGCAGCTGGGCCTGGCTGAGCAGCCGGTGCCAGCCATGGCGCTGCAGATCCCGCTCCAGCACGGGGGCCTCGGCAAAGCCGCGGCGGTGCACCAGATGAATGCCCACGCCGTAGCGCATGGCTTCGCAGAAGCTGCTGTAGCCGGGTTTGGTGATCAGCCGGCCGCAGTGGCCCATCAGCTCGAGGGGCCGCACCACCGCCGGCAACACCCGGCCGTTGGCCGCTTCAGCCAAGGCGGGGTCGTGGCCCAGGAATCGGTGCTCGGGCCAGCGGGCCAGCAGGGCCGGATCCAGATCCAGCCCCAGCCCCCCAAAGCTGATCAGCACGTTGCGGTCGCGCTCGGGGTGGAGCTCCAGGTCCCGGGCCAGGGCGGCGCCATTGAGGCGGGGCTCGCCGGCCGTGAGCCCGATGGCCAGCTCCGGCAGCCCCCAGGGCATGGCCATCGACAGCGGACAGTGCAGCAGCAGCTGGCCGCGCCCATACAGCGTGAGGCTGCGCTCCACCCAGGGGGCGAAGGCGTCTCCGAAAGGCCCATAGATCGCATCCCAGCCGAAGCTGGCCAGCCAGATCAGCGGCGCCTCCAGGCCGGCAGCCAGCAGGGCCGCCGCCGGCGGCACATCACCGAGCACCAGCACCGGTTCCGCCTGGCCGCGCAGCCAGGCCAGCTCCCGCTCCAGCTGGGCGGGCAGCCGGCTCTCCAGGGCCTCGAGAGCCCGCAGGGTGGCCGCTGGATCGGAGCCCAGGGCATCGGCCTGCAGCACACCCACATCCCACTGGCAGGGCCGGTGCACGTAGGGCACGGGGCCGAAGGCAGTGGCCAGGAAGCCCGACGGCAGCGCGGTGGAGAGCACCAGACGCCAGTGGGGGCGCAGCCGGTGCAGGGCGGTGAGCACCGCGGCGCTGCGGGAGCCATGGCCGAAGCCGTGGCTGCTGATGCAGGCCACGATCAGCACGGCAGCGGCCCGGCAAGCTGCGCCTGGTGCAGCCGCTCCTCATAGAGCAGCTGGCCATCGAGGCCATACCAGCGCTGGCTGGCCAGCAGCACCCGAGCCCGCCAGGGATCACTCACGTCCAGGTCCACCCAGCTGAAGTGGCGGAGCGCCCGGCCGGCCAGATCATGGCCATGGCGGGGCACGCTGGCGGCGTTGAGATACACCGTGCCGGAACGGTCCATGCACAGACTGCGCCGCTGGCCCTGACCGCGCCGCAGCTGGTGGTGCATGTGGCCGAACACCACCAGCGGCAGGGGCCGCAGGGCCTGGATCCGGCGCACGGCCAGGGCCAGGTCCTGATCCCCCCAGTCGCAGGCGGGATGTTTCCAGTCGCGGCCGCAGGGATCGCTGGCGGCGCTGCCCAGCCCGGCCGGACCGCAGTGGGCCAGCAGCACCAGGGGCAGGGCCGGGTCGGCCGCCGCCGCCGCCGCCGTGATCCGCTGCGCCGACTCCTCCAGGCTCAGGGGGCCGAACACCGCCCGCACCGCCCTGGAGAGGTGGAAACCGCCACCGGCGGTGCCGGGCCGGGCCCCCACCACCGCCAGACCCGGGGGCCGCAGCTGGCGCAGCCCCCAGCCGCAGTGAAGTTCGCCCAGGCACTGGAGCTGACGCTGCAGGGTGCGGCCGGAGGCATCGTGGCCGGCGTCGTGGTTGCCGAGGATGCAGGCCACCGGCAGCGGCAGGCGGCGCAGGGCGCTGGGGACGCGCTGCTGGCCGTCGCTGAGGTCGCCCACCACCAGCAGGGCGTCGGGGGCCAGGCGCTGCAGCAGTCCGGCGTCGCCGTCGTCCCAGGCTCCGTGCGGATCCCCCACCACAGCCAGGCGCAGGACCGCCATCCACCTCTGCCTAGGCTTGGCCCATCCTGCCCGCCGAGGTGCCCGGTTGGTGTTCGCCGCCGCCCCCCAAACCGCTTCCGCGGCCAACACCGCATCGGGAGGGGCCATGTCCAGGGACGCCGCGTCCTCGGGCGCCGGGTGCCCGAGCCCCGCTGAACTGCCGGCGGCGATCGATGAGCTACGCCAACGCCGCAACGCCGTGATCCTGGCCCACTACTACCAGGACGACGCCATCCAGGACATCGCCGACTTCATCGGCGACTCGCTGGAGCTCTCCCGCAAGGCCGCCGCCACCGAGGCCGAGGTGATCGTGTTCTGCGGCGTGCACTTCATGGCCGAGACGGCCAAGATCCTCAGCCCGGACAAGACCGTGCTGCTCCCGGATCTGGAGGCCGGCTGCTCCCTGGCCGACGCCTGCCCCCCTGACGCCTTCGCCGCCTTCCGGGCCGAGCATCCGGATCACCTGGTGGTGAGCTACATCAACTGTTCGGCGGCGGTGAAGGCCCAGAGCGACCTGATCTGCACCAGCAGCAACGCCGTGGACCTGGTGCGGCAGCTGCCGGCCGAGCGGCCGATCCTGTTCGCCCCGGATCAGAACCTGGGCCGCTGGGTGCAGCGCCAGAGCGGCCGCGAGCTCACCCTCTGGCCCGGCAGCTGCCAGGTGCACGAAACCTTCAGCGAACAGGCGCTGCTGCAGCTCCAGCTTGAGCACCCCGGCGCCGAGGTGCTGGCACACCCCGAATGCCAGCAGCACCTGCTCGATCTGGCCGACTTCATCGGCTCCACCAGCAAGCTGCTGCAGCGCGCCGAGGCCAGCGACGCCGACAGCTTCATCGTGCTCACCGAGCCGGGCATCCTGCACCAGATGCGCAAGCGGGTGCCCCACAGGACCTTCTTCGAGGTGCCGGGGGCCGATGGCTGCAGCTGCAACGCCTGCCCCTACATGCGCCTCAACACCCTGGAAAAGCTCTGGCGCTGCCTGCACACCAATGAGCCGCGCATCGAGATGGATGAGGAGCTGCGCCTGCGCGCCCTCGCCCCGATCGAGACCATGCTGGCCATGAGCCGCTGAGGCGCTGCCATGAGTCCCCTGTTCCCCTGCAGCCGCTGCGGCGTGCAGATCGAGCGTTCCGTGCGCCTCTACCGGCAGCAGAAGGGCGAGGTGCTCTGCTCCACCTGCAAGGACAGACAGGAGAAGGAGGACCTGGCCAGCACCGACTCGGCAGACCACCCCACTGCCCCGGAGAACCGCTCCGCCGGCACGTAAACGCCCACCAGGAAGGCGACAGGATCGCCGGCCCACCCACCGGCGCCCCGGCAGGGGTCTGTGACGAAGTCCTGCGATGGGCCCGGCGGCAGGCCATGCCGCCGGAACGCCTTTAGATTTCCTTTAGAAATGGTTCAGGCGGTTGTTGGCCATGGGGCTTTCCGGTCTGCCGGCCCTGCTCGCACTCGCGGGCCTGGCTGGGTTCACGGTCATCGAGGTGGTGCTCGGACTCGGCATTCTCTGATCCAGCGAGAGATCAGGTATTGACCCGTCCTGGACGCCAGAGGAAACGACCGTGAAGGTCATCGCCGGCCTTGTGGCCTGGGCCTGCACCGCCCTTGTTCTTCCCGCCTGGGGCGCGCCGCCGGACAGGCGGCCGACAGCGCGTGGCCCTGACCCGTTCACCCTGACCATCCTGCACATCAACGACCACCACAGCCACCTCGAACCACGGCCGCTCGACCTTGATCCCGCTGTGCTGGGGCGGGCGGGGGCACCGGCTGGGGCGCTGCGCCTCGACCACGGCGGATTTCCCCTGCTCACCACGCTGTTCGAGGAGCGCAGGCTCGACAGTCAGGCGGTGCTGAGCCTGCATGCGGGCGATGCGATCACCGGCACGCTCTACTACACCCTGTTCGAAGGTGCGGCCGATGCCGCGCTGATGAACCGGATCTGCTTCGACGCCTTCGCGCTGGGGAATCACGAGTTCGATCACGGCGACGCCGCGCTGGCGCGCTTTCTCGATGCTCTGGCTGAGGGGTCGTGCAACACCGCCGTTCTCAGCGCCAATGTCGTGCCGCACGACAAATCGCCCTTGCGCGGGCGCCTGCAGCCGTCCGCCGTGTTCGAGCGCGCTGGACGGCGCATCGGGGTGATCGGGCTGGTGATCGCGAACAAGACACGGCTGTCATCGTCGCCCGATCCCGGCACGCAGTTCCTCGATGAGATCGCCTCCGCGCAGGCGGAAATTCAGCGGTTGCGCGCCCACGGGGTGAAGAAGATCATCCTGCTGACGCACCTCCAGGTCGCCAACGAGCGGGCACTGGCACGGGCCCTCTCGGGGGTGGACGTGGTGGTGGGCGGCGATTCGCACACCCTGCTCGGGGACGCGGAGGCCTTGGTGCCCATGGGGTTCAGCCCCGACGGTCCCTATCCCACTCTGGAGGTGAACGCCGACGGGGACCCGGTGTGCGTGGTGCAGGCGTTCGACTACGCCCGCCTGATGGGCGAGCTGCAGGTGCGTTTTGATGCCGACGGGCGGGTGATCGACTGTTCGGGCAGACCGCGCATCCCGGTGGACGCCAGCGCCGCCGGCAGCCGCCTGCGGGCCGCGCTGGAGGCCCATCCGGTGCTGCACCCGGTTGTTCCCGACCCCCAGAGCGCGCGCTTGCTGGAGCACTTCGCGGCGGCGTTGAGCGACCTGCGCCAGGCGGTGATCGGCGAGGTGGCCGAGAACCTCTGCCTGGTGCGCCTTCCCGGCGAGGGTCGTGCAGAGCCGCTGTGCGCGCGCGCGGACACCTACGTCCAGGGCGCCCACATCACCACATTGGTGGCGAAGGCCTTTCTGGCGCGGGAGGGCAGTGCCGACATCGCCATCCAGAACGCCGGCGGCGTGCGCGGCAGTGTGCCCGCCGGGCCGCTCACCATCGCCGATGTGTTCACCCTCCTGCCCTTCACGAACACCCTGCATGTGCTGGACCTGTCCGGGGCGGAGATCATCGAAACCCTTGAGCTGGCGGTCGCCGACGCGGCCAGCGGCGGGGGCGCCTTTCCCTACGCAGCCGGTCTGCGCTTTGCGGTGGATCTGTCCGCCGCGCCGGGCTCACGCATCAGCACGGTGGAGGTGAACCCGCGCCTGACGGGCGACTGGACCCCGATCGATCCGCAGAAGCGCTATGCGGTGGTCACCAACTCCTTCATCGCCGGCGGTGGCGACGGCTACGCGGTGTTCGCCCGAGCCAGCGCTGAAGGGCGCGCGCGTGACACCTTCGCTGAATACGCCCAGAGCTTCGTCAACTACGTGCGCGGGCGTACCGAGTCGGGCCAGCCGCTCACCCGTCCGGCGCCGGAGCGCATGAGCACCCAGCGCTTCATCAGCGCCGACGGCTGCGACCACAGCCAACGCCAGGACTGCCGCTGAGTCGGCCCGCAGGGGGGGGCCACCCGGTTGCATGCTTGGCAACAGGTCAGCGCCTGCTTCTCACCGTGGATCTCACTCCGCGAACGATCTCACTGCGCGAATGATCCCACTGCGCGAAGCGGTGCTCGTGCGGCGAGCGGCGTGGCCACTGGCTTCAGCGTTGCCCCAACCCGAGCCGACAGCCTGAATGGCCCCGATCTAATAGCTGTAGTTGGCCTCGTAGAGAGGAGCGCCGTCGGAGGGCTCCGAGCCGGCCACGTAGAAGCCCTGGGCGGCCTGGCCATTGGCCCGCGCCCTGGCCAGCAGCGCCTGCTGCCCCCCGTGCACGTCGTGGCCGGCCCAGTGCTTCAGGCACGACTGCTGCAGGGCGCGGCCGTAGGAGAAGCCCAGATGCCAGGGGGCGGGCGAGATCGCCCGGTTGATGCCATTGAGATACACGCTCGCCTCCTCTTCACTCAGCCCGCCGGAGAGAAACAGGATCGCCGGCACACTCACCGGCACCGTGCGCTCCAGGGTGCGCAGGCTGAACTCCGCCACCTGGTCGGGGCTGGGGGTGTTCGGGCAGTCCTTGCCAGGCAGGGTCATGGAGGGCTTGAGCAGGCTGCCCTCCAAAAACACCCCGTTGTGACTCAGGGCCTGATACACCATGCGCAGCACCCATTCCTGCACCGCGGCGGTGGTCTCGATGTCGTGGTTGCCGTCCATCAGGATCTCGGGCTCCACGATCGGCACCAGTCCTTCCTCCTGCACCGTGCGGGCATAGCGGGCCAGGCCCCAGGCGTTCTCCCGCACGCACAGCTCCGAGGGTGCGCCCTCCGCTGAGATCTTCAGCACGGCGCGCCACTTGGCGAAGCGGGCGCCGCGTTCGTAATAGCGGGCCGCCCGCTCCTGCAGGCCCTTGAGGCCGGTGCACCAGCTCTCACCGGGCAGGCCACCGGCGAGGGGTTCCACCCCCTGGTCCACCTTGATGCCGGGCACGATGCCCTGGTCCTGGAACAGCTCGATGATCGGCGGCCCCGGCCGGCCATCGGCGTCGACGCTGTCCTGGAACAGGGTTTCCTCGAACAGGATCACGCCGCTGATGGCCTCGTTGAGAGCCGGCGTGCTGGCCAGCAGGCTGCGGTAGGCGCGGCGGGTCTCCTCGCTGTTGTCCACTCCGACGGCGGCGAAGCGCTTGCCAATGGTGCCGTTGGACTCATCGGCGGCCAGCAGCCCCTTGCCCTGCGCGGCGATGGAGCAGGCGGTGGACACCAGCTCATCGCGGAAGCTTTCGAGCGTCATCGGTCCGGGGGCGGGGGGCATGGGGCCCTGCGGTCCCACCTTCTGCCTAGGTCGCTGGAGCAGGGCTGTCAACGACCCGTGCCCCTGCCGTGATGTCGCCAGGATGACGGCCTCACCCGCTCCCTGACGCGCCTTGCCGCCGCCCTGAACCCCATGGCCCTGCCCGCCGACGGCCTGCTGCGCCTCACCCCCCAGGGGCTCCACTGCCCGGCCGCCGGGGCCTGGATCGACCCCTGGCGGCCGGTGCCCCGGGCCCTGATCACCCACGCCCACGCCGACCACGCCCGACCGGGCTGCGGCGAGTACTGGGCCGTGGGCGCCAGCGAGGCCATCCTGCGGCGGCGGCTGGGGGCCACGATCAACCTGCTGCCGGTGGACTACGGCCAGCTGCACCGCATCGGCGACGCCCGGGTGTCGTTTCATTCCGCCGGCCATGTGCTCGGCAGCGCCCAGATCCGGCTGGAGGCCGGCGGCGAGAGCTGGCTGGTGAGCGGCGACTACAAGCGCTGCGCCGACCCCAGCTGCGCGCCGTTCGAGCCGGTGAACGCCGACGTGTTCATCACCGAGGCCACCTTCGCTCTGCCCATCTACCGCTGGCAGAGCGGCGCGGCGGTGGCCCGGGAGATCCGCCAGTGGTGGCAGGCGGCGCCGGAGCGGCCCTCGATCCTGTTCGCCTACGCCTTCGGCAAGGCCCAGCGGCTGCTGGCCGAACTGCAGGCCATCGGCGTGAGCGAAGAGATCCTGCTGCATGGGGCCGTGGAGGCGCTGATGCCCGCCTACCGGCAGGCGGGGGTGGCGATGCCGCCCACCCGGCCCGTGAGCGCCGTGGCGAAAGGCGAATCCCTGGCGGGACGGCTGGTGATCGCACCGCCCTCGGCCCACCGCTCGGTGTGGATGAAGCGCTTCAAGCTGCCCCGGACGGCCTTCGTGAGCGGCTGGATGGCCGTGCGCGGCGCCCGCCGCCGGCGCGGCACCGAGCGTGGCTTCGTGATGAGCGACCACGCCGACTGGCCGGGCCTGCTGCAAAGCGCGCGCGACAGCGGCGCCCGCCAGGTGTACGTGACCCACGGCAACAGCGATGGCCTGGCCCGCTACCTGCGCGAGGTGGAGGGCATCAGCGCCGAGCCCCTGGAGGGCGGCTTCGCCGCCGAACGCGGCGATGAGCTGGAGGAGACGCACCCCACGGGATAACCCCACGACCAGGGGAACGGGCCAGGACCGGAGCAACAGAACTGGGCACAGCTGCACATCAACAACAATGAACGAAGACAACAGTTCCTGAAGCACTGTCGCCCTTCATCCGTCTACCAACGACCGATCTGATCAACCGGTGATCCGGTGCTGTTGGGGGACGCCACTGGAGGTAGCCTTGAAACAAGGGAAAGGAGACAATCATGGCGCGATTTATTCTTAACAAGCCACTGAGAAAACGCTTGACCGGCACGGCCGATGGCGACCTCGTGATGGGCAGCCGCCAACGGCCCTGGATCAGCATCAGGCGCGGCGGAGAGCTTCGCCTCAAGGGCGGTGACGACAGGGTGTTCGGCTTGGCCATGACGCCGGATCAGAGTGGCGTCACGCTTGAAAAAGGAGTGATCCGCAGTGGCGCAAGCGACGACGAACTGGTTGGGATCGGTGGGATCCAGGCCTGGGACTCAACGATCGATACAGGCTCAGGGGCCGACAGCATCATCGGCTTCAGCAACCGGATTGCCCTGAACCTTGGCGGGTCGATCGTGACCACAGGCCCTGGTGACGACCGCATCAGGGCCACACGCGGGACGAGCCGGAAGCGCCCCTGGATCGGGCTCTACGTGGGCGTGAGTTCTGTGGACACCGGCAAAGGTGATGACCGGATCGTGGCCTATGGCCGCCTGGCGGGGCTGGTGCTCGATGACGGTGGGCTGACCACCGGCAAGGGCAATGACACCGTGGATGTGCGCCATGGAGGACTGGCCACGGGCTATGCCAGCGAGCCCCTCAATCTCGGCCCTGGGGATGATCGCTTCATCGGCTTCGCCGCCAAGCCCAGTTCCTTTGGCTGGGGCAGCCAGGAACCAGCAAGCGTGCGTGGCGGCCGCGGCACCGACACCCTGGTGTTGCCCCCAGGCACCTACAGCATCGAGGGGGAGGCGGTGATCGGCGCCCACAACACCCTGATGGCCTCCGGCTTCGAACGCCTGGAGGCCTTCGGGGGCGGCGCCAGGCCGTTCAGTGATGGCACCTTCCTGGTGGACCGCACCGCAATCACAGCCCTGGCCTGAGCCCGCCACCATGGGCGCTCCCGCCTTGCGCCTGTCCACCATGCCGCTTCCCCTGGCCCGGCGGCAGCGCCTGCCGGAGCTGATGGATCAACCCGGGCTCGACCCCGCCGAGCACGAGCGGGCCCTGGCGGGGCTGCGCCGCATCAACGCCATCAGCCGCTGCTCCGCCAGCCTCTTCGCCCCGATCCAGGAGTTGGCCGCTCGCTTGCCGGAGCGGCCGCTGCGGGTGCTGGATCTGGCCTGCGGCGGTGGCGACACGGCCATCGACCTGGCCCTGATGGCCCGGCGCCATGGCCTTGGGCTGGAGGTGGAGGGCTGCGATCTCAACCCGGAGGCGGTGGCCATCGCCAGCGCCAATGCCCGCCGTCGCGGCGCGCCCCTGCGCTTCTTTGCGGCCGATGCCCTGGCCGATCCCTGGCCGCAGGGCCCTGAGGCCGCCAGCCCCGAGGGCTACGGCGTGGTGCTCTGCTCCCTGTTCCTGCACCACCTCGATGGCGACGACGCCGTGCGCCTCCTGGCCCTGATGGCCAGGCGAGCCCGCCGGCTGGTGCTGGTGAACGACCTGATCCGCAGTCCCCTGGGCTTTGCCCTGGCCTGGGCCGGCACCCGGCTGCTGAGCCGCTCGCCGGTGGTGCACACCGATGGCCCCCTGTCGGTGCGGGG
>SLIG01000059.1 GCA_007135755.1 Cyanobium sp.
CGACCGCCTGATCGGCTTTGCCGCCATCCCTTCGGCGGAGTTCCCGCCCAGCAGCACCGGTGGGGTGTTTGGCGGCAGGGGCAAGGACTCGGTGGTGCTGTCGGAGGGGGTCTACACCGTGACGGCCGATCGCGTCAGCACGGCGGAGACCTATCTGAATGTCGCTGGGTTCAATGTGCTCGAAGGGATCAATGGCGGGCGCTTTCCCTATGCCCCCGGAGTATTGACGGTGAATCAGGACGGCATTGCCTCGTTTCCCTCCGTCCTCTGAGCCCGGCCCGCCAGAAGAACCAACCTGCTGAGACAGAACCAGCTGACCCAGAACATCCGGACGTGAACTGAACCCCTGCCCGCCCGGGCATGAATCGTTCAGTTCTGTGGTCTCCTTGCCGCTTGGGTCCGCGTCCAGAAGGCTGGCGTGGACTATCTCATTCAAATGGAGCCAAGGAGACTCGAACTCCTGACCCCCTGCATGCCATGCAGGTGCTCTACCAGCTGAGCTATGGCCCCATGTGGGTGCGGGTCTGGTTGGGATCCGGTGGGTTGTCCCTCCCGGCCACTGGTGTTCCGCAGGAGGAGATTACACCCTGGCCCCCCCCCGCTCACCTTCACACCTGGCGCCACACCGCCACCAGGCGCCCCTGCACCGTCACCTGGTCGGCGGGCACCACGATCGGCGCATAGGCCGGGTTGGCCGCCTCCAGGGTCACGGTGCTCCCCCGGCGGTGGAAGTGCTTGAGGGTGGTGCCGCTGCCGGGCACCAGGGCGCTGACGATGGTGCCCGGCTTGAGGCGGCTGGGATCGTGCACCGGCTCCATCAGCACCACGTCGCCGTCGGCAATGTGAGCGTCCACCATCGAGTCGCCGTTGACGCTGAGGGCGAACAGCTCACGGCCGCCGATCACCGCCTGCAGATCCAGGTGCTCCTGCACGTCGTCGAAGGTTTCCACCAGCCCGCCGGCCGCCACGGCCCCCAGCACCGGCACGCCGACGGTCTCCTGGCCCAGCAGGCGCAGGGTGCGGGCCTGGCCCTCCTCCCAGGTGAGCCAGCCCTTCTGCTGGAGGTGGCGCAGCCGGCTCTGGATCGGCGCCGGCGAGCGCAGGCCCATGGCCTGCATCATCTGGCGGATCGAGGGGCTGTGGCGGTGTTGGCTGATGTAGTCAGCCAGCCAGTCGTAGAGCTCTTGCTGGGCCGCGGTGAGCTCCTGGCGCCCGGATCCGCCTGGCATGGATCGTCCGGAGAGGGATCGGTGCGGGGAGATCGCCACGGCCTGCGGAGAGCACGAGTACTGATACAGATGTACCCGTCAGCGGACGGTTTGTCCAGCCCCGCCCTGCCCGCGGCCGCCCGTGGGTTCACACGCCGCCCAGCAGGGCGGCCAGAAGAGCCTGCTGGGCATGCAGGCGGTTCTCCGCCTGGTCGAACACCCGGCTGGCCTCGCCCTCGATCACTCCGGCGCTGATCTCCAGGCCCCGGTAGGCGGGCAGGCAGTGGAGCACGATGGCCCGCGGGTCAGCCTCGGCCAGCAGGTCTTCATTGAGGCACCAGCCAGCGAAGGCCTGCTCCCGGGCCTCCTTCTCCTCCTCCTGACCCATGGACGCCCAGACGTCGGTGTACAGGGCGTGGGCACCCCGCACGGCGGCCACAGGGTCGTGCACCACCTCCACGCGCGCGCCCTGCGCGGCGGCCAGGGTGCGGGCGCGTTGGAGGATGCCATCGTCCGGCGCGAAGTCCGGCGGGCACCCCACCCGCACGTTCACCCCCAGCAGGGCTCCGCAGAGCATCAGCGAATGGGCCACGTTGTTGCCGTCACCCACATAGCTGAGGGTGAGGCCCTCCAGCTCGCCGAACGCTTCCTGCAGGGTGAGATAGTCAGCCAGGGCCTGGCAGGGATGCTCCAGGTCGGTGAGGGCGTTGATCACCGGAATCGAAGCCCAGTGGGCGTACTCGTCAACCTCGCGCTGCTCGAAGGTGCGGATGGCCAGTGCATCCACGAAGCGGCTCAGCACCCTGGCGGTATCAGCGACCGGTTCACCACGCCCCACCTGGGTCACCGAGGGGTCGAGGTCAATCACCTGACCGCCGAGGCGGCCCATCGCCACCGAGAAGCTCACCCTGGTGCGGGTGGAGGCCTTGAGGAAGATCAGGCCCAGCACCTTGCCGCTGAGGTCGACCCGCAGCTGCCCCTGTTTGAGACCAGTGGCCAGGCCCAGCAGAGCATGGGTCTGATCGGCCGACAGGTCGGCGGAGGAGAGCAGGTCGCGGCCGCGCAACTCCCCGAGGCAGGCGGCGGCTGAGGCGGACTGCGCTGAGGCGGACGGCATCGGGGCCACAACAAACATCCCTTATGCGGGATCGAGGGGCTCGCCGTCAAGCGACGAGCCCGGAGGGCAAGACGCTCAGGCCACCAGGGCGGCTTCCTGGGGCAGGGTGCTGCTGGCCAGCAACTGCTTGAGTTCGTCGCCCTCGATCACCTCCTTGTCGAGGATCTTCTGGGAGATCGTTTCCAGCAGCTCGCGGTTGTGGTGCAGGATCGAGAGGGCGCGATCGTGGGCCCGGTCCACCAGGCCGCGCACCTCCTTGTCAATGGCCTGGGCCGTGGAGTCGCTCACCACCCGCCGGGGGTTGCTGGGGCCGCCCAGGAAACGGCTGCCGCCCTGTTTGTCGTAGGCCAGGGGGCCGAGGGTTTCGCTCATGCCGAAGGTGCCTACCATCTGCTCGGCGATGTCGGTGGCGCGTTGCAGGTCGTTGGCGGCACCGGTGGTGACTTCCCCGAACACCACTTCCTCGGCGCTGCGTCCTCCCAGCAGGGTGGTGATCTGGCCCTCGAGATCTTCCTTGGAGTTGAGGAAGCGCTCCTCGGTGGGCAGCTGCAGGGTGTAGCCCAGGGCGCTCATGCCGCGCGGCACGATCGAGATCTTGGCCACCTTGCTGCCGCCGGGCATCAGGTGTCCCACGATCGCGTGGCCCACCTCGTGATAGGCCACCACCTTCTTCTCGTCGGGTTGCAGCACGCGGCTCTTCTTCTCCAGGCCGGCCACCACGCGCTCGATCGCCTCGTTGAGGTCGCCCTGCTCCACTGCCGTGCGGTAGCCGCGGGCGGCGAGCAGGGCCGCTTCGTTCACCAGGTTGGCGAGGTCGGCACCGGCGAAGCCGGCGGTGGCCTGGGCGATGCGATCGAGATCGACACCCTCGGCCAGCTTCACCTTCTTGGCGTAGATCTCCAGGATGGTGCGGCGCCCCGAGAGGTCGGGGCGGTCCACCAGCACCTGGCGGTCGAAGCGGCCGGGCCGCAGCAGCGCCGCATCGAGGGTTTCGGGCTGGTTGGTGGCGGCCAGCACGATCACCGGTTTGTCCTGGGCACTGAAGCCATCCATCTCGGTGAGCAGCTGGTTGAGGGTCTGCTCGCGCTCGTCGTTGCCACCGACCACGCCCATTGAGCCGGAGCGGCTCTTGCCGATGGCATCGAGTTCGTCGATGAAGATGATGCAGGGGGCTTTCTTCTTGGCCTCCTCAAACAGATCCCTCACCCGGGCGGCGCCGGCACCGACGAACAGCTCCACGAACTCCGATCCGGAGATGATGAAGAAGGGCACGCCGGCCTCACCGGCCACCGCCTTCGAGAGCAGGGTTTTGCCGGTGCCTGGAGGCCCCACCAGCAGCACGCCCTTGGGGATGCGGGCTCCGATGGCGGCATAGCGCTCGGGCTTCTTGAGAAAGTCGACGATCTCGGTGAGCTCGGTCTTGGCCTCATCGACCCCAGCCACATCGGCAAAGGTGACCCGTGATTCCTCATCAGGCACATACACCCTGGCCTTGCTCTTGGTGAAGCTGAGCGCTCCCTGGGCACCGCCGCCCATGCCGCTGCGGCGGGCGAAGAACTGCAGCACCAGGATGAAGATCAGCGGCGGCACTACCCAGCTCAGCAGGGTGGTGAAGAAATTGGGTTTCTGAGGGGGGGCAGCGGCGAACTCCACCCCGTGCTGCTCCAGGCGCTGGGGCAGATCCATGTCGAAGATCGGCGTGGTGGCCAGCACCGTGGGGGCCCCTTCGGCCGGAGGCTCCTTGAGCTCGTAGCGGATCTGGTCCTGGGTGATGTAGGCGCGGCTCACTGTGTCGTCGTTCACCTGATCGATGAACAGCGAGTACGGCACACGTGGCACCTGCTGCATCGAGTTGTTGGGCAGGAAATTGCTGAACAGCAACAGCACACCGAGGCCGATCAGCAGCAGGTTGATCAAACCGAAGCGGCGCGTCGGGCGGTTGTCGTCCTGGCGGATGGGCATGGCGCGGACGGATCACTCGGCCCAGGCTAGGCCTGGAGCGGGAATGACGATCCACTGCAGGGGTGGGAGAACCGAATGCCTCCGCTCAGGGCCAATCCTGACGGCACACTGGACCTGAGCCGATTCATCCCCACGGCCAGCTCCACGGCCATGTGCGGTCGCTACTCCCTCACCAGCCGCCTCGATGCCCTGCTTCCGCGCCTGCGGGGCCCCCTGCCGGAGGGTCTCGACCGCCACTACGCCCCCAGGCCCCTGATCCGCCCCGGCGAACCGCTGCTGCTTCAGCGTCTGGAGCAGGGCCGGCCCCAGGTGGATCTGGCCCTGTGGGGGCTGCTGCCGGGCTGGGTGCGGGAGCCCCGCGGCGCGGCCCGACCGATCAATGCCCGCAGCGAGACGGTGGCGGAGACACCCAGTTTCCGCGCTGCCTGGCGCCACCGGCGCTGCCTGATTCCCGCCGATGCTTTTTTTGAGAAGGGCTGGTGCATCGCCCGCGAGGACGGCGCGCCGTTCTGGCTCGCCGGGCTGTGGGAGCGCTGGCTGGGGCCTTCCGGCGAGCAGCTGGACAGCTGCTGCGTGCTCACCACCCAGCCCAATGCCCTGATCGCCCCCATCCACGGCCGCATGCCGGTGGTGATCCCTGATGGGGCTGAAGCCCTCTGGCTGGAGGCCGCCGACGGGGCCGGCCGGAGGCGGCTGCTGCCCCTGCTGCAGCCCTGGGATCCCACCGGCTGGCAGCGGCTGCCCCTAGACCAGCCCCAGCTGGCGTTGCCGATGCCATGAGCGAACGGGTGAGTGACTATCCGCGGCCACCGGCCCTGGTGGCCAGCAGCGAGCTGGTGCGGGTGGAGGCCCTGGGGCTGCTGCTGGCCGAGACCCGCCGCTCCCTGCGGGTGCTGGAGACCTTCCATCCGCCCACCTACTACCTGCCGCCCGAGGACGTGCGTGCGGAGTTGCTGCAGCCCTGCCCCGGCGCCAGCTTCTGCGAGTGGAAGGGGGTGGCGCGTTATTTCGACCTGGTGCGTGATCCCGGCTCTGCGGGGGAGCGGCGGTTGCGCCGCGCCGCCTGGACCTATCCCGAGCCCAGCGGGGCCTTCGCCGCGCTGGCCGGCTGGATCGCCGTGTATCCGGCGCTGATGGATGGCTGCTGGGTGGATGGCGAGCGGGTGATCCCCCAGCCCGGGGGCTTCTACGGCGGCTGGATCACCTCCCGGGTGGCCGGGCCCTTCAAGGGCGATCCGGCCCACCCGGAGCTTGTATGAGGGTGCGGGTGGGGAAGGGCATGGAGGCCCCGTGGACCTCCACCACATCCCCGATCTGCAGCAGCAGATCCTGCTGCAGGGCCCAGGCCTCCAGCACATCGCCGCTGCTGGCGTGGCAGAACAGGCGCAGATCGAGGCTGGAGTCGCCGTAGCCGGTGAAGTTCACGGCCTTGGCCTTGGTCTGGTCCACCTCCGGATGGGACTCCAGCACCTGCTCCAGATCGGCCACGATCGCCGCGATGCGCTCGCGGTCGTTGTAGGTGAGGCCGAATTCGATCCAGATGCGGCGGTTGTCGGTTTCGGCGATGTTCACCAACGTGTTGGTGGTGAAGATGGTGTTGGGCACATACACCGGCTGCCGTTCCAGGGAACGCAGGCGGGTGTAGAACCAGCTGATGTTCTCCACCGTGCCCATCAGCGTTTCCGAGGGGATCTCGATGAAGTCCCCCACCACGAAGGGGCGGTTGATGTAGAGGCTGAGTCCGCTCAGGGAGTTGGACACGATGCCCTGGGCGCCGAAACCCAACGCCGCCGCGCCGAAGCCGCCGGCGGTGACCAGCAGTGCCGCTGACACCCCCAGCAGACGCATCACCTCCAGCACCAGGATCACCAGGGCGGCGATGCCCACCACCTTGCTGAACACGTCGAGCAGAAAGATCTGCTCCTTCCCATCCAGGGCCGGTAGCAGCTGGGCGGCGTAGGCAACCTTGTTGGCGCTGAGCTCCCGTTTCCAGCGCAACAGGGTCCAGGCCACACCCAGCACCAGCACCAGGTCGCGGAGCTCGCGGCCGTCGCGCTCCAGGGTGATCAGTTCAGGCGAGAGCAGATCGCCGATCCACCAGCCCAGTGCAGCCACGAAGATCGTGGCGCTGACGCTGCGGCGTGCCGTGACCAGCAGACCCCGGCTCAGGCCGCCGCGCTGCAGCCGCCGGGCCAGCAGGTTGATCACCACCAGGCTCACCAGGCTCAGGACCAGGCCGGCGACCGGCAGCTGCAGCTGCAGCGGAAGGCTGACGAAGGGACCGTCCATGGGCTCCTGGTGGTGGCGGGGGGGCGGGACCAGGGTGCCGGCAGGGGCTGGCCGCTGTCAGCGGCTGTCCAGTTCCCACAGCAGGTCGCCAGCCAGGTGTTGCTGGCTGCGGCTCCGCCAGGACGGCACCTGATCCATGGCAGTGAACCCCAGATCCCCCACCGCTGTGCGGGCGGGGGTGCCACCCATCACTTTGGGGGCGATCACGGCGGCGATGCGCTGCACGCAGCCCTCGCCCAGGGCGGCGGCTGCCAGTGCCGGGCCGCATTCCCACAGCACCTGGTTGCAGCCCCGCTGGGCCAGGGCCTGCAGCAGGGCCGCCGGGGTGCAGGTGGGCAACAGCAGCCGCTCCACTCCGCGCGCGTCGAGCTGGAAGCGGGCCCTGGGCGCTGCCTCCACGCCATGGGCCACCAAAGTAGGGGCAGCGCTCTGATCCCAGAGACGGGCCTCGCTGGGCAGATCGAGGCTCCGGCTGAGCACCACCCGCAGGGGCTCGGGCCGCCGCCGGCCGCGGCTGGTGAGCAGGGGGTCGTCAGCCCGGACAGTCCCGCCGCCCACGATCACGGCATCGCAGCGGCTGCGCAGCCCATGCACCCACTGCCGGGCCGCCGGGCCGCTGATCCACTGGCTGGCGCCGTTGCTGAGGGCACTGCGGCCATCGATGCCCATGGCCCACTTGAGAATGCCCAGGGGCCGGGCCGTGGCCATCCGGTGCAGGAAGGCGGCATTCAGCTCCTGGGCCTCGGCGCTGCACACCCCGCTGATCACCTCCAGCCCGGCGGCCCTCAGGGCGGCGATGCCGCCGCCATTGACCCGCGGGTTGGGGTCGCCCATGGCGATCACCACCCGGCGGATGCCGGCCCGAATCACGGCCTCGCTACAGGGCGGCGTGCGCCCGTGGTGGCAGCAGGGCTCCAGGGTCACCACCAGGGTGCCGCCCCGGGCCCGCTCGCCGGCCTGGGCCAGGGCCATCACCTCGGCGTGGGGTGCGCCGGCGCGGGTATGGAAGCCCTCGCCCACCAGCACGCCCTGGCGATCGAGCAGCACCGCTCCCACCAGCGGGTTGGGGCTGGTGTGTCCGCTCGCCAGAGCCGCCAGCTGCAGGGCGCGCCGCATCCACGGCCGCCAGCGCCTGGCATCCGCCTCAGGGCAGGCAAGGTGCTCCTCAGGGCAAGGGGTGTCGGCTGCCATGGTGACCAGCCTGACGCAACGCTGGGAGCCATCTGGGTCATGGTGGGCCCACCTGCGGCCGAGACCATGCCACCCAGGGAGGACTGGCGGCTCCCATCCAATCCCCAGTTGCTGCGCTTTCTGCTGCTGGTGGCCAGTGGCTGGGCTGCCATGCAGGTGATCGCCACCTTCGAGGTGTTGCTGCTGCTGTTCACGGCCGCGGCAGCGCTGGCGATGTTGCTCAACGTGCCGGTGTGCTGGCTGAGCCGGCTGCTGCCGCGGCCACTGGCCATCGCTGCCACCGTGGCTGTGGCGCTGACCGCCGGACTGGGCATGGCCTGGGCCCTGGGCCTGCAGCTGGTGAGTCAGGCCAGCCAGCTGCTGGCCCAGCTGGAGGCCGTGATCGCCAATCCCCAGCTCCCCTTCCGCGGGCGCGTCGGGGCCTACCTCGACCAGCTGGATCTGGAAGGCATCATCGATCTGGTGCGCTCCAACTTCGACACCGGCATCGGCCTGCTGGGGGGCGCAGTGGGCAACGTGCTGGGGCTGGTGGTGCTGGTGGTGCTCACCGTGTACATGCTCGCCGACAACGGCCAGCTGTGGCGGGCCCTGATCCAGCTCCTGCCACCGCAGCTGCGCAGCCGGCTGCACCGCAGCGTGCGCCGCAACGTGCTCGGCTTTCTGCGCGGCCAGATGACCCTGGTGGTGTTCCTCACCAGCACCAGCCTGCTGGCCTTCACGCTGCTGGGGGTGAAGTTCGCCCTGATCCTGGCCCTGGTGGTGGGGCTGCTCGATGCCATCCCCGGCATCGGCGCCACCATCGGGGTGATCACCATCAGCGTGGTGGTGCTGGCCACCCAGGGCTACGGCCTGGCCCTGGCCGTGGTGGCGGTGTCGGTGCTGCTGCAGCAGGTGCAGGACAACGTGCTTCAGCCGCGGGTGATGGGTCGGGTGCTCTCGATTCCTCCCCTGGTGGTGTTTCTGGCCCTGTTCCTCGGGGAACGGATCGCCGGCCTGCTGGGGATCTTCCTGGCGGTGCCGGTGGCCGGCATGGTGATCAACTGGGAGCGCGACCGCTGGTCGCCAGGGAACGCCATTCAGCCACCACGAAAGGGGGAACGGGCAGCTCGGTGATCACTCCCGGCAGGGCCAGTCGCAGCGGGCGGTCGCTGCCGAGGTCGGCGATCAGGGGGGCAAGGTTGAACTCAGCCGCGGCCGAGCGGCCGTCGCTGGCCAGCTGGGGGTTGGCCAGGGTCAGGTCGGCCAGCTGCCAGCGCTGGCGGCCGCTGCGCACGCTGAGCGGGGTGGGGTGCTCGAGCCGCAGCTTGCCCGGGTAGCCCACGATGCGCAGCTTCAGGGGGCCACCTGGGGCCCCTTCCCGGTAGGCCACCAGCTGCCAGCTCTGGTCGTCGAGGTCGCGCAGGCTCTCCAGGCTGCGCAGCACCGGCGTGCCGTTCTCGTCCGGGTGGGCGTGGAGCTGGGCGGCGGCCGGCGGGGGGGCCAGGGCCAGCCCTGCCAGCAGACACAGCAGGCACAGGCTGGCGCTCAGGGCGGCACGCAGGGGCTGGGGCATCGCGTTCAGGCGTCGGCGCTCAGCGCCGGTTGGGCGGCGCATGGCTGTCGCTCAGCAGATGGCTGTCGCTCAGCAGATGGCTGTCGCTCAGCAGATGGCTGTCGCTCAGCACCCGGGATCACCTGCCAGTTGGTGTGGGTGGCCCACAGGGCCCAGATCGCCATGGCCCGCAGGTAGTGGCAGGCACGGAAGGTGTTCGCGGCGGTGATCGCCTCGGGGGTGCGGAACTGCAGCCCGCCGCTGTACACCTGTTCCACCACGGCGCCGGTGATCGCCAGGGCGGTGCCGGTGTCGTCCATCAGCCGGTAGTAGGCGGCCAGGCCGAAGTTGATGCCGGTCCACACCTCCAGGGGGTGGGTGCCGTCGGGGTCGAGGGGGGTGCCGTCGCGGCGCAGACCGTTGGCCACCCCCAGCCGGCCGCCCTCGAAGCGCTCGAAGCAGGCCTCGCGGATGGCGTTCAGGGCCGAGCGGGCGCGCTCGTCGCTCACCACCGGCGGCAGGCCCAGCAGACGGGCGTAGAAGTCGCCGCAGAGCTGGTCGGCCATCACCACCGGCGTGCCGCTGCCGGCGTCGATGGCGTAGTACTCGCCGTTCCAGAGCAGGCGGTCGAAGTTGGCGCGGCTCTGCTCCAGCCAGTGGCTGAACTGGCGCTGCTCGCTGCTGGTGTCGAGTCCCAGCTCCAGCTGCAGCCGCTGCCCCATGGCCAGGGCCGCCTCCAGGGCGGCGATCCACAGGGCACCGCAGTAGGCGCTCACCCCCTGCAGCGGCCAGTCGTCGAAGGTCTGGTCGGGGGCGCCGCCGTTGTCGGGCAGGCCGTCGTCGTTGGCGTCGAAGGTCTTCAGATAGCGCAATGCCTGAACCGCCGCCGGCCAGCAGTCGGCCAGGAAGCGCAGGTCTTCGCCGTCGGGGGCATGGCGGGCGCTGCGCCACACCTGCAGCACGAAGTCGCTGGCCAGGTCCTTCCAGAGGTTGCAGTCCTGGTAGGCGGTGTAGTTGCTGGCATCCCAGGGCCGCTCGTTGGGGGCGCCAAGGTCGTGGGGGGTGGCGCCGGCCAGCTTGCGCGGCGCCTCCACCCGGCCCCGGCCCTGGGTGAAGTACCAGCCGATCGGCCGCAGGGTGGCGTCGGCGGCGGGGATGGCGCGGGCGAAGCTGCGCAGCACGCTGCGATCCAGTTCCGGCCACAGCTGCAGCAGGGCGAAGGAGCCGTAGAGCCGCACATCGAGGCTTTCGTACCAGGCGTAGTCGAAGCACTCGAGCACCCCGAAGCGACCCACCGGATCCTCCTGGCTGGCGGCGGTCCAGAGGGTGCCGCCGCTGGCCAGGTCGTAGAGCTCGTTGAACAGGGCCATGCGGATCGGCTCCGGCAGGTCGGTGCGCTCCAGCACCGGTTGCTGCCAGGCCACGATCCGGCCGTGCCAGTCGCGCCAGTCGCGCAGCGCCTCGGCGGCGATGGCGCCGGCGTTGTCGCCGCTGGGCGAGAAGAAATCGGTGTAGCGGCGCAGGGCCCGGCTGCCGGTGGCGAAGACCGTGACCGGCAGGTCCCAGCTGATCACCATCGGGATCTCGATCGCCTGGCCGGGCTCCAGGCGCAGCCGCACCGCCAGGGCGGCGCTGGCGGGGTCGTGCTCCTGGCTGTGGCGGTCGTTGTTGCTGTCGGGGATGGAGCCGTCACGGGCGAAGGGCTCCCAGATCTCGGCGCCCGTGCCGGCCGGGTCCCAGCGGCTGCAGCGCAGGATCTGCAGGCCGGGGTGGCGCTCCTCCAGGCCGGCGTCGGTGGCGATGCACCACTGGCCCTGGCCCTCGGCCAGCGGTTCGCTGCGCTCCCCCTCCAGCAGCACCCCCTTGAAGCCCGGGGCGTCCAGCCAGCGGTTGCGCTGGCCGGCGCTGTGGCCGATGGCCGGCACGTAGTTGTGCTCCGGGCTGCCGTCGTCGCGGAACTTGACTGCTGCTGTGGGGTCGGTGTTGGTGAACCAGCCGCAGGTGTTGCGCCAGCTCAGCAGCAGCGACAGCTCCAGCGGCCTGCGGGTGGGGTTGCGCAGGGTCCACACGAACACCGCCAGCGGATAGCTGCTGCGTCGGTAGTCGCCGGGCAGCACCGGGCTGAAGGCCTCGCAGCTCAGCTCGGCGCTGAACACGCCCGTGTAATGGCCGGCGCTGAGCGGGTAGCGGGCGCTGTAGGTGCCGGTGTGGTGTTCGGCGCCGCTGGCCGGATACCAGGTCCAGGCCTCCAGGGGAGGGCCGGCCTCGGGGCGGGAGTCATCCCGCTGGGGCTGCACCGCCAGGGCGTGGGCACGGCGTTGCTCGCCGTCGCTCTCGAACAGGGCGAACTGGCAGTCGGGGAGGGTGCCGAACCAGTGCTCGCCCCCGTCCAGGTGCCAGAGGTTGAAGCTGCCGTCGGGGGCGCGGCCGATGCAGCCGGCCCCCAGGCCACCGAGGGGCATGCCGTGGTTGGGGCCGTCGTCGAGGTTGCTGGCGTAGCGCACCGTGTAGGGCCGCTCCCAGCCCAGGCCGATGGGCCGCTGCCAGCTGGCCGCAGGTGCCTGCCAGCCCCTGCGGCCGCCGCTCAGCAGGGAGGTGAGCGCGGGAATGCCGAGGCGCGCCATGGGCAGGACGACGAAGGGGCCGGCTGGAACAGTGGGCCCAGCTTGTCAGAACTGGCCTGAGGCCTCCTGATCGATCAGGGCATCGAGGGTGGCGGCGGTGCGCACCAGGGCCTGGTAGCGCTGCACCAGCCGCCGGTTGCGCTCCAGCCAGCTGGCCGGATCGGCGCCGCCAGCGCCTGCGGCCAGGCCAGTGCCCGGACCGTGGCCGTCGCCGTCGAGCAGCTCCAGAGCCTCCTGTTGCTGCAGCAGGGCGAGCACCAGTTCGTGCAGGCGCTGGCGACGATCGCTCATGGGGCTGGCGGCGGATGGGGGCAAACGGCGGGTGAGGGCAGGCGGTGGGAGGGGGGAGCGGCGCAGGGCGTGGCTGAGCATCATGGCGCCAGCTGCCCTGCCGCGCTGAGCCCTGCTGAAGCCTGGATTGACGTGGTGGGCTGCGACGCCTGCGGCCTGGACGCCCTGCCCCCCGCCCAGCGCGCCCTGCTGGAGGGCGCCAAGCTGCTGGTCGCGCCGGCGCGTCTGCAGGAGCAGCTGACGCGGGCCTGCGGCCAGGCCGAACGGCTGAGCAGTGAGCGGCCCGAGCTGCTGCTGCCGCGCCTGCGCCAGGCCCTCGACCGCGGCGAGCCGGCGGTGGTGCTGGCCAGCGGCGATCCGCTCTGGTTCGGCATCGGCCGGTTGCTGGTGCAGGAGCTGGGCGCGGCGGCGTTGCGCTTCCACCCCGCCCCCAGCTCCCTGCAGCTGGCGTTTGCCCGTGTCGGCCGCCCCTGGCAGGACGCCCGCTGGATCAGCCTCCACGGCCGTGAGCCCGAGCCCCTGGCGGCGGCCCTGCAGCAGCGGCCGCCGGCCCTGGCGGTGCTCACCGACCCGGGCCGTGGCGGGGCCGATGCGGTGCGGCGGATCCTGCGGGCCTCGGGCCTGGAGGCCGCCTACGGCTTCTGGCTGTGCGAACGGCTGGGCCATGGGGCCGAGCGGGTGCAGCGGCTGGCGCCGCAGGCCCCGCTGCCGGCCGATCTCGATCCGCTGCACCTGGTGCTGTTGATCGCCGAACCGCCGGCGCCCCCGGCCGATCCGGCCGCCCTGCCCCTGTTCGGCCTCGACGACGGCCTGTTTCTGCAGCATGACGACCGCCCCGGGCTGATGACCAAACGGGAGGTGCGCATCCAGCTGCTGGCCGATCTGGAGCTGCCCGCGCGCGGGGTGCTCTGGGACATCGGCGCCGGCGTGGGCTCCATCGGCCTGGAGGCCCTGCGGCTGCGTCCCGCCCTGGAGGGCTGGTTTGTGGAGCGGCGCGGCGGTGGTGGAGCCCTGATCGCCGCCAACGCCGAGCGGCTGGGGGTGGTGCCGGCCGGGGTGGTGGAGGGCCGGGCGCCTGGGGCCCTGGCGGAGCTGCCGGACCCGGACCGGGTGCTGCTCGGCGGTGGCGGCCGGGAGCGGGCGGATGTGCTGGCGGCGGTGCTGGAGCGGCTGCGTCCCGGCGGGCTGGTGGTGGTGCCCCTGGCCACGCTGGAGGCCCTGGCGGAGCTGCGGCCGCCGCTGGAGCGGGCCGGCCTGGCCGTGCGGGTGGCGCAGCATCAGGCCTGGCGTGGTGCTCCCCTGGCCGACGGCACCCGTCTGGCGCCCCTCAATCCGGTGCTGGTGCTGGTGGCCCGCCGTCCCTGAGGGGTTCGTTGCCAAGGGGTTCGATGCGCACCGGCGTGCCGGCCGTGATCCCCAGCCGCTCCGCTTCCCCGGCCCCGATCTCCAGCACCCCTTCCACCGGCTGATCGGGGCCGTAGCTGGGGCAGGGCAGACGCATGCAGGGCTGGACGTCGGCCTCGATCGCCAGCACCCGGCCATCGCGCACGAACAGCATGTCGAGCGCTGCGGGGGTGCGGTGCATCCAGAAACGCGCCACCGCCGGCGGCTCGTAGGGGAACCACATCCCCCGCAGGGGCGGCAGGGGCGGCCGCAGCTGCAACCCCAGGGCCTGGCGGCGGGGGGTGTCGGCCACCTCCAGGTCGATGCAGTGCCGGGGCTCCAGGCACCAGCGGGCCGTGACCGGCAGCAGCTGGGGCGGCCCCTGCTGGGGCGAGCCCTGGTCCCCCCGGGCCAGCAGCGCGGCCGGCGGCACCAGCAGGCCGGCCAGGGCCAGACCCACCAGCCGCAGGCCCCGCAGCGGGGTGGCCCTCATCCGCCACCTCCCAGCTGGGGCGGGCCGGTGCTGAGGCAGTAGCCCTGGCCCCGGATCGTGTGGATCAGTCGCCGCTCGCCCCCCTGCTCCAGCTTCTGGCGCAGATAACGCACGTACACCTCGATCACGTTGCTGGCCATGCCGCGGTCGTCGTTCCACACCTGGCGCAGGATCTGGTCGCGGCTCACCACCGTGCCCTGACGCTCCAGCAGCAGCAGCAGCAGCTGGTACTCCCGGGCCGTGAGGGCCACCCTGCGCTGGCCGCGCTTCACCTGGCGGCTGGCGGGGTTGAGGGTGAGGTCGGCCATCTGCAGCAGCGCCGAGGGCTGGCCGCTGCGGCGCCGCAGGCTCAGTTGCAGCCGCAGCCGCATCAGCAGGTCGCTGGCCCCCAGGCCCGGCAGCCAGAAGTCATCGGCGCCGGCGCTCAGGCAGCGCACCCGCTCCTCCACCGAGTCGGCCGCCACCCCCAACAGGATCGGCACATTGGCGAAGCGCCGGCGCAGCTCGGGGATGCGCCCCTCCTCTGCGCCCGCCAGCAGCACCAGATCGGGCCCCGGCCCGGCGGCCTGCGGTCCCGGCACCAGCCCGTAGCCGGAGGCCTGCAGGCGGGCGGCCAGGGCCTCGGCCTCCGACCCCAGCAGCAGCAGCCGGGCCTCGCTCATGGCAGCTCGCCGTTGCCCGGTTTGGCCACGTGGGGAAGCCCCCAGCCCAGTTTGTTGCGCAGCACCCCGAAGAATTCGTGATCGGCCAGGCGCACGAACCGCACCGGATGGTCGCTGCGGCGGATCAGGATCCGGTCCTCGGGCCAGATGTAGCAGCCGGCACTGCCATCCACCACCATCATCAGCCGCTCCGGCGTGGCGGGAAACACCGTCACCGGCTCGCGGTCGCTGAACACCAGCGCCCGTGAGGCCAGCGAATGGGGGGCGATCGGCGTGAGCTGCAGCACCGGACAGTCGGGGGTGATCACGGGCCCGCCGGCGCTGAGGGCGTAGGCGGTGGAGCCGGTGGGAGTGGAAAGGATCACGCCGTCGGCGGCGATGTCCACCGGCGCATGGCGGCCGATGGCGATCTCGAAATGGCACATCGAGGTGAGCGGCTCGCGGTGCAGCGCCATCTCGTTGAGGCAGAGCACCTCCCAGCGCCGCTGCTCGCTGCGCATCACGCTCACCACCAGCATGCTGCGCTCCTCCACCGTCCAGCTGCCACTGATCACCTGCTCGAGGGCGTCGTCGAGCTGGTGCAGGTAGGCCTCGGCCAGAAAGCCCAGATGGCCGGTGTTGATGGTGAGGATCGGCACGCCGATCGGGGCGGTCTGGCGCGCTGCCGAGAGCACGGTGCCGTCGCCGCCGAGCACGATCGCCAGTTCCAGCTCGTCGCTGAACTGGGTCGGTACGCAGGCCCGGTAGCCGCGATTGCGCAGGTGCTGGTCGGGGTTGGCGAAGCCCACCATGCCGCCGGAGCTGCTCACCCGCCGCACCTCCCAGCCGTGGCCGCTGAAGCGCTCTTCCAGCGCATCGGCGGTGGCCACGGCCACGGTCTTGCCGTCATTCACGATCAGTCCGACGCGGGGCACCGATCGCTGGGCGTGGGGCCCATTGAGTGTATGGGCCGGGTTCAGAACTGCTCCAGGAAGCGCAGATCGCTGGTGTAAAGGCGGCGGATGTCGTCGATGCCGTGGCGCACCATGCAGAAGCGCTCCACTCCCAGGCCGGCGGCGAAGCCGCTCCAGCGCTCCGGATCCAGCCCCATGCCTTCCAGCACCGCCGGATCGACCATGCCGCAGCCCATCACCTCCAGCCAGCGGCCCCGCCACTGCACGTCCACCTCGGCGCTGGGCTCGGTGAAGGGGAAGTAGCTGGCGCGGAAGCGCACCGGCAGGTCGCCGAAGAAGCGCTGCAGAAAGGCCGTGACCGTGCCCCGCAGGTGGGTGAAGGCCAGGCCCTCGTCGATGGCCAGCACCTCCACCTGATGAAACACCGGCGAATGGGTGGCATCAACGGCGTCACGGCGGTAGACGCGCCCGGGAGCGATCACCCGCACCGGCGGCGGGTTGGTCTCCAGGTAGCGGATCTGCACCGGTGAGGTGTGGGTGCGCAGCAGGCGGCCGTCCTGGAGGTAAAAGGTGTCCTGCATGTCCCGGGCCGGGTGGTGCTCGGGAATGTTCAGGGCGGTGAAGTTGTAGTGGTCGGTCTCGATCTCGGGACCCTCCGACACCCGGTAGCCGAGGCCGCTGAAGATGTCGACGATCTCCTCGATCGTGCTGATCAGCGGGTGGCGATGGCCCGCCGGCACGTAGCTGCTGGGGGCGGTGACATCGAGGCTTTCGCGGGCGATGCGCTCCTCCAGGGCCACCGCTTTCACCGCCTGCAGGCGGGCGCTCAGCTGCTCCTGCACCTGCTGCTTGAGCACGTTGGCCCGCTGGCCGATCACCGGACGCTCCGCACCCGGCAGCTTGCCCATCGCTCCCAGCACGGCCGAGAGGCGTCCTTTCTTGCCCAGCAGCCCCACCCGCAGCTCCTCGAGTTCGCCGGCGCTGCCGGCGGCGGCGATGGCGGCGGCCGCCTCGCTCTCCAGCTGCTGGAGCTGGGCGCTGAGATCCTCAAGCGACACAGTGACGCCCACGACAAACCCGCTGGTAATGGCCAGGGAGAGACTGTACGGAGCAGTCCCGCGAACCCATGCCATCCCTGAAGATCCTGATCAGCAACGACGACGGGGTCTTCGCCGCCGGCATCCGCACCCTGGCCAACGCCGCCAATGCCCGCGGCCACCAGGTGACTGTGGTGTGCCCCGACCAGGAGCGCTCCGCCACCGGCCATGGCCTCACCCTGCAGACGCCGATCCGGGCGGAGCGGGCCGATGAGCTGTTCGATGACGGCATCACCGCCTGGGCCTGCAGCGGCACCCCCAGCGACTGCGTGAAGCTGGCCCTGTTCTCCCTGCTCGATGAGTGGCCCGACCTGGTGCTCTCCGGCATCAACCACGGCCCCAACCTGGGCACCGATGTGCTCTATTCCGGCACGGTGAGTGCAGCCATGGAGGGCACGATCGAGGGGCTGCCCGCCCTGGCGGTGAGCAGTGCCGATTTCCAGTGGCGCCAGTTCGAACCGGCGGCCGCCATGGCCCTGGAGGTGGCGGAGGGCATGCTCGCCGGCGACTGGCCCCAGGGGCTTCTCCTCAACCTCAACGTGCCGCCCCGGCCCGCCGAGAGCATCGGACCCCTGCGTTGGTGCCGCATCGCCGTGCGCCGTTACACCGATCAGTTCGAGCGCCGCATCGATCCCCGCGGCCGCAGCTACTACTGGCTGGCCGGCGAGGTGGCCAACGATCTCGACGCCGCCGTGGCCGGCCCCCCTGTGTGGCCCATCGATGTGGCCCACGTGCAGACCGGCGGCGCGTCCCTGAGCCCCCTGCAGCCGGAATTCTTCTGGATGGGTGACACCACCACCCTGCCCAGCCTCGATGCCCTGAACGTGGCCGGGCTTCAGCGCACCCTGTAGACCCGCTGCAGCAGCCAGAGGCTGAACACCAGCCCGATCAGGTGGGCGAACAGCACCTGGGTGTTGCCCAGCACGGTGAACATCTCGATCGCGGTGATCGGCAGACCCACCACCTGCCGGCCGGCCCCTCCGGCGCCCTCGATCTGGGCCCCGAAGAACCCCGGCACCTGCTGGGAGGCCTGCACGAACAGGCTGCCGGCCATGGCCTGGTACCCCATCGCGGCCAGGGTCAGTCCTCCCAGGTCGGCCAGCAGCCCGCGCTTCAGCAGCCGGCCGGTCTCGCCTCGGCTGGGCTTCACCGCACTGGCCAGGGCACGGCCGCAGCGCACCACCAGCCAGCTCTGCCAGCCGCTGTACAGCAGCACCAGGAAGGCCAGGGTGGTGAGGCTGATCCCCGGGCCCAGCCCCAGGGCGCGGGCGGAGTTGGCCGCCAGCCGGCTGCCGACGTTGTTGAACACCAGCACCCCCACCACCACCACCCCGAGCACCACCTGCACCCAGAAGCGGATCCAGCCCATGCGCCGCAGGGCCCCGGAGAGCTTCTGCAGCTCCAGCTCGTCGGTCATCGGCCTCCCATGCGGTGCCCCCAAACCTGCCATGGGAAGATCGCCCAGGTGTGCCACGGCTTCGGGAACTGTCGCGTTGATTCCCCTGCTCACGCCGCGGCAGGCCAGGCGGCCCACCGCCATCGCCCTGGGCAGTTTCGACGGCCTGCACCGCGGCCATCGGCGTGTGATCGCCGCGGTGACCGCCGCCGGCGCCGGTGTGCCCACCGTGGTGAGCTTCTGGCCCCATCCCCGCGAAGTGCTCTACGGCGAGCCGCGCCTGCGCCTCGACCTGCCGGCCGAGAAGCTGGAGCTGCTCCAGCCCCTGGGGATCGAGCAGCTGGTGCTGGTGCCGTTCGACCGCCAGCTGGCCGCCCTGGATCCGGAGGCCTTCGTGGACCAGGTGCTGGTGGATCAGCTCGGGGCCTGCCGGGTGGCGGTGGGGGCGAATTTCCGCTTCGGTGCCGGCCGCTGTGGTGACGCCAGGGATCTGCAGGCCCTGGCGGCCGCCCGTGGCATTGCCGTGAGCGTGCTGCCGATGCTCTCCGACAGCGATGAGCGCTTGAGCAGCAGCCGCATCCGCCGGGCCCTGAGCGCCGGCGACATCGCCGAGGCCAGCCGCCTGCTGGAGCGCCCTTATCGCTTCAGTGGCGTGGTGGAGCGCGGGCGGGGCCTGGGGCGCCAGCTGGGCTGGCCCACTGCCAACCTGCAGGTGGACGGCCGCAAGTTCCTGCCCATGGAGGGGGTGTATGTCGCCCTGGTGCAGCTCGATGGAGCCGGAGCGGTGCTGCCGGCGGTGATGAATCTGGGGCCCCAGCCCACGGTGGATCCCACCGCCCCCTCGGCGGTGGAGGTCCACCTGCTCGATCGCTCCCTGGAGCTGGTGGGCTGCCAGCTGCGGGTGGAACCGCTGGCCCTGCTGCGCCGGCAGCGGCGCTTCGATGGCCTGGAGGCCCTCAGCGCCCAGATCGCCGCCGATGCCGACCGGGCCCGGCGCCTGTGCGGCGCGCGCACTGACTCAGGTGAGCGGGTAGGCGTGGGTGAGGCCCCAGACGATGAAGGCGCCGATTCCGCCCAGCAGCAGAATTCCTGACACCAGCACCAGCATCGGGTTGTCGCCGCCCTGATCGAAGCCGTCTGCCATGGCCTGGATCTGCCGGCCAGCGGCAGTGCACCTGAGCAATCAGTAAACCAGCAACCGTTGCGCGCCATGGTCACGCCCGACACCTCAGCCACCACCGACACCCCCGGCTCGTCCGGCACCGCAGCCACGGCCGCGAGCGCTGCGCGTGAGCTGGCGGCCGTGCGGCGGCTGCTCGATGCCAACCTTGACCGGGCCCGCGAGGGTCTGCGGGTGCTGGAGGACTGGGCCCGCTTCGGCCTCGAGCGCGCCGATCTGGTGGCCCGCACCAAGGACCTGCGTCAGCGGCTGGGAGGGTTGCACCGGGAGGCCTACAAGCGCGCCCGCCACACGGCCACCGATCCGGCCGCCGGGATGGCCCATCCCGCCCAGCACCAGCGCCTGCGGCCTGAGCAGGTGGTGGCGGCCAATGCCGCCCGGGTGCAGGAGGCCCTGCGGGTGCTGGAGGAGTTCGGCCGGCCGCTCGACCCCCAGCTGGCGGCGGAGGCGGCGGCGATCCGCTACAGCCTCTACGACCTGGAGCTGGAGCTGCTGCAGGCCGGCGGCGCTGCCAGCGAGCGCCGCCGCCGCCTCCAGGCCGCCCACCTGTATCTGGTCACCAGTCCGGTGCCGGAGCTGGAGCGGGTGGTGGCCGCCGCCCTGGCCGGGGGTGTGCGGCTGGTGCAGTACCGGGCCAAGGAGGGCAGCAGCGGCGCCGACGGCGCGCCGCTCACCGACGACGAGCGACTGCGCCAGGCCCACAGCCTGCGCCAGCTCTGTGCCCGCCATCAGGCCCTGTTCCTGGTGAACGACCGCATTGATCTGGCCCTGGCGGTGGACGCCGATGGGGTGCATCTGGGCCAGGGTGACCTGCCGCCTGCCGTGGCCCGGCGGCTGCTGGGGCCGGACCGGCTGATCGGGCGCAGCACCCATGCCCTTGAGCAGCTGCGCCAGGCCCAGGCCGACGGCTGCGACTACGCCGGGGTGGGCCCGGTGCAGGCCACCCCCACCAAGCCCGGCCGGGAGCCGGTGGGGCTGGCCTACGTGCGCCAGGCCACGGCTGAGAGCGCCATTCCCTGCTTTGCCATCGGCGGCATCAGCGTTGGGTCGGTGCCGGCCGTGCGCCAGGCCGGTGCCAGCCGGGTGGCGGTGGTGCGGGCGATCACCGAGGCCCCCGACCCGGCGGCCGCCAGCCGGCAGCTGCTGGCGGCCCTGGGACAGGAGCACTGATGGACCCCGTGGCGGAGATCGACCCAACCGGCGGGATCGCGATCCAGGTGAATGGCGAGCCGCGACGCTGCAGCGCCGGCCTCAGCCTCGAGCAGCTGCTGGTGGAGCTGGGCTACCGCCCCCAGCTGGTGGTGGTGGAGTTCAACGGCGCGATCCTGCCCCGCGGCCGCTGGGGCGTCCAGCCGGTGCAGGAATCCGACGTGCTGGAGGTGGTCACCATCGTCGGGGGTGGTTCTTAGAGTTCGGGAAGCTTCATTCGAGCCCGGACTGCCATTGCAGCGGGCCGGACGACTTCCTCAGCGCCGGCGCTGCCGGCGTCCGTCACGAAACGGTTTCCGCATGCGTTCCCCCCTCTTCCTGCGCCGCGCCTTCGCCTGGCTGGCCCTGCCGGCCCTGGTGCTGGGCCTGCTGGTGCTGGCCCCCCAGCCCTCCTGGGCCGCCAGCGGCGGGCGCATCGGTGGCGGCAGTTTCCGCGCCGCCCCCTCCATGCCCCGCAGCTTCAGCGGCGGCGGTGGTGGGATGGGCGGCGGCAGCCTGCGCGGGGGCTACGGGGGCGGCTACCGGGGTGGCGGCATCGGCTTTCCCTTCCTGATTCCGATCTTTGGCTTCGGCGGTGGCGGCCTGTTCGGCTTCCTGGTGCTGATGGCCGTGGTCGGTCTGATCGGCAATGCCCTGCGCGGTGCCGGCGCCGGCATGGCCCAGGGCGGCGGATCCCGCCCCGTGATGGCCCCCCGCAGCGACGGCCCGGTGACCATCTCCCAGGTGCAGGTGGGGCTGCTGGCCTCCGCCCGCTCGCTTCAGGACGACCTGCGCAAGCTGGCCGTGTCCGCTGACACCAGCCACAGTGCCGGCCTCCAGACCGTGCTTCAGGAAACCACCCTGGCCCTGCTGCGCCACCCCGACCTGTGGGTGTACGCCAACGCCGAGGTGGGCCAGGTGCCCTTCGCCAGTGCCGAGGCCACCTTCAACCGGCTGTCGATGGCGGAGCGCAGCAAGCTCGACCGTGAGCTCACCACCAACGTGGCCGGCCGACGGTTCCAGGAGGCCCCCGCCGCCGCTGGCGCCAGCGATGCCACCAGCGATTTCATCGCCGTGACCGTGCTGCTGGCCAGCCGCCGCCCGCTGCCCCTCAAGGGCGCCGACAACGCTGACCAGCTGCGGCAGTCGCTGCAGGTGCTGGGCTCGGTGAGTGCAGCCGATCTGATCGCCCTGGAGGTGATCTGGCAGCCCGACGGCGCCGGCGAAGCCTTCAGCACCGAGCAGCTGCTCACGACCTATCCCGACCTGCGTCACGTCTGAGGATGCGCAGGGCCGCCATGGCGGCCCCATAGCCGTTGTCCACATTGACCACGCACAGTCCCGGCGCGCAGCTCGCCAGCATGCCGCTGAGAGCTGCCCGGCCGCCCTCGCTCACTCCGTAGCCCACGCTCACCGGCACGCCGATCACCGGCTGGGGCAGCAGCCCGGCCAGCACGGTGGGCAGGGCCCCCTCCATGCCGGCGCAGGCGATCAGCACATCCACCTCGGCCAGGGCCTCAAGGCGCTCCAGCAGCCTGTGCAGCCCGGCCACGCCCACATCCAGCAGCAGCTCGGCGGCCAGCCCGTGGCAGTGCAGCGCCACCTGGGCCTCGCTGGCCACGGCCAGATCGCTGGTGCCTCCCGCCAGCACCGCCACGCGGCCGCGGCGGGGGTCGGGCTGCGGCAGCGCGGCGCTGATCAGGCAGCGGGCCTCGGTGACGTAGCGCAGCGGAGCGGCCGGGGGCTGGTCGGCGGCCAGCAGGGTCTGCACCGCGGTGGCCTTCCCGGCAGCCACGCGGGTGGCCAGCAGGATCTCGCCGGCGGCCTGGAGGCTGCGCACCACGGCGGCGATCTGCTCGGCGCTCTTGTGCTCGCCCCACACCGCCTCCACCATGCCCAGGCGCTGGCGGCGCTGCAGATCGAGCCGGTGCTGGCGGCCCTCGCCGATGCCAGGAGTGCCTGTGCCGGGGGCGCCGGAGGTCACTGCGGCTCCAGCTCGCCTTCGAACACCAGCGCGAAGGGATTGCCCTCGCTGGCGCCGGTGGCCTGGCGGGCGATCCGCTCGAAGCGCTCCTGCACCTCCTGCAGCTGCGCCGTGGGGATGGCCTGCCACTGGGCCCGGCTGGCCCAGCGGATCAGCAGCACCGCCTCCTGGCGTGCCGGATCCCAGAACAGCTCCCGGCCCAGGAAGCCATCCTGGCGGGCGAGGAAGGGCCCCCAGCTGCCCCGCTCGGCCTGCAGCCAGGCCTGGCGCTGCTCGGCCGGCACCCGCAGACGCAGCTGTTCCACCACCACCGCGCCGTCGGCCGCCGCCGCCGGGGTGGTGGTGGTGGCCACCACCGCCAGCAGCACCAGCACCGCGACCAGGCTCAGGAGCTGCCTGGGCAGCTGGGCGAGGGCCGCACTCATGGCTGCAGCAGCAGGGCCACGGCGTGGCAGGCGATGCCTTCTTCCCGGCCCACGGGGCCGAGCTGCTCGTTGGTGGTGGCCTTGACCCCCACCTGATCGGGCCGCAGGCCCATGCGTTCGGCAATGGCGTGGCCCATGGCGGCGATGTGGGGCTTCAGCTTCGGCCGTTCAGCCACCACCACCGCATCCACATTGCCGACATGCCAGCCCTGCTCGCGTACCAGGGCCACCACCTGCTCCAGCAGCACCAGGCTGTCGGCTCCCCGCCACTGGGGGTCGTCGGGGGGGAAGTAGCGGCCGATGTCTCCCAGGGAGAGGGCCCCCAGCAGGGCATCCATGATCGCGTGCACGAGCACGTCGGCGTCGCTGTGGCCGTCGAGCCCCAGGCCGGCGGGGTGCTCCAGCCGCTGGCCCCCCAGGATCAGGGGCCGGCCGGGCACCAGCCGGTGGATGTCGTAGCCGTTGCCGATGCGCAGCTGCATGAAGGGCGAAGGAAGGGAGTGGCGGGCGCCCGCGCCAGTCTTTCACCGTCGCTGCTCGGCCTGCGGCCGATCCGGTTGCCGCCAGGCGGTGTAATAGAGAGAACTGATGAACTCCCCGCTGGTGGCCCTGCGCTGTGTGGTGGTTGAAGACCAGGTGATGTTCCTGCAGCTCCTGGTGGCGATGCTGCGCACCCTGCCGGGCCTGGAGGTGGTGGCCACCGCCCAGGGGGTGACTGAGGCCCAGGCGGCCTGCGCCGAGCACCGCCCTGATCTGCTGATCCTCGATCTGGCCCTGCCCGACGGCGATGGGGTGGAGCTGATGGCAGCCCTGGCGGAGCAGCAGCAGCCTCCGAAGGTGATCGTGCTCTCCGGCCAGGTGAGCAGCTTTGTCTGTCCCCGTCAGCTTCGCCCCCTGGTGCAGGCGGTGGTCGACAAGACCCGCGCCTACGACGATCTGCGCAGCGAAGTGCAGCGTCTGCTCGATCCCCAGCTGGAGGAGGGCGGAGAGGCTGAGGCCCGGGGCCGGCTCACCGCCCGCGAGCGCCAGGTGTTCGCCCTGATCGGCAAGGGCTGCACCAACCGGCTGATCGCCGAGCAGCTCGGCCTGTCGCTGCGCACGGTGGAGACCCACCGCAAGAACATCACCGGCAAGGTGGGGGCCAAGGGCGGCGAGCTGGTGCGCCTGGCCGCCCTGGATCTGCAGATGACCCTCGACCGTGTGGACTAGGGCCCTGGCGCTGGCGGGCCTGACGGCCGTGGCGGTGCTGATCAACCTCAACGCCCCCACGCTGTTCTTCGATCTGCAGCTGATGCTGGGCACGGCCGTGGCCGTGCTGGCCCTGTTGCTGTTCGGCTGGCAGGGCCTGCTGGTGGGCGCGGCCGCCCTGGCGGTGACGGTGTGGCGCTGGGGGCACCCCGTTGCCTTGCTGATCGGCCTGGCCCAGCTGGTGTGGCTGCGCTGGTTCCTGGATCGCCGCAACGGGGGCAGGTCACGCCAGGAGGATCGGCTGGTGCTGGCCGCCATCGCCTACGGGCTGGTGGTGGGCGTGCCCGCCAGCACGCTGCTGTTGTCTCAGCTGCCGGGTGTGGAGCCGGCCAGGGCCTTCGCCCTGGGCCTGCTGGACGGAGTGTTGGCGGTGCTCTGCACGGCGATGGGGCTGGCGGCCTACCTGCTCTGGCAGCTGTGGCACCGGCGCCCCAGGTCCGGAGGTGTGAGTCTGCGCAGCCTGATCGTGGCCTTGGTGGTGCTGGCGGTGAGCCTGCCCTGGATGGTGGGCCTGGTCAGTCTCTCCGGCCATCTCAAAACCACCGTTCTCAAGAATGAGCGCCAGCGGCTGCACATGATGGCCGCTCTGGTGACGCTCCAGGTGATGAACGCCGAGCAGAAGCCCGGCATCGCTTTGCCCGATGGGCTGGGGGCCCGCTGGCGCACGCCTGACGGCGGCCAGGAGAACTCTGATCCGGAGTTGTTCGCCCGGCTGGAGGGCGACTTGGTGCCGGACAGCCGCGATCGCTTGGGCCTGGGTGGCCTGGAGCTGCTGGTGCCCCGTCAGGCAACTGCCCCCCTCACGGCCCTGAGGCCGAGCTACTGGCTCGTGCAGTCGGGCCCCACCACCGTCGTGAGTCCCGCCTGGCCGCTGATCAACACCCTCAACACCGAGCTCATGCTCCCGAGGATCCGCTGGCTGGGGATCACCGTGCTGGTGGCGGTGGCGTTGGCCGAGCTGCTGGCTCGGGTTGTGGACCATCAGCTGGGGCGCATGCTGCGTCCGCTGCAGAAGGAGGTGGCGGCGGGCCAGGCCACGGAGCTGGCGCCTTCGGTGATCACGGAGCTGCAGGACCTGGTGGTGGTGGTCAACGAGCGGGCGCGGCAGGCCCAGGAGCTGACCCTGTCGCTGCAGCGGACCCGTGATCAGCTGGCCCACACCGCCCTGGCGATCACCGAGGCCATTCCGGTGGGCACTTACACCACGCTGCGGAGGCCCGGCGAGACGCAGGCCCGCTTCTCGTTCCTGAGTGACCGCTTTCTGGAGATCTGCGGCCTGGAGCGGCACCACCTCCTGGGGGCCGAGGTGATCCAGGCGTTTCGCCATCTGCTGCCGGAGGATCGAGCCGGCTTTGTGCGCCTGGAGCAGGAGGCCAGCAGCCAGAAGCGTCCCTTCAAGGGGCAGGGCCGGATGCTGGTGAACGGGGTGGTTCGCTGGCTGCGGGCCGAATCGGTGCCCCGCGATCTGCCCGATGGATCCACCCTCTGGGAGGGGGTGCTCACCGATGTCACTGAGGAGGTGGAGACCCGCCAGCGGCTGGAAGCCCAGCAGCAGCAGCTGCGCCGCATCCTCGACTTCCTGCCTGTGGCGATCGGCATCAACCGGCTGGAACCGCCCCAGGAGATTGTGTTCATGAGCCGCCAGTTCACGGAAACCTTCGGCTACCGGTCCGAGGATCTGCCCACCGTAGAAGCCTTCAGGGCTCTGGCCTACGACGGCCCCGATGACCAGGTGGATGTCTGGGATGAGTGGGGGCGTGGGGTGGAGCTGCTGGCCAGCGGCGGTGAGATGCCGCTGCTTGAGATCAATCTGAGAAGCAAGGATCGCAGCTGTTGCGACGTGGTTCTTCGGGCCACGCGTCTGGACGACCTGATGCTCTGCACCTTCGTCGATGTGACCGAGCGCAAGCGGGCCGCAGCCGCGCAGGAATGGGCCCTCAAGCGCGAGGCCGACCTCAAGGAGCGCCAGCGGCGCGAGCTGGAGGCCAAGCTGCGCACCAGCCTCACGGCGGCGGCGGTGGCCCACGAGATCAATCAGCCCCTGAGTGCTCTGCTGATCAACACCCAGATGCTGCAGGCCCAGGTGGAGCAGCTGCCCGAGGGGGACCTGCAAACCGCTTTGCGGCCCCTGCTGGAGCAGCAGCTGCGCGAGAGCGAGCGGATCGTGGAGACGATCGAGCGCATGCGCATGCTGCTGCGCAACGTGCGCACCGACCAGCAGCCCATCGACCTCTGCGAGGTGATGGAGAGCGCCCGGCTGGTGCTGGCCGGCCTGCTCGCCAGCCAGGGGGTGACGCTGGAGCAGAGCGGCCTCAACCAGCCCCGCTGGCTGCTGGGCGATGGGGCCCAGCTGCAGATCGCCGTTGTCAACCTGGTACGCAACGCTGTGGAGGCCCTCGAGCAGGCCGGTGTGAAGCGGCCCCTGGTGCGCCTCAGCCTGGAGCGCCGGCCGGACGCGGACGGCCGGGAGTGGCTGGAGCTGCGCATCGCCGACAACGGCCCCGGCTTCCGCGATCCTCAGCCCGAGCAGCTGCTGCTGGCCAGCACCAAGGCCGGCGGCAGCGGCATCGGCCTGTTCGTGGCCTCCACCGCCGTGGAGAACCACGGCGGCCAGCTGGAGCTGGGGCGCAGCCAGGATCTGGGCGGCGCCGAGGTGCTGGTGCGCCTGCCGGCCCTGGCGGGGCCTCACCCCTGACGGGGCCTCAGCCCTGACTCTCCGGCACCGGCAGCGGCACCACCTGCAGGTGGTTGCCCTCCCGGCCCATCACCATCACCGCCGCGCCGGTGTCCAGGGCACGCCCTGGCTCCAGGTTGGTGGCCGCCCAGCTCTGGCCCTGCCAGCGCACCCGGCCCTCGCCGCCGGCGTCGAAGCGGCTGATCACCCGCGCCTGGTCGGCGGCGTGGGAGGGGGGAATGGCCCGCTCCCGCCGGCGCCCCGACCAGCGCTGCAGCCCCACCAGCAGCACGCCGGTGAGCAGGGCGAACAGCAGCAGCTGGGCGGCCGGAGGCAGGGGCAACAGGGCCGTGGTGAGCGACACCGCCAGGCCGGCCAGGGCACCGGCCAGCAGGCCGTCGAATTCGGCCCCCAGGGCCTCCATCAGCAGCAGCGTCAGCCCTACCCCGAGCCAGATCAGCGCAGCGACAGCCATGGCCGGAGGAGGGGAACGCGGGGTGGTGACCACCATGCTGCCTAGCCTGATGGGGTGCCGTTGATTTCGGCCATCACTGGCCGCCCTTGCCCATGGAATCCCTGTTCGGTCTGCCTGCCCTGGTGGTGATGGCGTTTCTGGGCATCAACAGCGTCAAGGTCACCAGCGGGGGCCAGTCGCGGCTGGTGGAGCGCCTGGGCAAATACGACCGCCAGCTCCAGCCGGGGCTGTCATTCGTGCTGCCGGTGGTGGAGAAGGTGGTGAGCCATGAGTCGCTCAAGGAGCGGGTGCTCGACATCCCGCCCCAGCAGTGCATCACCCGCGACAACGTGGCGATCGAGGTGGATGCGGTGGTGTACTGGCAGCTTCTGGAGCACGCCCGCGCCTACTACGGCGTCGACAATCTGCAGGACGCGATGGTGAACCTGGTGCTCACCCAGATCCGCGCCGAGATGGGCAAGCTCGACCTCGACCAGACCTTCACCACACGCCAGGAGGTGAACGAGGCGCTGCTGCGGGAGCTCGATCAGGCCACCGATCCCTGGGGCGTGAAGGTGACCCGGGTGGAGATGCGCGACATCAAGCCCTCCTCCGGGGTGCAGCAGGCCATGGAGCAGCAGATGACAGCCGAGCGCCAGAAGCGGGCGGCGATCCTGCGCTCCGAGGGCGAGAAGGAATCCCAGCTCAATGCCGCCCGGGGCCGGGCCGAGGCCCTGGTGCTCGACGCCCGGGCCAAGCAGCAGGCCCTGGTGATGGAGGCCGAGGCCCAGGCCCAGCAGCAGGGGCTGCTGGCTCAGGCCCGCGCCGACGCGGCGCTCCGGCTGGCCGAGGCGATGCAGACCAACCCGGAGGCCACCGAGGCGATCCGGCTGCTACTGGCCCGCGACTGGATGGCGATGGGTGAGGCGATGGCCCAGGCCCCCGGCGGCAGCGTGCTGATGGTGGACCCCCAGAGCCCGGCCAGCCTGCTGGCGGCGCTGCGCGGTGTGCAGAAGTCCGAGGGCTGAACGGCCAGGGGCTGGGCCCCTACGACTGCTGCTGGCTGGCCTGCTGAGCCGATTGCCAGCGGGCGTAGAGGTCGGGGCGGCGCTGGCGGGTGCGTTGCCGCTGCTGCTCCTGGCGCCAGCGGGCGATCGCGCCGTGGTCGCCGCTGCGCAGCACCTCCGGCACCGCCATGCCCCGGAACTCCGCCGGACGGGTGTAGTGGGGATGCTCGAGCAGCAGGGCGCTGTGGCTCTCCTCCTCCAGCGAGGCGGCCGTGCCCACGGTGCCCGGCAGCAGCCGCACCACGCCATTGATCACCACAGCCGCGGGCAGTTCGCCGCCGGTGAGCACGAAATCGCCGATCGACACCTCCTCGTGGGCCAGGCTGCGGATCCGCTCATCGAAGCCCTCGTAGTGGCCGCAGAGCAGCACCAGCTGGTCGTAGCCGCCGGCCCAGCGCTGCAGGTCGGCCTGGCGCAGGGGCTGCCCCTGGGGGCTCATCAGCAGCACCCGGCGCCTGGGCAGCTGCGGGATCGCCTCCACCGCCGCGAACACCGGCTCCGGTTTGAGCACCATGCCGGCCCCGCCGCCGTAGGGCTCGTCGTCCACCTTGTGGTACCTGTCACTGGCGAAGTCGCGCGGGTTGTGGGTGTGCAGCGTGGCGATGCCGTTCTGAAAGGCCCGGCCGATCACCCCCAGCGTCAGCAGGGGCTGCAGGGCCTCCGGGGCCAGGGTCACCACATCGAGGCGCATCGGGGCCGGGCAGCAGGTCAGGAGGCCGCCGGCGCGGGTCGGCTCACGCGGCGGATCTCGGAGCTGAAGCTGGCCCGGCCGGGGCTGCCGTCGCTGCGGCTCTCCACCGTGGAGCGCAGCCGCAGGTTGGGCTTGGTGAACCAGATGCGCTCCCGCACCTCGCCGCCTTCGCCACGCAGGCTCAGTTCCAGGCTGCCGTCCGGCCAGAGCTGCCAGCAGCCCCGGGCCCCGTTCACCTCGAAGCTGCCGTTGCCGGCAAACAGGAGTTGCCGCTCCGGCTGGCCCTGGGGGCACAGGCGCAGCCCACCGGGGGAACCGGCGCTGGCTGGCTCGAGGTAAGTCACCAGCAACTCGCCCCGGTCGCTGCTGTGCCACTCGTCGCCGTTCTCACCCTCGCTGTCCTCGCCGAGGGCGAAACGGCTGCGCAGCGCCATCCACTCGCCGGCGCAGAAGCGCAGGAAGGCGCCGATCTCCTGGGGCGGAAAGGGGGCCTGCTCGCTGTTGGTGTCGCTCATGGGGCGATTCTCTCAGTCGCCCGGGGCCGCGCTGCCCACCCAGGTCACCGGCTCGCCGTAGCCGGTGAGGGCGCGATCGGCCGTGAGCAGGGTGATGCCGCTATGCCTCGCCTGCGCCACCAGCAGCCGGTCGAAGGGATCGCGATGGATCCAGGGCAGGTGTTGCACCGCCAGGCAGTGCTCCGCCTCGATCGCCAGTTCCACCAGCCCCTGCCGGCGGAGGCCCTGCCTGAGTTGATCGGCATCGACGCGGAACCCCGGCTTGCCCAGGGAGGTCTTGATCGCCACCTCCCAGAGGCTGGCCACGCTGAACAGGACGGGGGTGCGTCGATCCCTGAGGGCGGAACGCAGGGGCGCCGGCAGCCGCTGCGGCGTGATCGCCAGCCAGAGCAGCAGCTGGGTGTCGAGGAGCTGCTGGGGGCCCGCCATCAGCCGAACATCGCTTCGATGTCGTGCTGAAACGCCTGCTTGAGGTCGCAGTCCAGCACCGCGGCCCCTCGCAGGAATCCCAGTTCGCGCTGCCTCGGCGTGTCGTCCACGGGAACCAGCCGCACGAGAGCCTTGCCGGCGCGGGCGATCACCACCTCCTCTCCATCGAGGGCCTGATCCACGTAGCGGGAGAGGTGGGTCTTGGCGTCGTGCAGGTTGACTTGCATGGAAGCAGCTTAGCCGCGTTGGCGGCTAAGCCTGTCCTGTGCGGTGTTGATCCTGTGTGGCGTTGATCCTGTGCAGCGTTGATCCAGCGTTGCTGTTGATGGGGTGGCGTTGGGCCCCTCACTCGCCCCGGTAGCCCAGTTCGGTCAGGCGTGCGGCGCTGCGGCGCCAGCCGGGCACCACCTTCACGAACAACTCCAGATACACCGGCCCGCTGAACACCTTCTCCATCTGCAGCCGCGCCCCCTGGCCGATCGTCTTGAGCATCCGGCCGCCCTTGCCGATCAGGATGCCCTTCTGGCTGGAGCGCTCCACCAGCACCGTGGCCAGCACGGCGGTGCGGGGGCCGTCGTCCACCACCCGGTCGATGCTCACCGCCACCGAGTGGGGCACCTCCTCGCGGGTGTGGCTGAGCACCTGCTCGCGGATCAGCTCGGCCATCAGCAGCTGCTCGGGCTGGTCGCTCACCGCGTCGGCCGGATAGAGCTGGGGCCCTTCCGGCAGCTCGGCGGCCAGGGCCGCCACCAGGGCTTCGGTGCCGTCGCCGGTGAGGGCGCTCACCGGGTGCAGGGGCCACTGGAGCGGTGGCTGTGGGCTCGGGGAGGCGAAGTCGCCGCGGCCCTCCAGCAGCTGGCGGTAGCTGGCGGCCAGGGCCTCGGCCTCGGCCGGAGCCACCAGGTCGTATTTGTTGAGGGCGATGTGCACCGGCGCGCGGCAGTGGCGCAGCAGCTCGACGATGAAGCCGTCGCCGCGGCCGGCCGGCTGGCTGCCGTCCACCAGCAGCAGCACCACGTCCACATCGCCGATGGCGCCCTTGGCCGTCTTCACCAGCCGCTCGCCCAGCAGGTGGTGGGGCTTGTGGATGCCGGGGGTGTCCAGCAGCACCAGCTGGGCGGCGGGGGTGGTGAGGATCGCCCGCAGTCGGTGGCGGGTGGTCTGGGCCACCGGCGAGGTGATCGCCACCTTCTGGCCCACCAGCTGGTTGAGCAGGGTGCTCTTGCCCACGTTGGGGCGGCCGATCAGGGCCACGAAACCGGAGCGAAAACCGCTGCCGGGCTCGCCCTGCTGTTCTGCCGTCGCCTCCGCCAGCAGGCGGGCCGATTCGGCGGGGTCGGGAATCGGCAGCTCCACGCCGGCATCGCCGGCGGGCATGGCCAGGCGGCCCGGACCGTTGTCGCTGGCTGCGGCGGGGCCGGCTGGCTCGGCGGGGGCGCTGAAGGGGTGCGGGTCCATAACCTCAACACTGCCAGTTCGCTGCCCCCGCCGCCGCCTGCCATGACCGCCACCCCCCGCGAGCCCACCTTCCAGCAGGCCATGGAGATCACGGCCCAGTGGCTGGGACTGTGGGAGAACGGCGAACTCAGCGATGAGGTGCTCGCCGACCGCGTCGGCGAACTGGTGGCCAGCCGTGACGGCGGCCGCGGCTTCTTCGTGGTCAGCCTGGCCGGTGACTGCCCGCTGATGGACCGCTTGCCCGAGCCCCTGGTGCTGCAGCTGCGGGCGGCGGGCGCGGGCGTGGTGGACCTCACCGCACGCAATCTGGCCATGAGCACGGCCATGGTTCTGCACCACCGGCGCAGTGGGGACGGCGCGCAGCAGGCGGGATCGGAGCGGGTGCGGCAGCGCTGCACCGAGCTGCTGCGGCTGCTGGAGCCCCAGGCCGTGAAGGAGCGCCTGGAAACCCTGCTGGCCGCCTCCCGCGACGGTGCCGGCGAGGACGTGGCCTTCCTGCAGCGCTGGGGCTACGACGCTGAGCAGAAGAGCGCCATCAGCGCCGCGATTGAGGCCGTGGCTGAGTGAGTCTCAGCGGCATGGGCTGACAGTGAAGAGGTTCTGCATGAAAAAGAGGTTCTGTACGCGCTGTACAGAACCTCGATTGGTGATCGACGCTTGATCGAAACCCTCTCAGGTGCTGATCTGATCTGCTGTGATCTGATCTGATGCCGGATCAGTCGCGGCGGCCGCCGCCCTGCAGGGCGATGATCAGGCGCAGGATGAAGATGAACAGGTTGATGTAGGTGAGGTACATCCCCAGCGCCCCGGCCAGGTATTGATCGTCGTTGTAGGTGCGGGGCATCGTGTAGAAGTCCACGAAGGCCGCGCCCACGAACAGGATGGTGCCGAAGCCGGCGATGATCAGTTCCAGGCCCGTGCCGCCGAACATGCCCGGCACGAAGATGCTGCCCACGATCTGCACCACCATGGCGATCAGCAGGCCGATGATGCCCAGGCCCACTGCACCGGTGAGGGCCTGGCCGACGCTGTCGCTCATCCGTCGCCCCGCGAACGAGGCCACCACGAAGGTGATGCCGGTGGCCAGGGTGGCGGTGCCGATGGCGCCCACACCCGCCACATTCACGGCATAGGCAACAATCCCGCTGAGGGTGAAGCCGGTGATCAGGCTGTAGGCGGCCAGCAGCGGCAGGGCGGTGCTGTTCTCCGACTTGCGGGCCACGTTCTGGGCCACGAAGAAGAGGATGAAGTTGCCGATCAGGGCCACCCAGAACAGGGGCATGAACAGCCCCGGGCTGCTGGCCATCAGGGTGAGGCCGCCCAGCACGCCCCCGGCGGTGAGCACCATGCCGCCGCCCACGTAGGGCAGGGCCTTGTTGACGACGTTGGGCCCCACCAGGGCGCTGGATTGCGCCTCGCGGATGGCCTCCTGGAAATTGCTGCTGGCCGGCATGACGCCCCAGAACTGCGAACTCCATCCATCCTGCCAGTGCCGCTGTGCCAACGACAGCGCCGGGATCGCCGGCAGGGTGCGGATCTCCCCCTTCAGCGCCGGCGCTTGTCGCGCTGTTCGTAGGCCTGCACCAGCCGCTGCACCAGCGGGTGGCGCACCACGTCGGTGGCGCTGAGATGGCAGATGGCCACCCCCTCCACCCCGTCGAGCACCTGGGCGGCTTCCACCAGGCCGCTCACCACCGCACTGGGCAGGTCGGTCTGGCTGGGGTCACCGGTGACCACCATGCGCGAGTTCTCGCCCAGGCGGGTGAGCACCATGCGCATCTGGGCGCCGGTGGTGTTCTGGGCCTCATCGAGGATCACGAAGGCATCGGCCAGGGTGCGGCCGCGCATGTAGGCCAGTGGCGCCACCTCGATCACCCCCTTCTCCAGCAGCACCGCCGTGCGCTCCGCCCCCAGCAGCATGTGCAGGGCGTCGTAGAGGGGGCGCAGGTAAGGATCCACCTTCTGCTGCAGGTCGCCGGGCAGGAAGCCGAGCCGTTCGCCGGCCTCCACCGCCGGCCGGGTGAGGATCAGCCGCTCCACCCGCCGGTCCTGGAGCATGCGCACCGCCAGCACGGTGGCCAGAAACGTTTTGCCTGTGCCGGCCGGGCCCAGGGCCAGGGTGAGGTCGTGGCGCTCCATGGCCTGCACGTAGGCCTTCTGGCGCAGGGTGCGCGGGCGCAGCAGGCGGCCGGTCTGGCTGCGGGCCAGCACCAGGTTGCTGAGGTCGCGGTGCTCCTCCCCCCGGCCACTGTCGAGGGCCTGGAGGGCGGTGTTGAGGTCCACCTGGCTGATGCTCTGGCCGTCCTGCCAGAGGGGGCGCAGCAGATCCAGCAGGGAGCTGGCCCGCTCCAGCTGGGCCGGGCGGGCCCGCAGGGAGAGGTCCAGCCCCCGTAACACCAGGGAGGCCCCGGTGAGGGCTTCCAGCCGTCGCAGGGTGGCTTCCCCGTCACCGGCCAGGGCCAGGGCCGCCTCGGGTGAGGGCAGCGACAGGGTGGCGTTGCAGAGCCCTTCGGAGTCGGCCATCGGGCCGGAGCTCAAGCCTCCGCCGGGGCCTCGTCGGCTGCGCTGGCGGCTGCTTCAGCGGCGGCCTTGGCTTCAGCGGCGGCCTTGGCTTCGGCAGCTTCCCTGGCGGCCTGCTTGGCCGCGGCCTCGCGGGCGGCGACCTGCTTCTTCTGGCCCACCAGCACCGAGGAGCGCACGCTCTTCTCCACCAGGCCGCCGCGCTCCAGCAGGGTCAGCACGGTGTCGGTGGGCTGGGCACCCTGGGCCAGGCGGGCACGGATGGCCTCGGTGTCGAGGCGGGTTTCCTTGGTGCGGGGGTTGTAAAAGCCCAGCTCTTCAAGCGGGCGGCCGTCGCGGCGGGAGGTGCTGTTCACGGCCACCAGACGGAAGCTCGCTTCCCGCTTCTTGCCAAACCGCTTCAGGCGGAGCTTGATCATCGTGGCCTAGCCGCAAAAGGAACAAACAAACAACTTACCTCCCGGGGGTGCAGGGGGGACTCCCGGTGGGTAAGGGGGATCAGAGGTCGCCGAAGCCCTTGCGCTTCTTCGCCGGGCGGGGCGGCTTGGCGGGGCCGCGGCCCCGGCCCAGACCCGGCCCGCCAGCGGGCATCCCGCCCATGCCCGGCATGCCGCCCATCCCGGGCATGCCACCCATGCCGGGGAAGCCACCGCCCATCCCGGGCATGCCGGGCATGCCGCCGCTCTGGCTCATCTGCTTCATGAACCCGCGCATCTTCTGGAAGTCGGCCAGCACCTTGTCCACGTCGGCGGGGCTGTGGCCACTGCCGCCGGCGATCCGGCGGCGCCGCGACGGGGTGGAGGCCAGCAGGTCGGGATTGCGGCGCTCGGCCTCGGTCATCGAGCCGATCATCGCCTCGATGCGCTTGAGCTGCTGTTCCCCCTGCTTGAGCATGCCGTCGTCGATCTTGTTCATGCCGGGGATCAGCTTCATCAGCCCCCCCAACGACCCCATGCGCTTGATCAGGCGCATCTGCTGCAGGAAGTCGGAGAAGTCGAAGGTGGCTTCCTGCAGCTTCTGCTGCATGCGCGCCACATCGGCCAGTTCCACCTCCTTGGTGGCCTTCTCCACCAGGGTGAGCACATCGCCCATGCCCAGAATCCGGCTGGCCATGCGCTCGGGGTGGAAAGGCTGCAGGGCCTCCACCTTCTCGCCGGTGCCGATGAACTTGATCGGTGCCCCGCTCACCTTGCGGATCGAGAGCGCCGCTCCGCCGCGGGAATCGCCATCGAGCTTGGTGAGCACGGCGCCGGTGAGGCCCACCTGCTCGTGGAAGGCGCGGGTGAGCTCGGCCGCCTCCTGGCCGATCATCGAGTCCACCACCAGCAGCACCTCATCGGGCTGGCAGGCCTCGCGGATGCGCACCATCTCCTCCATCATCGACTGATCGATCTGGAGCCGGCCGGCGGTGTCCACCAGCACCGTGTCGAAGCCCTCGGCCCTGGCCTTGGCGATGCCGGCCGCGGCGATGGCTTCCGGCTTGGCCTCGGTGCCGAGGCTGAACACCTCCACGCCGATCTGAGCGCCCAGGGTCTGCAGCTGCTCAATGGCGGCGGGGCGGTAGACGTCGGCGGCCACCAGCAGGGCCCTGCGGCCCTGCTCCTTGAGATGGAGGCCGAGTTTGGCGGTGGCGGTGGTCTTGCCCGCCCCCTGCAGGCCGGCCATCAGCACCACGGCGGGTTCTCCCGGTTTGCCGCCGGCGGCCAGGGGTGTGTTGGCGCCCCCCATGGTGTCCACCAGCTGCTCGTGCACCACCTGGATGAACTTCTGATCCGGGCTGATGCCGCGCACCACCTCGGCGCCGAGGGCCTTCCTGCGCACCTCGGCCACGAAATCCTTTACCACCGGCAGGCTCACATCGGCCTCCAGCAGGGCGCGGCGCACGTCCCGCAGGGCGCCCTCCACGTTGGTTTCGCTGATCGTGGCCTGCCCCCTCAGGCCCTTGACCGCATCCTCAAACCGCTGGGAAAGCTCATCGAACATGGAGGGGCGGCCG